>JAPDJY010000087.1:0-38977 GCA_029258835.1 Thermoproteota archaeon | reverse complement strand
GTTTTAAAGCTAGCTAAGAGGCTTATCGAGCTTGACACAGCTAACCCTCCAGGCGACCAGCGTGGGTGCGCCGATTACATAGCAGACGTCCTTAAACCCTTCTCTAGGGTTAAAGTGTATGACAGGGAGGGGGTAAGGAACGTGGTTGCTGAAGTGAAGTTTTCTAGGGGAGGGGAAACGCTGGCCTTCAACGGTCACTGGGACACTGTCCCGTGGAGTAGCGACGCTTGGAGCCAGCATCCCCTTAAGCCAGTTGTCCATGATGGTTGGCTATATGGAAGGGGGGCAGCCGACATGAAGGGGGGGTTAGCTGCACTGCTCACAGCCTTCGAGGAGCTCTCAAGGCATGAAGGGTTAGAGGGGAAAGTAGTCCTTATGGCTGTTGGAGACGAGGAAACTGGAGGGCTTAAAGGAACAGCGTACGTGCTATCCAAAGTGAAGAAGCCTGACTACGTTTTGATAGGTGAGTCCACAAACCTCAAGTTAAAGGTTGGGAGGAGGGGGATAATACTTGTCAGACTTAAGGTTTATGGGGATGAAATGCATTCTTCAAGGGTTTACATGGACTACACGAGTTCCATAGAAATATGCTCGGAGCTCACTCTCCTTTTGAAGCGGCTTGACCCGGGGGATGAAATGGATATTATGCCCAGAACCACGTTTGCAGTGACGATCTTCGAGGCGGGATTCAAGGAGAATGTCCTGCCTAGAGTAACCAACATGTGCATAGACGTTAGAAACACGCCTAAAGTTACAAGGGCAAATGTCGAGGAAGTTATTAGGAGGGAGCTTGAAAAGCTCAGGGGAAAATATGGAAGATTTAGATATGAGTTGGATGTGAGGGAGGGAGCCACCCCATACATTATTAAAGATTCGAGAATAATCCAAGTGGCAGAAAAGGTTTACAAGGAGCTTGGCTTGGTTCCATCCTATGATGCGGGAGGAGGAGCCTCGGACGGGCGATTCTTCTTCCAGAAGGGGATACGAAACCTGGTTGAGATAGGCCCTATCGGGCGAAACATTCACGGAGTAGATGAGGGGGTACTAGTAGATTCACTATACCAGTCCCATAAGATTTACACGATGATTGGCCGTGAGATCCTAAGTAGCAGGTAAGCTTACCTGCAGAAAGGGGAATACTGTTCCTGAAAGATATCTTTCGGCTTTAGCGTGTGTTGAAGTGCTTCCTGGTTACGAGATCGCCGAATGGTATAATGGGGCATATCGAACGTTACGAAAAGCATATTTACGAAAAAGACAAAATGTTTTTGGTTCGGACTAGATGGGGGGATGAATTATTCCAGGAGGATACATGGGGAAGTTTCTGGACGTCGACTTGACTACAGGTAAAATAGGGGACTACACGTTTAAAGAGAAAGACCTGAAAATGTTCCTAGGAGGGAAAGGCTTAGCTCTTAGAATAATAATGGAGCACGCAAGAGCTCTTTCGAAGAAGAAGGTTAACCTAGCAGAGTTGGACCCTCTTGGACCAGACAACATACTGGTTTTCGCAACAGGCCCTGCAACGGGGACAGGATTCCCGTCGAGTGGGAGATACCACGTTATGGCGCTTAAGTCTCCTCTCACCGGGTCGGTGGCGAGCGCCAACTCAGGTGGGGAATGGGGACCACACTTAAAGTTCGCCGGGTATGATGGTGTAATAATCAGGGGGGCAGCTAAAGAACCAGTCTACCTGACCATAATAGATGGAAAGGCGGAGCTTAGGAGCGCAAGCCACCTCTGGGGGATGAACACCTTCGACACCTGTAGAACCCTGAAGAGCGAGCTGGGAAAAAATGTTAGTGTGGCTTGTATAGGGCCTGCAGGGGAAAACCAAGTTTTGATATCATGCATAATTAACGATGAACACAGGGCAGCTGGAAGGACCGGTGTAGGAGCCGTTATGGGAAGCAAGAAGCTTAAGGCGATCGCCGTGGGCGGAAAGCAGAAGGTTGAGGTTGCGAAGCCAAGGGAGTTCAAGAAGGCACAGAGGGAGGCCCTGAAGAAGATAAAGGAGAACAGCGTTACAGGTCAAGGATTGCCAACGTATGGAACAGCCGTGCTTGTCAACATAATAAACGCCCATGGGATGTTCCCAACGAGAAACTTCCAGACAGGAGTGTTCCCTGAGGCCGAGATGATAAGTGGTGAAACACTAGCGGAAAAGTACCTAACTAAGAGGAGGGCATGCTGGGGATGCCCGATTGGATGCGGGAGGGTTACGAGGGTTCCTGAGGGAGCATTCACCGTGGAGTATAGTGAAGGGCCAGAGTATGAGAGCATTTGGGCGTTAGGGGCTGACTGCGGGGTGAAAGAGTTAGATGCGATAGTTAAAGCAAACCACTTCTGCGACGAGCTCGGCTTAGACACCATAAGTATGGGTTCAACGATCGCTTGTGCAATGGAGCTCGTGCAAAGGAAGAAGATTAAGCAGGAGCAGCTTCAAGGGTTAAAGCTGGAGTTCGGCAATGCTGCGGCGATGGTTGAGGCGGTGTGGAGAACCGCTTACAAGGTTGGCATAGGGGCGGATTTAGCGATGGGCTCCAGGAAGCTTGCCGAGAAGTATGGGATGCCTGACCTTAGCATGAGCGTTAAAGGGCTTGAACTACCCGCCTACGACCCAAGAGGAGCGCAGGGGATCGGGCTTAACTACGCCACAGCTAACCGTGGCGGCTGCCACGTAACGGGATACACCATCGCCCCAGAGATCCTAGCTCCGGAGCCGGTCGACAGGTTTGCAACAGAGGGGAAGGCCCAGCTGGTCAAGACATTCCAAGACTTCACGTCTGTGGTTAACTCCGCAACGGTGTGCCTGTTCGTAACCTTCGCCCTTGGACCAGCAGACTTCGCCGCCCTTCTGTCAGCCATAACTGGATGGGACATGACGGAAGAGGACATCTTAAAGATCGGAGAGAGGATCTACAACCTCGAAAGACAGGTAATGAGCATGATAGGTGTCAGGGGACAGGATACGCTGCCTAAGAGGCTGCTGAAGGAGAAGATGCCTGAGGGGCCGTCCAAGGGCAAGGTTAACAAGCTTAGCGAGATGCTGCCAGAGTACTACGAGCTGCGCGGATGGACGGAGGAAGGGATCCCAAGGGATGAGAAGCTTAAGGAGCTTGAGCTAGCCTAAAACCAGCAATTTTTTATACTTCCCTTTCTTCCTTTTCTCTCGGGTGCCTTGCTTGGCTAAGGTTAAAGTGAAGTTTTACGCTAACTTCAGGCGTAAATACGGAGTTAAAGAGGTTGAAGTTGACTGTGATGGAGGCCTTAAAAGCCTCGTGGAGGCCTTAAACGAGAAGGTTAAGGGCGTTAAAGAGGATATTTTTGACGAGAAAGAGGGTGATGTTAAGGGTGATGTGTTATTCCTCATAAATGGTGTTAACGTGAAGACGATGGATAAGGCGAAGATTAGCTTTAGTGACGGAGACCAGGTGGCGATCTTTCCGCCGATAGCCGGCGGCTAGAAGGTTTGAATTGGGCTGCTGCAAACATCGCTTTAGGCCCTGACCGGCTTTTCCCGTCTTCTTGCTGTGAAAGTAAACCTTTTAACGTGTTCAGTGATCGTTACCACAGGCGGTAATGGTGGTTTCTTATTATGATGGATGGTTCGCCCTCCGTTATTCAGGTTGAGGTTTCGTCCCTGTGCAACTTGAACTGTTTCATGTGCCAAAGACGAACTTGGAACCCATCAGAGGAGGGTGTGATGGGGTTTTCCCTTTTTAAAAGGCTTAGGGATGCTGTGAGGGAGGCTGACAAGGTCGTCCTCTACGGTTTGGGAGAGCCTCTAATGAACCCTGACATTGTGAAGATGGCTGAGTTCGTTAAGAGGGAGAGTGAGGCAGACTTAACCCTGACGACTAACGGGACGCTTCTCACCCGGGGTCTTGCGGGTAAACTGGTTAGCGCTGGTGTAACGTCGATCTACGTGTCACTTGACAGTTTGAACGAGGAAAGGTTGAGGAAGATACGCTACGGGATAGACAGCAGGGCAGTTTTAGAAAACCTACGCTACCTAGCTGGAAAGTTCAGCTCCGACGTGGAGGTTGGGGTGGAATATGTCGTGATGAGAGGAAACCTAGATGAGCTGCCCAGCTTCGTAGCAGACGTTGCGGAGATGGGTGTAGAGCACGTTTTAGTGTCCCATGTGATTCCCTACTCTGAGGAAGTGGCGAGGCAAGCTGCTTATACGACCATCAGCGAGGAGGGGATCAACGCTGGGAGAAACCTTTTCGGGAGAGGATGGGAAGTCATATTGGAGGCAGCGCAGAGCCTCCTCTCGACGGTTTACGCGGGGGTGCCTATCAAGTCTGATAAAGCAGAGCTTTTAATGGATGCCTGGCGTAAGGCTAGGGAAATGAACGCTGAAATCAACGCTCCGTTAATTCTCAGCGGAGAGGTAGACGTTAACATTCTAGAAAAGGTTAAGAGGGTTTTCGGAGAGGCTAGTAAGGTGGCTTCACAGTACGGTTTAAAGCTTACGCTGCCGCCAGCTGTCTTCAGCGTGAACGCGAGGAAGTGCCCCTACGTGGAGAAGAACGCCACGACGATCAGGTGGGATGGGGGAGTGGCCCCATGCCAAGAATACCTCCACGAACACCAATGCTACGTAAACAAACACTACAAGAAAGTTATAAGATGCTCTTTCGGAAACATCAAGGAGAGGAGCTTGGAAGAGATCTGGAATGGAGAGGAATATGTGGAGTTTAGGGAGAGGACGAAGAACATAGTAGAGTCGACTCCTTGGTGTGGCGACTGCCCATACTCAACAATGGACTGCTGGTTCACGGGGTCGAACGAGCTCGACTGCTATGGGAACACGCCTAGCTGCAGCGAATGCATATACAGCACAGGGCTAGCCAAATGCAACATTTAAACGAAATAAATGTTAAACAAGGATCATGGTCGCCGACAGGGCATTTCCCTTTAACTTTGGTGTTTCAATGTGAAGGCGCTGAAGAGGGCGGCGGGTGACTGCGAGGTGGCTGGGATGGAGGAAGGAGAGGTTGAGGAAATGCTGAAGTTTGCCGTCCGCCTCCACGGGCATCTAGGCCCATTCCTTGTTTTGGGTTTAAGGGCGGGGTTAACGGCGAGAAAGCTGTTAGGAGGCGTGTCGAGAGTTGAAGCAGCCGTTTTCCTAGAGCCTCCTACGAGCTGCATTTTAGATGGACTTCAGGTTTCGTCCGGCTGCACCGTTGGAAATGGAAGGCTGACCGTGACGGCGACGAAGAGGAGGGAGGAGGCGAAGGCTACGTTCCACTCGGACAAGGATGTGTTAACGATAGTTTTTTCAGAGGACTTCATTAAGCAACTTCTTACATCCCTCCCGAAAGATAAGGAGGAATTAGGTGAGGTTGCAAGAGAGGTTTTAAGGGAAAGTGAGGGGAAGCTTTTCCAGATGCGGCACCGTTAACCCCCGGTACTGCATAAGCAATGTTTAAAATGGAACACGGAGGAATATGGGAGACCATGGGTGGAAGCTGCGCCGTAATAGTTGTTTTGGATGGATGCAACGTTAAAGCGTTTAAAAAAGCTGACACGCCGGTGCTGGATGAAGTCATGACCGAGGGAGCCTGGACCTTTAAATGTAAGTCCGTTGTGCCCACGGCGACTTACACAGCCCACTGCTCCATAGTTACCGGGCGCACTCCGGGAGAGCACGGCGTCGTCGGAAACTTTTACTATGACGCAGAGGAGGGGAGAGTGATCGATTTTGACGTCGACGACGTTAACCTCTACGTAGAAGCGTCAACGATTTTCGAGGAGGTGGCTTGTGGGGGATGTGTGGGTGAGCCGATCACGAAAGGGGCTAAGCTCGTCGTCTCTAAAGGGGAAGTTCAGGCTAGGGATGTTTGGCGTCAGGACGAGTATGCTACGGCAAAGGTTTTAGAGATGATCGAAGCCCACCAGCCTGAAGTTATCGCCGTAAACTTCCCTGGAGTCGACGTAGTCGGGGAGAAGTTTGGACCCCTGAGCAGCGAGGAAATCAGGCTCTTAGAAAAAGACGACAGGCTGATAGGGAGGATCAGGGAGGTGCTGGAGGAGTCGTACGAGGATTACCTTATAGTGGTGACCGCTGACCACGGGATGACCGAGGTTAGAGAAAACATTAGGGTTTACGAGGTTTTAGCTGACTTTAACCCCGTGGTTTGCGCTTCCCACAGGTTCGCCCACATATACTTGGATGGAGAAGTGGAGGAAGCTAGGAAGGCACTCAGAGAGGATGGAAGGTTTAACCTGATCGTTTCACGGGAGGAGGCAGACAAAATTTCTCTTTTAAATAAGAGAAGCGGAGACTTGATGGTGGCAGCCCAGCCCGGCTACGAGCTGAGCGAGCAAAGGCTCAGAGGCAGTCATGGCGGCGTCTCACGAGAAGAAATGTATGTCCCCCTTATAATCAGCAAGCCTGAATATGGGGACGTCGTTAAAGGTGAAACGTCAATAATGGACGTTTCAAGGATCGTTAGGAGATATTTGCTTGAGAGGAAGTGCTTAATGGTGGCTAGAGACCTTCTAGGGAGAACAGACCCAGCCCACGGGTGGGATCATATGAAAAGAGTTTTAACGTGTTCAACTCGCCTGGCTTTGAAGTATGATGCAGACGTTGAGGC
Source organism: Thermoproteota archaeon (assembly GCA_029258835.1). Classification (GTDB taxonomy): domain Archaea; phylum Asgardarchaeota; class Jordiarchaeia; order Jordiarchaeales; family Freyrarchaeaceae; genus Freyrarchaeum. Next base: position 32,366 of record JAPDJY010000087.1, on the reverse strand, counting down.
GGTCAGGCTTGCAAGCATACTCCACGACGCGGGTAGGGGGAAAGACGAGGCGAGACACGCCGAGATTGGGGTGAGTGTTGCTAGATCCTTGCTGGAGGGGAGGATTCCAGAGGAGAGGCTTGAAAAGGTCATTAAGGCGATTTTAAGCCATCACACCGACCATCCCGAAAGATTAACAAGCTTGGAAGAAAAGATACTTTGGGATGCCGACAAGGTGGACGCCTTAGGGCTCCTAGGACTCGCCAGGTGTCTAAAGGAGGCAGGATGGAAGGGGGAGACCATACAGGATGCTATAGGACACTTGGAAAGGGACACTGAAAATTTTGCTCGTACCATGCACTTTAAGGAGACGAAGAGGCTTGCCAAGGTGAAGGTTAAATGGAGCATACGATTTATTAAGAGGCTTAGAAGGGAGCTGGAATTTAAAGGGTAACGTTTTCACTGCGAATTTCACAATAGAACTCCTGCTTCCATGGTAACTTTAAGTTAATTCAAATTTTTAGGGAGTTAAAGAATCCCAGATAAAAGCTTATATTTGAAAAGAACACAACTTTATCATGCAAATTTTGGAAGATAAATGGTTGAAACGACATAGACCTGATAAGGTTAACCCTTAAGGGACGGAACATTAAGGTGGTGTTGCTAGTAACATTAATAGTTTTGATTTAGGAGGAGCACAATGTGAGGGTTGCTGTGAAAGGTGGCGGAACAGAGCTGAGCAGCGCGCTTCGCAGAGCGTCACCCGGAGACGAAATAATCCTAGATAAGGGAGAGTATAGGGTTGACGGGTTAGAGGTTGAGGTGGATGTAACCCTTAAGGGGGGAGGAGTAGGAGCTACGAAGCTGGTATTTGACGGGTACGGCTTCATCTGCGAGGGAGTTAGAAGGTTTAGGGTTGAAGGCGTTTCAATGGTTAGCCTAGGAGAGGCGGAGGTCCTCAACGTTAAGTATGGCAGGGTGGAGGCAACCAACTGTGAGTTTACAGGATGCTTGCAGGCATCGCTCCGCGTGGAGATGGGGTTGGCAAGGATTGTTGGCTGCCGCTTCCACGGTAATGGTTACGGAGCGCTGCTTTGTGAGGGAAGCGTGATTTCAGTTGAGAGGTGTGAATTCTCAAGGAATGAAGTTGCAGCGTTGTGGGTTAAGGGAGGAGACTTAAAGGTTGAAAGGTGCGTCTTCCAAGAGAATATGCTTGGGATAGGCGCAGCGTGGGGTTCTAGGATTAAAGTTGTTGACAATGAGTTCGTAAGCCACGTAGTGGATCCAGCTGTGGTTGTGATGGAGAAGTCTGATGCGGAGTTAAGGGGGAACATGTTCTACGATTGCCGCTGCGGAATCCTCCTAACACGTTACTCGACCGCTACGATAGAGGGAAACGTGTTCATCATGTGCGGTGATGGGGGTAACCCTGTAGTATCGGTAGGTGGAGATTGCAGCGTTAGAGGGAGGGTCGCAGACTCTAACAAGTTTGTGAATCCACGTGGAGACATCACAAACTGAGGATTAGCGGGGAACCACCTTGAAAAGAGGCTTCGCAATCCATTCGCTTTTACATTTCGGGCATTTTGATGGAGACTTCGGCTTGTCAAGATTGAAGACGTAGCCGCATTTTAGGCATTTGGGAGGGAGGGCGACGAGCTGCTCCCTCGACCTTTGCAGTGACCGTGCAATGTGGCGCAGGTCTTCTAGAACGTCCTTGGGGTCCAATTCTAAGATCCGGGATATCTGGTCTACGCTGAGAGGCCCTTCACTCTCCCGTAGGAGACTTACAATTCTCTCACGCCGGGTGTCCCATTCACCGCTCAAGAAGAAGCCTCCAAGGAACCTGTTAAAGCCTCGCTTTTACCCGCCCCCTTCTAGGGGGAAGGGTTTAGCTCTATGATTAGAGGGGTGAACCCTCTTTTATCGCATGCCACATTGAAAATTTTCACCCCGTTAACTACGCGTTCGAGGACGTCGTCTCTACACCTGTGGCTGTGACCATGGAAGACGTAGTTTACCTCGTACGATTCGATGACGTCCATGAATACGCTTGCACCGCATAGCTCCATGCATGGGTCTCCTTTAACCGTTTCGGCTGTTGGTGAAAAGTGCATTAAAACTATTTTTGTTCGGGCATCTTCGATTTCCCTTAAGGCCTTCTCAAGCTTCCGGAGTTCTCTGCTGGTGACTTTCAGCGCCGACTCATACTTCTCCCTTTCAACATCAACTCCTATGTTAAATGAGTAGTCGTACCACCCCCTCACGCCCGCTACACCCAAATTTAAATCCTCCAAGTAGCACCCTTCACCGTCCAAGATCTTCAGGTCTGAGGGGTCGAAGAAACGTTTTTTCAGTTTTGGGGTATACCACCAATCATGGTTCCCAATAACCATGAACCGGTACTTGGCTGGGGTCGATGCTAAGAGAAGGAGGGCGCTTTTAACGTTATCGTTATACTTCTTCTCCATGGAGAGGTCTCCGCAGAAGAGGAACACGTCTACCATCAAGTACTCTAACCTGCTCAGACAGTACCTAACGTTTTCAAGGGTAAAGACGATTTTAAACTTGCCCTTAATGCCCAGGTGGAAGTCGCCGGTGGCCGCAATTCGCATCAGAGATCCTCCATTAAAGACTAAAAACCAAAGGTAATTTTAAACTACTGTTGTCGGAAGCGATGTTTTAACGGAAGTCCTCCCATGGAAAATCAACTAGAAGACGAACTATCCTCAAGTTTAACATAAACTTCGCAGCCATATTTAGATGGGAAAATGAAAGGTGTGAAAATCGCTTATCCTGCTTGGCTTAGGGCTGCTTTGAGGGATTCCTCGAATATTTCAATTCCCCTGTCAACTTCTTCCTGCGTTATAACTAGGGGAGGTTTAACGTGTACGAGGTTTCTTATGATGTCTCCTTTCAGCGTTATGTCAGGCTCCCTTAACCCTAGGATTAGCCCTCGTTGCAACGCCTCTTGCTGGAGAAGTTCTGTCACCTTGTTTGCCGGCTCCTTCGTCTTCCTGTCCTTAACAAGTTCTACGCCTATGAAGAGTCCTGGTCCACGTATATCACCTATAACCTCGTACTTCTCCTGAAGCTCCTCTAACCGTTTCCTAACGTACTTCCCCATTTCCTCGGCTCTCCTAGGCAAGTTCAGCTTCTGTATGACGTGGATGTTTATCAGTGCCGCTGCGAATGCGACAGGGTTCGCTGAGAACGTGCTGTGCTGTTCCGCTGGACTGAAACTTTTAAGCTTCTTCCTTGCTAAGGTGGCTCCTACAGGGAAGCCGCCGCCGATGGCTTTTGTTAGAGCCATTATATCCGGAACGACGTCGAATAGTTCGGACGCGAACATTCTCCCGACCCTTCCAAAGGCTGTCTGTGACTCGTCGAAGATCAGGAGAAGGCGGGCTTCATCACAGAACTTCCTCAACTCTTTAAGGTACTCTGGAGGTGGGGGGACATCGCCGCCCGACCCTAGAATGGGTTCTATCAGGATTCCTATTAGTGGGGCGCCGACACCCTTATCAAGCATCTTCTTCGAGAACTCTAAGCACTCCAAGCTGCAGTCTGGGTATTCAAGGTTAAACGGGCAACGGTAGCAGTAAGGGTAGGGGATCTTGACGAACCTGTCTAAGCCGAAGGAGGTGAACCTGACCAATTCTCTCATGTAGTGGGTAGCCGCGAACGTGGCAAGAGTGTTGCCGTGGTAGCCCCCCCAAGCCGTCACGAAGAGGTGGGCTCTAGGCTTATTGATCATTGCCAGTTTAAGGGCTGCCTCTATGGCGACGGAGCCTCCTTGAGTGTTTAAAACGACCTTCTCAAGGTCTCCCGGTGCGATCTCCACAAGCTTATTGATAAGTTTGACACGTGGCACGGTGAAGAAGTGATTTCTGATGTGGGTTAAGTGTTTTATCTGCTCTATCGCTGCGAAGCACACATCTGGATGGCAAAACCCGACGCTGAGGGTCCAAGCCTGAGAAGTGAAGTCGATATACTCCTTCCCATCCAAGTCCTTTACCCTTGCGCTGGCAGGTACCCCTTCGAAGAAAACAGGCTTCTTAATAGGGACAAGAGCTCTAGAGCCGGCTAAGGAGATCTCCTCCTCCGTCAGCGTAGTCAGAAGGGAAACTATCTCTTCTTCGTCTAAAACAACAGGTTTTATATCGCCCAAAAAGAAACCCTCCCTTTAAGTTCGGTAGTTAAGGAAAAAAATACTGGAAATAAACTTAAAAAAGTATTTCCTCTATGAAAAGGTTTCAAGAAGGGATGCTTGGATGTTTCCTCACCGGAGGGTGGAGGATGGTTACCGGAGTATTCTTCCACGAAGAGTTTAAGGGTAAAGACTGGCCTGTGATAGGAGACAAGTTCGCCAGATTTCCCGAGGTGCTCGGCGACCTCCTACACAACCCAAACGTCGTGCTTATCGAGCCGAAGGAGGTCTCCGAAGAAATTTTACTTAAAGTTCACAGTAGAGAGCTGGTTGAAAACTTGAAAAGGTCGTGGTACCGTAAGGGAGCTATGCTTTCCGTTGGGGGATGCATCAAAGCGGCTGAGAAAATAAGGACAGGTGAGCTGGAGAACGCACTTGTGTTCGACGTGGCGGCAGGACACCATGCAGGGCCATCCAGCGCATGGGGTGGAACATACGTCTCCTGCACTGGCCCGGTCGTAGCGTACATGAGGGAGACCTATGGCAGGGAAAGGTACGCGATCATCGACACGGATAGCCATCACGGGGATGGTACAAGGTCGATCTTCATGGGAGATCGAGACGTGCTTCACGTCTGCTTCTGCAGCATGGATACCGTGGAGGATGAGGGAACGAAAGTCGATGTGAACGTGGGGTGGAAGGTGGCCGATGAGGAATATTTACGCCTCGTCGAGGAGGAGTTCATACCAAGAGTGAGAAAGTTCAGGCCGGTGATGATAATACATCTATTTGGGCACGACACGTGCCAGGGGGATTATGGTGACAGAGGGTTGACAGAGGAAGTTTACCCTAAACTTGCAAGGATTGTTTTGGAGTGCGCCGAGGAAGTGTGCGAAGGGCGCTACTTGGTGATAACCCATGGAGGTAGCAGGAGAGACGTCGCCGAAAGGATTTTCCCGGAAATAGTTAGAGTGATGGCAAAACTTTAGGCTTCCTAACAGTTAATGTTCTTTTGGCGTATGGAAAAACCAACCTTACTTCTTCTTTTCTAACACTCTTCCCCCGCCGCAGTGTGAATAGTGGCGTGTTGTTTCTGGGGCTGGCCTTCCACGGTTAGGACTTATTAGGAGGATGGAGACAAACCACCTCCAGACAGTGGAGTCCATGAAGTTGAGATGAGCTGCTTCTAGGTCTGGAGGGTAGATGAACAGGAGGAAGTCTTCAAGAGGAGAGCGAAAGGGTAACTCCCAGCCGCCTATGATTAGAGTCCTCTAAAAAATATATAATGAAGTGTGGAGGGTTAAGCTGAGCGAGGTAGATGACAGGGATGAAGCCGGGAACTATTGGGGTAAACAGAGGAACAGCGATGGCTTATGGTAGATGGCGCTCCTCCTGCCCTTCAACACTATCCGCTCGGGAAAGTTTAAGCCGCTAGGTTTGCTTGGGTAAGACTGCAGTTAGCCCTCTAAACTGGTTTCTTAATTTTCCCTGATGGCTTTAAGCTTGCTTTCCACTGTTGCAGGCTTATCTCTCCGGTCGTCCACCACAACTGATGTAACCACGCGTTTAGCACCTTCCTTGAAGACGGCTTCATGGGCTAACTTTACTGCTTGGAAAACTTCTTCGATGCTGCCGGCTTCAATGACCGTCGACATGGCGCCTGGAATGACCTTGACTCCTGCCTGTCTCAATGCTTCTATGGCTGCCCCCACAAACCTGCCCACACTAACTCCTTCACCTAGAGGAATAACCTTAACTTCCCCTACCACCATTAGCCACACCACCGCAAACAGAGGCAGAAAAACACCCTTAATAAAGTTTAGGAATCACCATGATGAGGTTTCGGTTAAGGGGGTTCACGAAGAGGCTGGGGAGTAGGTGTTTAAGTTTCCGTTGGGTTGATGAAAAGATAGGGGAAAATGACCACCTTTGACGCTGACTTAGCGAAAGAATTAATTTAGACTACGTTATTTTGAAACTAGCTAAATTGGGGGTTCCATAAGATGAAGGTTATGGAGATGGCGCCCAAAGAGGTTGACGAAGTCACGATTACTAGGGAGATAGTTAAGGCTGCCGCTGAAGATTGGAGTAAGATAGCGGATTCGGACGTGGTCATCGTTGGAGCGGGGCCATCAGGGTTAACAGCAGCCAAGTATCTTGCAGTCGCCGGACTGAAAACGGTGGTTTTCGAGAGAAGGCTTTCCTACGGAGGCGGGATAGGCGGAGGCGGGATGCTCTGGCATAAGGTTATCGTTTCCAAGCCAGCTGATGAAATATTAAGAGACACAGGGTGCGACCTGGTTGAAGTGGAAGACGGCGTCTACGTAGTTGATGCAGCCGAGATGATGGCGAAGCTTGCGGTTGCAGCCATAGACGCTGGTGCAAAAGTCGTTTTTGGGGTAACGGTTGAAGACCTGATGTACTCCTTAAACCCGCTGAGGATAACAGGCGTTGTGATTCAATGGAGCGCCGTCACCATGTCAGGGCTTCACGTCGACCCTGTTTCCGTGAGAGCGCGTGCAGTAGTTGACTGCACGGGACATGACGCCGAGGTGGTGTCCGTCGCCTCAAGGAAGATCCCCGAGCTTAACATAGAAATAAAGGGAGAGAAGTCGATGAACGCTCCTTCAGGAGAAAAATTTGTCGTTGAAAAAACAGGTGAGGTATGCCCGGGACTCTACGCCTCGGGGATGGCCGTCTGCGCCCTCTATGGTGGACCCAGAATGGGGCCCATCTTCAGCGGAATGCTTCTGTCAGGTAGGAAGGTTGCCAATGAAATAATCGAGGAACTCGTTAAATAAGCTTCAGAATTGAAAAAACGCCTCTTTTTTATAATCTAAAGTGATAAACGCCGGCTTCACTTTAACTTTATGCTTGAACTAACCTAAAAACTAGCAAACTTGGTAAAGATGGCGCAGTCTCCCGAGTTTAATTTTCCTTAGTGCTGCGATCTTACTGGGATTTTACTTCGCTAAGAGGTAAACTGGACGGGTAAGAAACAGGGTTTAACATTTAAGGTTAGAACTTTCTTGCGTCTGTTCTGCTTAACGCGACCGTTCGAATATTTTATGACTTAACAGTATTTGATGCATATAGATTACTACTTAACTATGTTAACTTTTGCTATTTTTTACTAATGGAAGCTTTAAATTGCTGTTACATTTGCTGTTACAACGTATACTGGCATTTCAGCGGATGGTGAAGAGTGTGAAGAAGGATGTAGTCGTTATTGGAGGCAGTGCTGCTGGTGTTACAGCTGCTATCACTGCGAGAAGACATTATAGAAATGCAAGTATAGCCGTTGTTAGAAGGGAGAAGGAGGTCGTTGTTCCCTGCGGGGTTCCATATATTTACGGAACTCTAAAGGATGTTAGGAAAAACCTGATACCGGACGCTGTTCTTTTAAATAGGAACATTGAAATAATAGTTGACGAGGTCACGTCGATAAACAGGGATGAAAAGTCGCTTACTCTTTCGAAAGGGGACAAACTGGAGTATGAAAAACTCATTCTTGCGGTTGGCTCCTCTCCAGTGGTTCCGCCTATACCTGGAGTGAACCTAGAAAACGTGTTTGTCGTAAGGAAGGACGTGGAGTACTTAAGTAGGCTGATGGCTGCCCTCGAGAAGGCTAGGGACGTTGTCATCATAGGAGGCGGATTTATAGGTGTAGAGTTTGCGGACGAGTTTGCTAAGAGAGGGCTGAATGTTACGATAGTAGAGTTACTGCCTCATTGCCTTCAGTTGGCATTCGATGAGGACTATTGTTTAATGGCGGAGCAGAAGCTGGCTGAGAGGGGGGTAACGCTCAGGACAAACGAGAGAGCCGAGGAAATAACAGGCGACGGAAAAGTTGAGAAGGTGAAGCTTAGCAGCGGGGAGGCGCTTAAGGCAGATTTAGTATTAATAGGAATAGGTGTGAAGCCAAACACCGAGCTCGCAGAGAAGGCTGATTTGAAGATCGGAGAGAGAAAGGGCATATGGGTTGACAAGTACATGAGGACGAGTGACGAGGACATTTTCGCTGTCGGCGACTGCGCTGAGAAGTATTCGTTCTTCACCAATAAGCCGACGGCTCTCAGGCTTGCGTCGATATCCACGAAGGAGGCGAGAATTGCAGGGGCAAACCTCTTCTCCTTGAAAAGGGTGAACATCGGCTGTATAGGCAGCTTTTCAACGATTATAGGAGACCTTGCCCTCGGCGTCGCAGGGTTAACGGAGAGGGCTGCAAGGGAGGAGTCATTTGAGTATATCACCGGGGAGTTTAAGGCACCGGACAAGCATCCGGGATCCATGCCCAACACGCGGGAAATGAAAGTTAAACTCCTATTCGAGAAGGGGTCAGGTATACTTATAGGTGGACAGGTGGCTGGAGGAGCGACGACGGCGGAGGTAACAAACATACTTGTCTCGATGATAGAGAAGTGCATGACAGCTGAGGAGGTTGCAACGTTTCAATTTGGCACGCATCCAGCTTTAACCAGTTCGCCTATAACGTACCAGATAACCGAGGCAGCGGAGGAGGCGCTAACCAAACTTTAGAAGGTAAAAGTAAAAATAGGGCTTCTCCCCTCTTAATTTTTCCTTGACCCCTAGCAGTGGGAAGGGCGAATCTTCCCTGCTTGCTTTGATACCGTGGCCTTTACCCCGCTCCGCTCCTTGAACTCTGCTGTGACCTTAATGTACTCTGGTTCTACACGTTCCATTAGGTCCTTTAGAATGATGGATACTACTTCCTCATGGTGAAGAGGTTTCCCCCTAAAGAATTTGAAGTAGTCGCTGAGGGACTCGTACTCTATGAGTTTATTGCGGGGGATGTATTCTACTTCTATTTTTGCTTTGTCCGGTTTTCCCGTGACCGGGCATAGGCATGTGAAGCCATCATAGGTGAACTTGGCTTTGTGACCGCTGTGAACGTTGGGTATCACCCTGATCTTGAACTTGGGAGATGGACTTTTAATCTTCTGGAGCAGAGAGGCGAGCTCCTCCTTGCTCCTCGCCACGTACTGGGCTATGTGCAGTGGCCATGGAGAGCGAGTCTTCTCGGGGCAGTATGCTATAACGGGTTTCCCCCTAGTCGCTGCTGTGAAGGATTCGATGGCTGCTCCGAAGCTCGGCCTGGAAGCCACTAGCACCACCACGTCTGCCTTCATGCACTTCTGAAGGTCGCTTAAAACTATTTTTCTACACAGGTCGTGTTTCCCTCTAAAGTCCTCCACGTCAGCATAGTCTCCGTTTTCAAACTGGTCTATGACGTCAAAGCCAGCGGATTTAAGGAAGTGTTGAAGGGACGTTACTTCCTCTTTTCCGCCGTATCCGACCGAGCCGCAGACGAAAACTTTGAGACGCTTCAAGAAGGACACCATCTAAGTTGGGTGGTTAAACCTGCTAGATAGGCTAACCATCCCTTGTAGCTGACTCCTCGCATTGGAAGATTGCCAGGTGCGAACTTCTAGCAGCCGCCTTGCAACGGTGAGGTTCGTGATCGCCGCTATTACGATTAGAGAGTACGAGATGACTGGGATCATGATTGAGAAAGCGACGGAGACAAAGGAGAGGATCGACGCTATGAAGATGATGAAGAGCCTAACGTCACGGTTTGCGAGGTAGTTGCTTATTGGCGACTGGAAAGAGAAGCCGGGGATCCTTTCTGATGCAGCGCGGCTATAGCTTACCATGAGGGCTCCCAGTATTGCAAGTAAGCAGAAGGCAGGAGAGTACTTTAAGCCTTCAAAGAAGAAACCATACAAGCCCATTCCAGCTAGGATCGCTACGTCAGCATACCGGTCGAGAACCGAGTCTAGGAATCCGCCGAAGGGAGTCGTCTTCCCCGTCATTTTAGCTAGGTCCCCGTCTACGCCATCTAAGATCGATGACAGCTGGGCTAGGATACCTCCTAAGAGTTGAATTCCAAAGTAGAATGCTACCGGAGAGAGAAGGCTTACTAAAAAGCTTAAAACGGTGACTTGGTTCGGGGTAACCACACGGTGCTTGGAGAGGAATCTTGCAATAGGCCTAGAAATTCTCCGGTTGAGGGAGCGTGACACTATCCCATCCCAGCTCTGAGGCACCTTCCACTCCTCCCAGTATCCTCTCTGCGAACTCCATATCTTCAGGCGTGTCGACGTCAAGCCACAGGAAGCCTGACACGTCGACGGCCCTTATAGGTCTTCCATTTCTTATGAGCCACCTCATACAGTCCGTTATGGTGACGGTGAACCTCTCCCTAGCGAGGAGGCTTGCAACGTCAAACACCACCGGGTCGCAGAGGAATACCCCGGTGTCGACGCCGTTCCACTCTGGGATCTCCTTACCTATGTCGATTATGTAGTTTTCCTTGTCCACCAGCACCTTGGTGGCGTCGTTGAGCTGTGGAGGGAGATGTGGAGTTCTGTCTACGCATAGGCTTGTGCCCTCTCCTTCATTGAGTAGGAGGCGTATCGCTTCAGCATCAACTATGTGGTCGGACATCAGCAGGAGGAAAGGTTCTCGCTTGATGAGTTTTCTCGCCACCTTGAGGGAGACGCCGTTGCCTCTCTCGTACTCGTGGTTATGGATGAAATGAACCTTAACACCTAACTGCTCCACCCATGGTTTCAGGTATCGTCTAACCTTACTTCCTAGGTATCCTGTAACTACTGCCACCTCGTCCACCTGCACTTTAGCTAAAGCGTCGAGCACGTGGACTATTAGGGGTTTGCCTAGGACTGGCAGGAGGGGCTTCGGAGTTTTCAACGTGAGGGGGCGAAGCCTTGACCCGTTACCAGCTGCAACTATAACTGCTTTCATTCCTCCCACCATCCATTCATTGGCCTATTTGGATCTATGGTAGCTGAAGGGAGAAGTTAGGCGATTGGAGGGAAGGCAAATTTAATTAAGTTGTCTTATCGGTATTATAGTTGAAAACGATACAATTCGTAATACTAATCAGGGAATGGTAAGTTATAAATGTTTTCCTTCTAAAAGATTTGAGCGGAAGGGTAGGGAGCCTTATGCCTAGACGGGCGGTAGTCGTGCTCAGCGACCCAGAGAGCATACACATTATGTCTGATCCAATGCGTAAAGAGATCCTAAGGCTCCTTTTGAAGAAGCCTATGACGGAGACTGAGCTTTCAGAGGCGTTAGGGATAAACAAGTCCTCTGTAGGATACCATCTTAAGATCTTGAGGGAGTATGGGATAATAAGCGTCCAGAGAAGCGTGGTGGGGGAGCACGGCATACTGCAAAAGTACTATGAGCCCACCGCAACCCTCTTCGTGGTCGATTACGATAAAGCCCCCTTAAAGATTAAAAAACAGTACATTGAGGTTCAGCTTGAAAGGTTAAGGGGGATTATAAGCCTTTTCCAGATGGTTGAAGTTGGGCGGGGCAGGTACTTACAGGTTTCATCAGACCTCATGGAGGAGTTAGCGGAGGAAATGGTGAAGAACATAGTTGCTGTTAGTAGGAAATACGAAGGAAAAGAGACAGACCTAGATGGTGAAACGTTTCTCACCTTAATATATGGCGAAGCATTAAATGAACTAATGAAAAATGAAAAATGGAAAAAGTTTTTCGCGTCGCTAGGAGCGCTAGGAAAGCTTATAGTTAAAACGCTTCCTAACGAGGCTACAATAACGTCATAGAATAATCTTCGAGAAAAAACGAATATGAAAAAGAGTGCTGCTACCTAGAAAGAACGCCGTCAACGTCCATCAAAAACTGGAAGACAAGGGTTGTTAAAAAGCGATTTGTTGAATTAAAATCAATACCCTTCTTTTAGCTCCCCTCAAGTGGGGGAAACGTTCTTGCTATTTATTTGGGTGTCATTTGGCTTCTTTTCTTAATAATTAGTTGTTCTCTAAACTACACCTCTAACTTTATCTAACTTTAAGTGTTTATTCACGTCTGAGGTAACTGTGACGTCTAAATTGCGACTGAATGTCAAATTTCGAAAGGTTTAAACAGTAACGTGAGGGAAAATGTGATGCTTCGGTAACCCTTAACGTGAGGTGGAGGTTTTGGGTGTTTATGAGTTTGAGGGTAGGCGTCCAAGGATAGGGGAAGGAACGTACATTTCTCATAGTGCAGATGTAATAGGAGATGTTGTCATAGGAAGAGAGTGCTTTATAGGTCCTGGAGCTAGGATAAAGGGTGACTATGGAAGCGTCAGAATAGGAAATAAAACGAACATTCAGGAGAACTGCGTCGTCCATGCTAGACCTGGTGAAATATGCGTCATAGGAGACTGGGTTAGCATTGGGCACGGGGCGATCGTCCATAACTGTACTATAAGGGACTACGCTGTAATAGGAATGGGGGCTATTGTAAGCGATTACGCGACGGTAGGAACATGGGCGATAGTAGGAGAGGGATGCCTTGTTAAGTCTAAGCAGGAGGTTCCTGATAGAAAGATAGCTGTAGGCGTCCCGGCGAAGGTGATAGGTGACGTGACGGAAGAACACGTAAAGCTTTGGACTAGGTATAAGGAGATCTATGTTAGCTTGGCTAGACGCTACAGAGAAAAACTTAGAGAAGTAAACGTTTGAAATAAATGGGAGAAAGGGGAGGTGTTTAGCTGGAAGAGTCTACAATGCGGAGAATTTCCATGCACAACTTCTTAACCTTTTGAAGGTTTTCCTCGTCTAAGTTTTCGGGAACGTCTTCTGGCGTATGCCAGAGGGTGAAAAGCTCGTTTTCGTCCATGCCAAATATGGTTGCTGCTTTAATTCCCCCTCTCACAAGCGACGATGCGTCGGTGTTACCGTACCCTATTTCAACGGTTCTGACGGGTATTTTCGCTCTTTCTCCTGCCTCCAAGATCAAGTTTACAACTTCCTTTGACAGTGTTACGCCGACCGACTTCTCCTTTGAGATAATGCCGATTTCACCTTGCCCGACCGTTTCCAAGTTGACGACGAGAGCTTTGTCCGCTATTTCCTTATGGGTTTCAGCGAAGAACTTGGAGCCCTTGGTGCTTGGCTCCTCAGATCCAAAGCTGACGATCCAAACCTCGGTGTTCTTGGGCTTTCTCTTAGAGACCTCCTCTGCTAGGGAGAGTATTACGGCTACTGCTGAGAGGTTATCGTTAGCTCCCATGCAGGGGGTGCTCGTAACCATGTTCCGCATGAAGTAAAATGTGACGATGAGGCCTACTAAGGGCACCACCATGAAGTAGTCGAAGAGGTTGAATGATAGAACGTAGTCCGTTAACCCTCTAGTTATGAAGCCTAACGGGCCTTCTAGGATGCTGCTTCCACCGTAAAGGAAGATCCAAGCAGACTTAACGGCTGATAGCACTGTTAGGAGGGCTAGGCATCCAACAGCTATGTTCTGTATCATGGCTAGCTTAGGCTTGTGCTTCCAGAATAAAGGCATGAGGTATGCTGAGTCGTGGTGGCCAGAGAAGACCAAGATCCTCTTTGCTTCCCCCCGCGGTTTTATTTTGCCTATCACGTTCTGGGAGGTCGCTTCGGGAAACATCCAGTCGAGGACGGCTTTCCCCCTCATCCTAGACAGGTACAGTATGAGAAGGCTTGTTATGCCTAGGAGGAACGCTACTGGAGGCATGAGAAAGTACACTATGAAGGCTGCAAGGTACATGAGAGCCATGAAGACTATCAGTCCCTGAAGGACTCTAGGGTGAACCCTAAACTCTTCAACAACCACCTCATCGCAGAGCGGCTCTAAGCGAGACCTTATTAGTTCAGCAGCCCTAGCCTCTGCTTCGCTGCCAGCAGGGCGGGGACCGATGGAGCTGCAAATCTCCTTTACAGTGTCTATAAGCGCTCCCACTTCGATCATCCCCCACTTTAAGTGATAAGGAAGGTTCATAAAGGTGTTACGATCAGCTGAGAGAGAAGCGTGAAGGTGGATTGGAAGGTCAATCCTGTTTTTTAGCCGTTAAGGCTAAGACTATCCTTATAAAGTGTATAGGGGATTTAACATTTGTTGTGGAGGGAGGAATCATGCCCGGCTATATTATGGCTTGGGATTTTGGTACTAGCAGCGTTAAGGCAACCATCTGTACTGTTAAAGGTGAACTGGTTAGCTCCGCTATTGCAGGCTACGAGCTTTACCATCCGCAGCCTGACTGGGCCGAGCAGAACCCTAAGGAGTGGTGGGCTGCCACAACCAAGTCCTCAAAAGAAGCCCTTAGGGCAGCTAAAATCAAGCCAGATGACGTTGAAGCTATATCGATATCTGCTCAGATGGCGGGGCTGGTGCCGGTCGACAAGAACGGCGAGCCGCTTAGGCCAGCGATAATATGGCTTGACTCTAGGGCTCACGATCAGGCTAGGAAGCTGGCGGGCAACATACTTTCAATGCTGATAACGTTTGTGAGGATAACTGGTGGAGCTCCCGGCCCGAAGGACGTCATATCAAAAATAGTGTGGCTAAGGGAGAATGAGCCTCACGTTTTCGAGAAAGCCTACAAGCTTCTGGATGCAAAAGACTACTTAATATACAGGTGCACCGGGGAGTACGTGACCTCGTGGGACTGCGCCAGCGTAACCTGGATGTTTGACTCTAGGAAGGGGAGGATGAGGTGGTCGGAGAACATCTGCAGGAAGGCGGGTATACCCATGGAGAAGCTTTGCGATACTGTTCCCTCGCCGACGGTGGTTGGAGAGCTTACAGCCGAGGCTGCTAAAGACCTTGGCCTTAAGAAGGGGACGCAGGTTGTCTGTGGCTGCGGCGACATCCCCGCAGCAACCGTTGGCAGCGGAGCAGTGAGGGAGAACCAGGTTCACGCTTACATAGGGACGAGCAGCTGGGTAGTTGCCCCGGTCACGAAGAGAAAGCTCAGCATATCGTATTATATCGGTAGCATCTGCAGCGCCGACCCGACGAAGTACATTCTCGTAGCAGAACAAGAGTGCTCAGGCGTCTGCTATCAGTGGCTCAAGAACAACCTAGGCTACAGGTACATGGTTGAGGCTGAGAAGGAGGGGGTAGACGTTTACAATGTGATGGACAGGATTGCAGCCGAGGCGGAGCCAGGGTCTAGGAAACTCATATTCACACCGTGGATGTTCGGGGAGCGCTGCCCGTTAAACGATCATACTGTTAGGGGCGGATTCATAAACTTAAGCTTGATACACGAGGACAAGCACGTGTTGAGAGCGATTCTAGAAGGCGTTGCATACCATATAAAGTGGATGCTTGAAGGTGTGCAGAAGCTTATAGGACAGGTTCCCTCGATTAATCTTATCGGAGGAGGGGCACAGAGCGATGTATGGTGTCAAATACTGGCAGACATTACCGGTAAGAAAATAAGGCAAATGAAGGATCCAATAGAGGCTGGCTCACGGGGCGCAGCCCTCACGGCGGCTGTAGGACTAGGATACTATAAGAGCTTCGACGAGCTGGAGAAAGTTGTGCCTGTAAGAAAGGAGTTTGAACCGAACCCTGAAAACAAGGAGATATATGATGAGCTGTATCCGAAGTTTAAGCTCATATATAAGAAGCTTAAGAAAATGTACAGGGAGCTTAACGAGTGACAGAAAGGTGCGCGAGAGCCCATTGGAATGGAAGCAGGGGAGAGGCGTGCCATTCCCCTATTTTTTTTAAAGGGCTTAAGGGAAGGGAGACTTAAGAAATTAAGAAAAGATATTAGAATTGTTTAAAAACGGTGAAGTGGCTGTTTTTTCTAGCGAGATTGTGGGGAAATGATGTTAGATGACGGGTTGCTTTAGAGGAGTGTTACGTTGTAGGAGGGTGGATTTTTGGCTGAGGTGGAGGATCACGTCCTGCTGATTCTTAGCATTAAAAAGGCTGGAAAATTTTTCGACGGGGGCCATATCTGCGAGAAGGTTTCAAGAGATGCCGGGGTGTCTGACGAGGAGGTTAGAAGTGTTCTCTCACGGCTTGTAGACGCCGGGATGGTGGAGGAGAGGAATGGAGCCTTCAGGATACTTCCAAGGGGGATTGAACGCTTAGAGGAGAGGCTGAACCATGTTTGGAACGAGCTAAACAGGTCTTACCGGGCTGTTTACCTAGCTAGGAAGTATTACCCGAGGGTGGCGAAGTTGATGATGCCCTACCTTGAGGGGAGGGCTGTCTCTGTTGTTAAGGTTTTCTCCGATGAGAAGGATCCTATCAATAGCCTTAATCCGTCTTTCGTGAGGTATGCAAGGTATAAGCCGAGGAAGCAGCCCATAGTCATTAGGAGCGAAGGGGACTTGCTTGACCTAGTTGACCTGCACGCCGTCGACTTCCTCCCCGTAATCCACAGGTTTGAGGAGAGAAGACCCGACTGGCTTGTGTTCGACGTAAGTGCTGGGAAGATGTTTGGAGATAAACTTGAGCCAGTTAAGGTTGTTTGCAGGCTTGCCTGCGAGTGCCTAGAGGAGTACGGTGTTAAACCGGCAGTTAAGTTTTCAGGTTCAAGAGAGTTGCAGGTGTGGGCTAGGCTCGGGGAGCATGGGCTGCCTGAGGGATACAAGGACTACTTTTCCCTCTACAAGGACATCGTCGCTTTCATCCAGAAAAAAGTGGAGGAGAAAATACAGGACATGCCAAGGGATGAGAAGGAAGTCTTCTACAGGGTAACGCGTAGAGGGAAGCCTGTAACAACAACACAGGTTGCTAAGAAAGCTGAGAGGGCAGACCAGATCCTTATAGACCCGTCGCCTCTCAAACCGAATGGGACGGTTCGGGCACCCTACTCGATACACTACGAGACGTGGCTGACGTCTTACCCCATAAGAAACTTAGACGAGTTCACCCCAGACGCGGCCACGGTAGAAAACGTCCTTAGGGAAACACCAGTCTTCGAGCTTAAGGAGTCGCATGCAGAGCAAATACTGGAAGCAATTAAAAAGGAAGGGTGAAAAGCTGGACGGGAAGCGGAAACCTTAAGGTTTACCGGTGATTAGCTCTTTTCTCGGGTGGAAAAGAAAGCTTTGAGAAGAAGAGCACTTCTTTCCCCCTTCAGTAGGGTGTTATGCCTAGAAACCTCCTCGGAGTAGGTTTCCTCTTTTCAAGGAAACTTTTACCTCTCTCCCTGAACTCCTCCGATGTCCAAACCATTGCCGTTAAGTCTCTTGCCAGCTGCCAGTTGAGCATTGCAAGATCCGTCCAGTACTTGAGGCATGACTTAATCACCCGGAAAGCTTGGGGGCTTACCCTATCCACCACTTCCAGCGCTAGTTTACGAGCCTCGTTTTCAACCTCTTCATCCTCGACCACCCTGTTAACCAAGCCCAGTTGGTATGCTTCCTCCGCGCTTAGGAGACGGGCTGTGAAGACGAGTTCTCTAGCCCTTTTCTCGCCGATGATTAGTGGCAGCATTTGCACTCCTCCACCCATAGCCGTCGAGCCAACTAAGATTTCGGGCTGTCCGAACCTAGCGGACTTACCGGCAACCACTAAATCGCACATTATGACTAGTTCGTGTCCTCCCGCAACGCAAGCTCCCTTTACAGCCGCAACAACCAGCTTTCCAGTCTCTCTCACCAGTTCTAGAACGTCCCAGTATGCTTTAAGCCACCTAACCCCTTCCTTGAAGTCTTGCTTCATTATTTCCCTTAAATCCGCTCCAGCGCTGAACACCCCTCCTTCGCCAGTTATGATTATGGCGGAAACCTTGTCATCCCTGTCTGCTTTAGTAAGAGCATTGTAAAGATCCTTAAGCATGCCTAAGTGTAGGACGTTCATTCTTTCAGGATAGTTTAGCTTTACCCAAGCGATTCTCTCGTCAGAGTCCCTTTCAAGCTTAACTTTCATCCCAGACTCAACCTCCACCTTCTATCTTGAAGAAATCGTACCATCCTCCCCTGCTCCCGGGCTTGGTTCTCTTGTCGCCTATGTACCCTGAGAGGACAAGTTTCTTCAGTGTGATGGGGGGTGCGTAGCGTGCTTCATGGGTTTCACTGTAGAGGTATTCTCCAACATGGTATATGGTGTCTAAGCCTATCAGGTCCATGAGCTCGAAGGGGCCCATAGGGAAGCCGAAGGCCATTTTGCACATATCGTCTATTTCCTTTATCCCCGCTATGCCTGCTTCAAAGAGTCTGACTGCCTCCATAAGCCAGCAATCCACAAAGCGTGTCGTAAAAAATCCTGGGGAGTCCTTTGCTTCTATGGGAACCTTTCCAAGTCTTCTTGAAAGCTCAACTGTTAAGTTAAAGGTTTCATCGGAGGTTAAAGGCCCCCTGACAACTTCTATTAGCCTCATCACCGGTGCTGGATTAAACCAGTGCATGCCTATGAACCTGTCCTTCCTCTCCACCGCGGATGCAAGGTCGCTTATGAGTATTCCCGAAGTGTTTGACGCGAAAACTGTTTTCTCCTTGCAGAGGGCGTCAAGCTCTGAAAAAACCTTCTTTTTAAGCTCCACGTTTTCCGGGATCGCCTCAATTAGGAAGTCTACGTCTTCAAGGTCGTCACGTGACGTTGAGGGCTTAATTCTACCCATGGTGGCTTCCAGCTCGTCCTCGCTCATCTTCCCCTTTTGAACTAGCTTCTCTAGGCCGAAGGGGCCAGACCTTATCAGGCTTAGAGCTTTCTTAAGGATCTCATCTTTCACGTCGACGAGCACAACCTCGTATCCACTCCTAGCACAAACCTGCGCTATGCCGTGACCCATCGTTCCCGCTCCCAGCACACCTATCCTCTTCACTTCCTCAGCTCTCAACCGATTCTTCCTCCTCTCCGAGGCCTACCACTGTTTATTGTTGAGGAAAGCAACTTAAACCTTTGCTAGCCTGCGGTGAGCGCGGCGACGCGTAACAGGTAAGTGGAGGAGACGTTTTAAATGAGAAATTTTTAGTAGGAGGTTGCAATGTTACGTTAACTCAAAATAAATGGAGGTTTCCTTGTTGCCGCGTGAAGGACACATAGGTTTTGAGGACTTAAACGTCGAGTTTGGCTATAGCTTGGATGAGGGATCCCTTCACTTTTTCACGGAGGAGGAGAACAGGTTTAGGATGAAGTTCCGGGATTTCGTTAAGAGGGAAGTCCTCCCTCTCGCCGATAGGATAGACAGGGAGAAAAACTTCGACTTAATACATGACATCATTAAGAAGATGGGGGAAGAGGGATACATCGGAGTATCCTTCCCAAAAGGGCTGGGGGGCATGGGGAAAGGACTGGTCTACCAGGTGATACTTGGAGAGGAGCTTTCAGCCGCAAGCTACGCGGTCGCCGTAACCTACGGCGCATCAGCGGTACTCTACGCCATGCCCATCGTCAGGTTCGGCACAAAAGAGCAGAAGGAGAGGTTTCTTAAGCCGATCATGACCGGAGAAGAGCTCGGGGCAATAGCCATAACAGAGCCAACGGGGGGAAGCGACGCAATAGGAGGAATGCGGACGAGAGCGGAAAAGAAAGGATCCTACTATGTGATTAACGGAGAGAAACGGTTCATCACGAACGGCAGCAGGGCCAAGTACCTGCTACTTTACGCCGTAACTAACCCCCACGTGAAAAGGCATCAGGGTATAAGTGCGTTTATATTCCCAACGGACACCGAAGGATTTAAGGCAGTCAAAGATTATGAGCTCATCGGCAGGTGGGGATCCGTCAACAGCCACCTTGTCTTCAAGGACTGCAAGATACCGGAGGAAAACCTCTTAGGCGAAGAGAACGGAGGCTTAAAAGTGCTTATGGAAGGGTTAGACAGCGAGAGAACGTTCACATCGAGCCAGTACATAGGAATCGCACGCTCAGCATTCGAAATAGCAGCAAAGTACGCCGCCGAAAGAATACAGTTCAAAAGACCCATCAGAGAGTTTGAAGGAGTAAGCTTTAAAATAGCCGAGATGTACGCCGCCATAGAGGCCTCACGCCTAATGGTACTGCGTGCTGCAAGGATGATTGACAGCGGACTCAAAGCCACTAAGGAGGTTGCAGCGGCAAAGTTCTTCTCAGCAGATCTAACAGTGAAAATATGCTTAGACGCCATACAAGTTGCAGGCGGCATCGGCATGACCCGCGAATATCCGCTAGAAAGATATTTAAGGGATTCTAAGATGGCGCAGATAGGAGCTGGAAGCTCGGAGATCCTAAGATACCTGGTACAACGTGAAATATACAGGAAAATATTAGGTTAAGCGTTTCCCCTCCTATTCTCCCTGGAAGTCCGGACTCCTTTTTTCTATGAAGGATCTTACCCCCTCCTCATAGTCTCTGGTTTTGGCTGATTCTATTTGCATTAATCGTTCTTCCGTCAGGTGGCTGCTCATTTCGGGGGCGTGCATGGCCTTTTCTAGGAGCATTTTTGTTCTGGCTAGGGCGAGAGTTGGCCCCCTAGCCAAAGACGATGCCAGCTTCATGGTCTCCTCGTGGAGTTTCTCGTGGGGGACGACGCGGTTAACTATTCCCAGTGAAAGGGCTTCTTGGGCGTCTATTGTCCTTCCAGTGTAAAAGAGCTCGCCGGCTCTTAACGGGCCTATTAAGCGTGTTAGGAGGTATGTTCCCCCCATGCCAGGTATTAAGCCTAGCTTGATGAAGCTTTGGGCGAACATGGCTTTTTCTGATGCCAAAACTATGTCGCATGCGATTGCAAGGTTGAAACCGGCGCCCATGGCGTACCCGTTAACCGACGCTATCACCAGCTTGCTCATTCTTCTTATGTGCAAGGCAACCTCGTAGAGAGGTTTAGTTAGGGAGTCCATGAACTCTCCCGGATTCCCCTCCTCTATTGACTTCATCATTCCCTTTATATCTCCCCCAGCGCTGAAAGCCTTTCCCTCCCCTGTGATCACAACAACTTTAACGTTTTCGTCTTTTTCGCACTCCTTAAGGCTTTGGAGAAGTTCGCGTGCTGCCTGTTCGTCGAGAGCGTTAAGCTTATCAGGTCGACTTAGCGTTATGATTGCTACACCATCCTCGACCCTAACACTCAATGTTTCATACTTCACTTTAAACCCTCCATTCTAAAAACGGTTTAAAGGGAAAAGGAATCATAGGGAATATCATCATTAAACTTCCCTTATTAGAATTTTCTTTTTTCCCCTCGGTAGATGAGTGAAAGAATGATGGATTACGCAGGGGAGGTAGCGAAGGCTCTCTTTCAACGGAAGAGTCGGCATCGTGGAGGGAGGAGCCTCTAACCGTTTAAGTGGCGGAGCTAAAATGGACAACGCTGTTTTTCTTTCTACGACTGGTTCATGAAGGTTAACGTGTTGATTAAATTTGTTATTAGTGGTTCTGGGGCTGTAGGGTTAAGCAGGAGGTAGACATGGTATACCGTTGCACCCGTCAAGATGGCTAACATGATTGCTAAAGCGCTGATTGCGAGGGCTGTCTTCAAGTTCATTTCTCTGAATATTACGGCAAAGGTTGCTATGCAGGGGAAGTAAAGGGTTACCACAAGGGCGTAGATGAACATTTGCATTGGGGTCATGAAATAGAACATGTCGCTGACGCCGAGTTTAAGCTTTGCTATGACGAGAAGTGTTTCAAGAGCCATTTCCTTTCTGAGAAGCCCGTAGATCAATGTTACGCTTGTTATGGATGGCAAGCCAAGGACATTCTCCATGAAGCCTGCTGAAGCATAGAGGATAGGATCAATAAGGTTTAAGACTTCTAAGAGAGCTAAAATTAGGCTTCCAACTATTATTAAGGGAAATGCTATCTTGAAGAACTCTCTAGTCCTTATCCAAGTTTTTGAGGCAAGTGATGAAAGCGCTGGCACACGGTATGGCGGCATCTCCATAAGCATACTGGGGGAAACACCCGGGAGAACTTTGCTCAGCGCCACGGAGAGCAAAGCCACTATTCCAACGACTAGGGCGTATATTGCCAGCGCATACTGGATCCCCCCGTAGTAGCCTATGGACCCCAGTATTATCGCCGTTCTCGCCGAGCATGGAAGGAGTACTATTAGGAATGTGACCATCAGCCTTTGCTTCCGGCTTTCCAGTATCCTCGTAGACATTATGGCCGGCACGCTGCATCCCAAAGCTGATATTAAGGGAATTATCGATTTTCCATGAAGCCCAAACTTGTGAAGGACGAGATCCATGAGGTAGGCTATCCTCGAAAGGTACCCTGTATCCTCGAGGATGGCTAAGGCTATGTAAAACGTGACCACGTATGGGAACGCTATGGAGAACGCTGCCTCAACACCAGTCATTAACCCGTCAATCAAGAAGAACTTTGCCAGTATCTGGTAGGAGAAGGAGTTTTCAACTACTAGCTTAAGGAGGTAAGCGTATGCTTCACCGTAGAGCGACGCTAGGTTAGACGTGGCACTTAGAAAGTAGTCAACGGTGGTATATCCTATCAACGATTCTAAGAGAGGCTCTATATGGTCTTCGAAGGCTGATGCGATCAGGGACTCAAGCCAGCCGCCACCAAGAAAGATGATGGCGAAAATTCCCGCTAAGACGAGTAGTAGGAAGGGTATGCCTGTTGAGTAGGAGAGAAGAAGCGAGTCGAGCCTTTCCTGTAAAGTAGGCTTCCTCCTAACCTTTTCCCTGACTACTTGGCGTGAGATCCACCCTGCAAGGGAAAGGCGCTCCTTGGCCATTTTGATTGAGGACGGCTCGCCGAAGTTCCACTCCATTTCACGCCTTACGGCTTCGGTCTCGACGAGGAGCCATCCTGGAATCCTGCCTCCCATCGCTATTTCGGCGGCTTTCAAGTCGCCCTCTAAAAGCCACTTCGCTATAACTCTCGGAGCCACCCTCCCGTCTACGTAGCACCGCATAATTGCCCGTTCAACTCTTCCTATGTAGTGTTCAATTGGGGGTGAGTACCCTATTCCCCTACGGGAGCCGTGAACGTTTAGTGGTGGGATACGCCTCCCCCACGCGTACCCGAAACCGCGCCCCCTCCTCGGAGGAGGGGGAACCTCGCGGAGAAGCGTGAAGTACTCCTGTTTTCTCCGTTCCGCCACCTTAACGGCGGAGTCCAACACCCTTTTCACGTTAACGCCCTTGGTTGCGACTGTAGGAATTACGGGTACTCCTAGCATTCTCGAAAGAGCGGCATGGTCTACCATGATCCCGCGTTTCTCGGCGAAGTCAACTTGGTTTAAGGCGACAACAACAGGGATTCCAAGCTCTAAGAGTTGAAGGGTTAAGACGAGGCTTCGCTCAAGCCTGCTTGCGTCAACAATGTTTATTATGGCGTCAGGGTTCTCCTCAAGTATCGCCCTTACAGCCACTTCTTGGTCCTCCGAGAGGGCCCCCAAACTGTACGTGCCGGGGAGATCCGTAATCTCAACCTCTTCCCCATCAACGCCGGCTACGCCTCTCATGACTTCAACCGTGGTTCCAGGGTAATTGGAGACTATGGCATTTATCCCTGTGAGCCTGTTAAAGAACACACTCTTACCAACGTTCGGCACACCAGCTAGAAAAATAGTTAACCTTCTACCACGCATCTTAGGCTTTTCAGCCTTCCTTCCATCCATGATGGCACCGCCTAAGCTCCGTCCACCACCGGAATAACCATGATGGACTTAGCGATGTCGCCGCTAAGCGCCACTTGGAAGCCATCTAAATCGACCAAGATCGGCCCGTTAAATGGAGCCCTTTTAACTATTTTAAGTTCGACCCCTGGCAGAATGCCCATAGCGGCTAGCCGCCTTAGCAGGTTGCGGCTTTCCCGAACTATCTTCACAACCCTAACCCTTAAGGGAGGAGAGAATTCTAGGAGGGGTTTGCTCCCGTCATCCCTTATTTCCCCTGTAGGTGGGGGTATCACGTTCCCGTGAGGGCACGTGGCAGGGTTCTTTAAGGTGGCTGCCAGCTTATCAGCTACCTCATCGCTTAAAGCATGCTCGAGCTTACAGGCCTCTTCATGACATTTCTCCCATTCGACCCCTACAATGTCCGCTAAGAGGCGCTCAGCAATCCTGTGCCGTCTCACAACCCGTGCAGCCGCTTCACGCCCCTTAGCCGTCAAACGGACACCCTTATACGGGGTGTACACGACCAGCTTCTTCCTTGCAAGGGGACCCTTCACCATCTCGGTTACAGATGGAGGGGAGACGCCGAGTCTTTCGGCTAGTTCACTCGTCCGAACGTGAGTCTTCCCTTCCTCCATAAGATTGTAAAGCGCCTCTATGTATTCTTCCTCTGAAATGGAAAGTTCGTGCTCCTGCGTCAACACCTACACCTGTTTTAGGATGACCTAAAAAAGTATATAAACCTTATTGAAGCCATGGCGCAGGTGTTAAGTTGATTGTCGAATGGGAAAGCACACGGCTAGAAAAAATTTATAAATGCCGGTGGGAGGTCTTGCTAAGAGTGAAAGAGAAAGTGAGGGAGAGAAATGGCTGAAACTGTTTCTGAAAAGGAAATGCTATCAGCATGGGCAATACTATCAGTAATCGGCGGAATCTACGCGTTAGGGGTAGGCGCACTCCTAATGCCAATACCCAGCGCTATAAACAACACGATAATGTCAGCGCTTGCCGCCTACGCAATCAGCCCCGAGACGTTTGCCCCCGTTATAACAGCGCTTCCACTTCTCCAGTTAATCCTAAGCAACCTCACGATCTTCGTCGGTCTCCTCCCCAGCATGATGGGCACCCTGGGCAGCGGCATATACGCCTATAGCATACTCCTGATAATAATCGGGATACTAATAATCATTGGCGGCCTGCTAAGCTGGAAGGGGATGAAGGCAGGCGCCGCCCTCTGCCTAATCTTCGGATTAATAGGCTTCTTGGTGTTCTTCAACGTTGGAGCAATGCTTGCACTTATTGGCGGAGTGTTAGCCTACGTGTTCGCAAAAGAATAGAACTGGAAAACGTTGAAACGGATGGAGAGATTCTCCCCTCTTCTTTTTGATTTTTCTTTTATCGTCGGTTTGGTGTTGGGGGCTTTTCACATGATATTTTAAAGCGATTGTTCATCCCAAAATGGGAGTAGGTTGACTTGAGGGGAAATGTGATATAAACTTGTGGTTAAGTTGGGGTTTTGCCTTGTGTAGCTGTTGTGTTTTAGACAGGTTTTTATGTTTGGTTGCTTGTTTTGGTGTTTGTGGTGTGTATGGTGGGAGGGGAGGGAATTGTTGGGGAGCGGCGGGGTCGCCGAGCTCCTCGGGTTGGCGGGCACACCGTTGCCAGGTGGGCCAAGGAGGGAGGGGTCAGGGCGGCGAGCCCCAAGCGGAAGACACAAGGCCCGGAGAGGTGAAAGATACCAAAGGGGGAAGCAACCGCAACCAAAGCATATAAGGCTCCCATAGAAGCCCCGAAAGACCTGATGGAAGCATACTTTGAGGCAAAGAAGAAAGCGCTGAAAGAAATCATGAACCACGTCATGAGCCACGTCACCCACCCAGAAGGTGGAAAGGCCCGCCTAAGCTTCAGGGCCGGGGATAGGAGAAGGTTGAGGAGTATCCTCCTAGAGGGCTGGAAGTACTCAAAGCACTACGCTGACTCAGCCATAAACTCGGCCATAGGGCTGGCCAAGGGTGGATAAAACTGTACAACAGGGGAGGGCGAAATCCAAACCCAAAGTAGCGGGGAAGACGGTCTACGTAAAATCAACGCTGTTCACGTGCAGGGATGGAAAACTAAAAATCAGCATCGAACCGGGTAAACGACACCTGGAAGTAAACCTGGCAAGGTATGACTACCTGCCAAGGGACTTCGACGCCATCGGCGGACTACCGAGGGAGAACGGGCTCATAGTCAACTTCAAGAAAAAGTGGAAAGCGGAAGCGTCAATCCCAGAGATTGGGCTTCGTTCGACGCAAACCCAACCAAGTGGCCGCCCTGACCGACGGGGGAGTGGTCAGGTACGGCCCCAGGCAGCCACACCACGTCCACAGGGCCTACGAGGAGAAGAGGAGAAGAATACAGAAGCTATCCGGGCGTAAGCCCAGGGCGGCTGGGAGGCTGATGCGGAAGTACTCCAGGAGGGAAAAGGATAGGCCGGGAATTTCATGCATAAGCTGACGGCTAGGATAGCCGGGGAGCTGGAGGGGTTGCGTAGCGGCGCGCTACTCGAGGACCTGGAGGGCGTTAAGGGCAGGGTTCTCCGGGGGCAAAGGAATCAGCCGCAGGCTTTCAGAGTGGAACGCAAGAACATTCCAGCTCGTGCTAGGGTACAAGCTGGGGGGCTGGGCTCCCGGCCGGGCACGTTAACCCATCCTATTCCTCCAGGACATGCCCCATCTGTCATACCATGGCAGCCCATCGGGGCAGATTGATGAGGTGCAAGTGTGGGTGTGGGTGTGGGTGTGGGTCGTTCTTGATAGGGATGTTGCTGCTGTCCTGAACCTTCGGGTGTGGGCTCCGGTACCCCGAATGCCACATCAGGGCTTAGCCCGATGACGGGAAACGCCTAACAAACCAAAACCACATTACCCATAAAAACCTATCAAGCGTGAACCCTGTTGCTGCTTGCCACGTGAATGCTTCTTTTTAAGGTAAGCGCCTTTTTCATGCTGATGATTTTTATAGTAGGTGAGATATTTTCCATTTAATAGTTTTATAGTTGTTGGGTTAATTTTTGGGTTAGGAGGGTTATGCTTGTCCTGGAGGCTTATTGATACTAATGCGGGGAGCCGCTTAGTTCAGGGTAGGGACATTCTTATTTACGGTTCGTGTGTTCCGGTGGAGTATCCTGAGGTTTTCGGCGATGTTTCGAAGGGGCGTACGGCACTTTCGGTGTGTCTGGAGGAGGAGCATGTTAACATGCTTGTTTACAAGTTGGCGTACATGTTCAGGCTGAGGCGACCGCCGAAGAGCGTGACCGTTCTCACTATTGACGGGTCGCCTCATTGCGTTCAGCTTCACTACGCTGTACAGGAGGCGGCGAAGATTTCTGGGTCTACTATTTCCATAGTGCATCTTGTGATTGTAGGTGGGAGGGTTGTTGAGGTTAGCCCTGAAGCGGTTAAAAGATCGAGGTGGCTGAGCAAGATAAAGGTTTGAGGTGTCATTATGTTTCAGGAATGGTGGGTTCCAATTTTTAACATGGCTGTCGCTTCCGCTGGGAGAGGGCTTGACCTGCTTTCAACATGGTATGTTACTCCAAGGCTTAAACTTGAAACTGGGCGGATTATCGGGAGGCTGGGCTGGAAGGGGGCTATCCTCCTGCAGCTGCCAGTAGTCTTCTTGGCATCGCTTCACGTTTCCTTAGCGGTCTTCGTCTTCACCTTGTCGTTGCTTCTTGCGGCGGGGAACGTTCAGGGTGCATGGTTTGTTAAGGGTGTGGGAGAAGAAAAGTACTTCGAGCTAATGGTTAAAGCGGCTAGGAGGGCTGGATGGGGTGAAATCGTGCTAAGCGAGGTGGGACACTTGGCCCTTTACACCGTACCAGCTGCAACGGTCTCGTACATTCTCGCCGCACCAACGAGCATGTGTACATTCCCGTGGGACGTGCGGGTTCTGGCTTTACCCATTCTTCTAGCAACCGCGTTTTATGGGTTCCTAGGCACGTTCAGGATGCTAACATACCTTCACCGGCTTAGAGGTAGAATGCTGTTTTAGCGTCTGCTACGGGTGATGCGGGATGACGCATGCTACTAAGGGAGAAAGGGGTGGGAAGGGGCTTAAAAATCTGTTTACACTTGAGCTTCAAGGGGGAATGCGGCTTTAAGGGGCGTCCTTTTTTAGCAGGTTTTACGTTTTGGAGCCGATTAGTTTTTTCCCTTCTTCGTATCCGTAGTGTAGGGCGTCTATGTTTCCTTCGGGATTGCTTAGGCGTTCCATTATGACGTCTTCGATCGACTCCATTCGGAGGGGGATTTTACCTGTTGCGAATCCTATACCAAGCATTATAGTTCCTGCCAGGGTGTATCCTCCATACTTTTCATCGGCCATCTTGTTGACGTTAACTTGGTAGACGTTTGGCGTGAATGTTTTAGCGGCTTCGACGTACTGCTCTATTGGGGGATAGGTGGCTTCCCCTGTTCTAACGGGGATTGGCCATATTTCATAGGTGTTCATTATTACTATGCCAGAGCTTGAAACGTACTTTATGTTTCTTAGTGTTTCCATGGGTTCCATTCCCATGATCAGGTCGGCTGTTCCAGACGGGATCAGGGAGGAGTGTATCCCGCGTCTTTCATCGTACTCCTCTCCGGGGTCTAGGACGGCGAACCTTACATGGCTGTTTACTGATCCTTCCCTTTGGGATGCTCCGCGCGTCTCCGTCCCAGCCACCATGATGCCTTCCTTTATCGCAGCATACTTGAGTAAAAGCCCTAGGGTTACCACCCCTTGACCGCCGACTCCGGCTATGAGGATGTTATACTTCTTCATGCTTTAGCCTCCTCAAGGATTGAAGCGTTCCTCCAGATCTTAGTCCTTGTTATGGCGCACCCCTTACAGAGCTCCTTGCAGACGCCGCAGTTCACACATCTTGCAAGGTCTATCTTTGAAACTTTATTTCCTTCAAACTCGTCTACCGTTATGGCGGGGCAGCCGAACTCCTTCACACACTCCTCACAGAATATGCAGATGTGCTCTGCGACCTCGTAGTACTCTTCAATTCCCTTCCTCAGCTTTTCTTCTTCTATCTCCTTCATACGTCTCTTAGTTTGGAGTATGCACTCCTGACGGGAGACGACGACGCGGACTCCGCTCTGCTTAAAGGCCTCGTCGAAGACGGAGATGGCATGGTTAAGGTTAAAGGGATCAACCACCCTCACGTAGTCTACCCCAAGTGCCTTGCAAACCTCGGCTATGTCTATCGCCTTGGCCTTCCCTGTGGCTGAGAGACCGGTTCCAGGGTGGGGCTGGTGTCCTGTCATGGCAGTCCACCTGTTATCCATAACCACTATCAGTATGTCTGCGTTGTTCCAGACACAGTTGAGGACGGCTGGCATACCTGTGTGGAAGAACGTGGAGTCGCCTATGAACGCGACCACTTTCTGTTTTTTACTCTTGAAGCTTATGCCTGAGGCGATGCTTATTCCAGCTGACATGCAAACCATGAAGTCGCTCATGTTAAATGGCGGAAGCGTCGCGTTGGCGTAGCATCCTATGTCGCCTCCCCACACCACGTCGTACCCTTTACCCTCTATGGCCTTTTTAATGGCATAAAGGGTCGCCCTGTGAGGGCATCCGGGGCAGAAGCCCGGGGTCCTCATAAGCAAGAGGTTGGTGAAGCCTAGCGTCTTCATGGCTAGTTCTTGAGGGTTTACCGGGGACTCTACACCGAAAACTTTGCTGTACGCCATTACGGCGTCGTCGACGCTCAGCTCTCCTGCAGGGGAGAAAAGCGCCTTTCCAACTATTTTGACACTTAAACCCTCATCATACGCTATCTTCTTCAGCTCGTCTTCAAGGAAGCCTTCAAGCTCCTCCATCACAACTATCGTGTCAAGGTCCCCTGCGAACTCGGCTATAAGCTTACGGGAGAGAGGGTATGCTAAACCCAGCTTAAGGATTGGAACATCGTAGATTTTTAGCATGTCTAAGGCTTCGAGCGTGTAGTTGTACGAGACGCCCGAGGTAACTATACCTATTCTTCCCTTCCCTTCAAGGATCTTGTTAAGGGGGGTGTTGTAGGCGTACTCCTCTGCAATCCTGTTCATGTTCCTGAGGAGCTTTTGCTTGTTTGTAACGGCTATAACCAAGGCGCTGAAGTACTTAGCCCAGTTCTTTACGAAGTACCCTTCCTCCTTCGGCGGCTTAAGCTTTCCAAGGGTTACGGCTCCGAGAGAATGACTTGTCCTAGCTGTCATGTTAAGCATAACGGGCACGTCGAACTCCTCTGATATGTCGAAGGCTGTAATGGTGAAGTCCTTACACTCCTGCGGGTTAGATGGTTCCACCACCGGCATGTGAGCGTGCAACCCATAGTACCTATTATCCTGTTCGTTTGTGCTTGAAATGCAGCTTGGGTCCCCACCATTAACTATTACGAGTCCACCCTCCGCCCCTACTCCACAGTAGCACAGCGTGAAGAGAGGGTCTGAAGCCACGTTCATGCCAACCATCTTCATGGCGCAAAGGGAGCGGACGCCACTCCAGCTAGCCCCAATCGCGTTTTCTAGTGCAACGTACTCATTCGTCGAGTACTGAAACACAAGTCCAGGAAGCTCCTTGGCTACTTCAGCCAGCGTGTCGCCAACCTCGCTGGCAGGAGTCCCTGGGTAAGTTGAAGCAAAACCAACACCAGCCTCCAGGGCTCCTCTCGCAACGGCCTCGTTTCCAAGAAGCAAGACTTTCCTTCCGGGCTCGTCGATGAGAACATCACTAACCAAGTGGAAATCCTCCCTACAAGGTTGTTTCCAGCAGGTTTTATTCAAGAAACTAGAAAACAAGAGAGCCTTTAAATTTAAGGGTTACCCGGACTGGCGGGGTGTTAGGAGGGATGCTAGATCCTTCCTGAGGTCTTTTCCCGGAACAGCAGACCTAAAACCAGACGCCAACCGTTTAACGTCGTCTAAGCATGGATACTTCTCCAAGAACATTTCCCAAAGAAACTTGGCAATGTGAACAAATGGCTGGGACGACAGCATCTCCCTTAACTCGCTTGGTGTCTTGAAGCCGCTTCCCTCTGGGTCCACCTCGCTCCCGAAGGCAGGGGTGCTATTTATAAGTGCTAAGAAGGCGTAGTTCACTTCATTGTCTTCCTCGTCGTAGATGGGGCCTGTGAAGAAGGAGATTTCCCCGTCTACGCCCATTTCCTCTAGAAGTTCCCTCCTTGCAGCCGAAGCCAACCCGGTTAGGCTTGACGCTTCATGAGGAGAAACGTGGCCTGAAGCCGTATCAGTATACTTTCCAGGATTACTCTTCTTAAGTTTAGATCTTTTCTGAACGAGGAGTAAGCCGTCCCTGTTAAAACCCAGCACCCTCACGACAATGTGGGGGACATTGAACTTGTGAGCTTCCCCCCTACTTAAAGGGTAAATTATAACGTTTCCACCTTCCAGCTTAACGCATGCAACGAGCTCTTCCTCATCGTTCATCCTTCACACCAAACCGGGAACCCTAGCTATGGGTTAGAGTGCTACCATTCCCCAAACATGCTCCACAGGCACGTAAATCCTTTCCTTCCTCATAAATACACTTTTCCCTACGGGAAGGATCATAGCTGTGGTACGCCCTCCTAGAGGGAGGGATCCTCCCCTCCTAACCTGCATTTTAACCGTTGACGTTACTGCAGTAAGAATTAACGGTACTCTCAAAGATTCCAGCTTTTCGGTGAGGGAAGCTACGACGGCCCCCACACGTTGAGGGTTTAAGTATACTACCGTGCCGATAGGCCCTAGACCGTTGAAACAATACGTCCACGATCCCTGCCCCTAAGACAGCAGCCACACGCCTCCAAACTCCATATCTGCCCATCCACTCTCCCCGACTTCTAAGTAACGAGGCAAAGCCCCCCTAGCCAAGAAGAAGGCCTCATTAAAAACCCTACATATTTCGTTTATATCCTCGCCTGAGAGCTCGTCGAAGAATAGGATCTCAAACCTCATCAAACCATCCTCTAGGACCCTCAGCATGGCAAGAGGCACTTTAACACTTTTAGACGAAACATCGGAAAAGCAAAAATTGACGTATGCCCGCAAAGGATGATTTGAGCGTTACACTTCCATCATTAAAGCTTCTTCCCGAAAACTCTTAAAGAAAAAGGAGTTAGGGGGGTTTAAAGTATTTTATGTCTAGTATGCTGCCTATCCTGTCTTCTTTCGGTCTTAGAACAGCTTCAACCGTCATGCCCACTTGGACGCTTTCAGGGTCAACCTCGTCCAGTCTGTGGATCATTCCCCCCTCGACACCGTCGAAAACTATTAACGCCCATATTATTGGTTTCTCAAGCCTTGAACCGTCTAAGTCAACATAGGATACGGTGAACGTGTAGACAGTCCCTCTCAACCCCACGTCAACATAGTCGACGTCGCTTTTAAAGCAGCGCGGACAGAAGGCTTTCGGGGGGAGGGTTTTGCACCCGCATGCCTTGCACACACTAGCCACTATTCTCCCGTTCTCCTTAAGCTCGTGGAAGAACCTTGACGCAGCGAAGCCAGCAGGGTACTCGTAGTAGTTGTCTATGTTGCTTTCATCCCAGTGTCGGGTGATAGACCCGACGTATGGGGGCTTATATGGTTCAGCCATCACAACCCCTCCTACACCGGCTTA
This sequence comes from Thermoproteota archaeon, assembly GCA_029258835.1. Lineage (GTDB taxonomy): Archaea > Asgardarchaeota > Jordiarchaeia > Jordiarchaeales > Freyrarchaeaceae > Freyrarchaeum. The sequence goes on along the minus strand of JAPDJY010000087.1, from coordinate 252 downwards.
AAGTATTTTATGTCGAGGATCGAGCCTCTACGCTTCTCAGGGGGCTCCCAGACGGCTTTAACTCTCATGCCGATCCTTACGTCGTCCGGGCTTACCTCGCCGAGCTTATGCATGAAGCCACCCCAGTGTCTTACCGTTTTTGAGGATGGGGTTTCAAGCCTTGTTCCGTCAAGCCATATCACAGCGTTGATAACGGGTTTTTCCAGTCTAACTTTCGGGTCTGTTCCAATGTAGGATATGGAGAACGTTGAC
>JAPDJY010000002.1:0-40812 GCA_029258835.1 Thermoproteota archaeon | reverse complement strand
CCCTTCCTCCCCCCAGCCTCGTGTTTAGAGCTTCGACCAGCTCCCTCGCCTCCCCGCTACTTATGTGTCCCGCACTGTAATCAACCATCACCCCGTCCTCCACCGTCACAAGGTTACACCTGAAGGCAGTTTCATCCTCCCCAAGCTCAACCCCTAGGGCAGCAGCCTCTATCGGCCCCCGCCCCGTGTAGCACCTCGCAGGGTCATATCCTAGGATCGAAAGGTTCGCAACGTCAGACCCCGGCGGAACGCCCTCCGGAACGGTCTCCAGCAGCCCGTTCACCCCACCACGGGAGACAAAGTCCATGTTAGGCGTATCAGCAGCCTGAAGAGGAGTCATCCCACCAAGCTCGCTGAGGGGGTAATCAGCCATGCCATCCACTACAACGACAACCCACTTCACCCTCACACACCAGCCCACCAGGCAACAGGCACCCTTTCCCTTGCCACAATTTCTTTCCTCCTCAGCACGCTAAAACAGCCCATAAACCCATAAAAACATTTTTAACCCGGGGGGTTAATCATGACACCCAGTAGCCCGCCAGTAAGTCAATCCAACCATGAATCATCCCTGCAACCCCCCTAAATTCATCTAGGGAAACCGGCAGTAGCGAATAGCGAAGCGTAAGCAGCCCTCACCCACCAAGAGGCAACCAAGCGCTCACCCGCCTGGAAACGCTCTTCAAATGTGCCCACCCATCCTGCTCGCCACATACTAGGAAGTCGCCCCGCTACGCAAAGTAGTGGTGTTGTAAAACTATTAGAAGGTGCCGGGCTGCTGTAGTAGCGTTCTTGTGGCAGCCCAGAAAGACGCTAAAACTTTTAAGGATGTAAACGGCGTTTTCTTCGTCATCGGCTATTAGAAACTCTTCATCTTACAATTTTCCCGGTAAAAATTCACACTTGAAGCTTTCATGGAAACCTTGGCTGTCGCTTCTGTTATAATTTTAGAAGGAGCTGCTCCTGAGTGGATTCTTAGTCATTCTCTGAGACCTTTCTCCCCCTCATTTGTTTTTCTTCTTTAGCCGTCTTCCCTCTATTACGGCGTCTAGCTGTTTTTCCTCGATGGCTTTCTGGAGGATTCCCTGTATTGTTTCGGTGTCCCTTGTGAACCATGTCCCGGATTTCTTCATGAGCTTCTTAGCGTGACTTATCGGTATTTCCCTTTTGTCTAAGAGGGCCCCGGAGAAAAGCGCTATTACCGCCTCCCTCCCTTCCTCCGAGTTTACGTGGAAGACCATTTCTGTCGTAACTACGGCGTTTAGGACGCCTTGCACCGCTGCCTCTGCGAGCAGGGTGTAGAGCAGCTGTTTGGGGAACCCGGTGGACTCGGATACCCTGTCGAGCGAGGCCTTCCCCTCGCTTTTGAGCTTAGACCAGACCTCGACTATTACCGGGTTTAGGATGGACGATACAAGGTAGTTTGTGCTGAAAACCCCTGCCAGCAGTCCTAGTAGGAGGCTGTAGACGCCTAAGCCCCCCTGCGGGAGGACCGTTAAGGTGAAAATGCTGGAGGACCAGGGGAATGTCAGGTACCTCTCCACGAGGTATGCTAGGGGGGTGAAGGTGAGTGCTTTAGCCTCCCTGAACTTTGCCTTCCCGAGGAGGAGCGGCTTGAAGAGCATGTATAGCGGGACTAGGAGCCACGTCACAGGGTTTTTCGCTCCTTCATACGCTACGACGGCGAGTACTGGGGCGGGTGGAGGCAGACCATAAATAGTAGTTTTAGTCATGGTTCCGAGGATCGACTGCACGATCACCCCGCCGACGTAGGGGATAAAGTTGTTCTTCCACGGTAAAACCAGTGAGAGGGCGAGGGCGAAGAACTCGCCGACGAGGAGGAGGAAGAATACCGTGAACATCCTCCTGTCAACTCCCTTAGTTAACATGCGGAGCACCGCCAGTTAAACGCTTAGAAGCCAGCTCTTCTTTAACATCCTTTAAAGGCTGGTTTCTCCGTTAAATCCTTTTCTATTTTCCATTTTACCGGTAAAATCCGATTTAACCGGGCTAGATTGAGGAAGGAAACGTTGCGATTCCCGTTTTCTTAACGGGTTGTAAGTAAGGAGGCGGTATAGGAGCAGCAAACCAACAAGTTAACCTTGGCGAGCACATGTTTTTGTCTTAAATAGTATGGATTGAAGGCGTAGAAGCCTCTCGTGGATTTTAGGCCAGTACTCGTCGAAGAGCTCTGCTCTCAAGCTGTAGTACCTGTATATGCTCTCCAGCTTCTTGCTTTTTAAGGCTCTGGCGACGAAGCCCAGCGCATCCAAGTGGTTTTTAACCTCGTCTGAGGCTTGCCTTGCCAGTTCAAGCTCAACCCTCGCCCTGTTAACGGAGAAGAGCACGTCGTCGGCGGGGATCTCCTCCGGGATTATGTTTTCTAATGGTGCACCAGCAAGGATTTTTATAAATGTTTCAAAGCGGCGCTCTTCCCCTACGATGGCTCCGAGGATGTATCTGAGAGCGTTAAGGCATGAGAAGTAGGCGTTGAGCCTGTTGCTGAACAGTGCTGTCACCCTCTCGGCTAGGGAGACCGCCTCTCCTGCGATGAACTCAACCTCCTCTATCCTGTACTCCACGCGGTTTAGGGGTGTTAACCTAGCTATTCGCTCCCACGTTTCCTTAGCGAGCCCCGTCATATCCCTGAGAAGCTTTGCCACGCGGCTAGCTGTCAACTCCTCATCGGCGGCTTCCCTGTAAACGCTCAAGATCTGCCTTTCCAGTGTGAGCCAGTCCGCGGCTTGAACGTAGAGGAGCTGCTTGAAGTCAGCTATCGTGTCCGACCTTAAAATCCGGTGAGCTACTGTAAGCGCTTTAATGCGTTTAGCTACCTCTAGTATGTGCTCGTTTAGTGAGGGTAGGAGCAGGTCTATGGTGGACTTGACTTGGTACCTCAGGAATCCTTCGTCGCAGCTGTTAACTAACTCGTCGACGTTTACGCCTCCTGAGAGGAGGCCTTGAATGCCCTCGGCTCCGAGGCTTAAGGCAAGCTCCATGAAGAACTCCAGAAACCTTGTAACAGCGTTAACGTAGCATTCGAGGAAGCATGCCAGCTGCCTAAATACCTCGTTAACCTTGATTATGAACCCAAGCAAGCCAGCGCTGGGATCCGGGGAAACGGGTTCTACCTTTAAGCCCAGCATCATAGCAGTATGGATAAGCTTCCTCACGTATTCGACGAAAACGGCCAAGAAGCCCTTAACTGCCTCCCTCACAGGCGAAGCACCCTGCAAAGTACCTCCCACATAACTTGATATCCAATCCTTCTAAGCTCTTTAAGGTTAAGCTGGATGCTTATTAATTTTTTGCATAATTTCTATTGCATAAATTTATTTTCCCATTTTCTTCGTGTCCTTTCTTTAAAAATTCTGTTTCCCGTGTTAAACACAACGGGGACGGCAAAATGGTAGGAAAATGAAGGGATAAAAATTGCGGGGAAGGCACGTTTAAACGTAAACTCGGTTAACCGTGCTGAAACAGAGGTTACTCCTCCTAATGCGGGAAGCCTGCCGAAGCCAATTTTGGCCGTCTGCCCCTGCACGCTGCTCCTGATGTTTTCCGTTACGTTGCCGGTTTGATCCTTCCCTCCTTGCCATTCCGGCTGCCTCCTATCGTACGTGAGGGTGGGTTGAGTTCCCCTGCTGACGCTGGCTGCACGGCGTCAGCCACACATACCCGTCTTGAACGCGTACTTCGCAGCTGCAATCAATGGTGTAGCTTAATGGAACACGCCTTTAACTGGTTAAACTTCATGGGGGACGTCCCTCCCGGTGAAGCCGGCGAGCACCCACAGCGTCCTTCAGGACGCCTTGCGAAACAGTTAAATATTTGGTAAGTGTCTGTGGGTGCTGGCTTGGCCACAGGGTGGCCTAATGGGGGCGGAACCTTCAGATGTGGGGCTCCGTGGTCCCCCCGAAAGCCCTAATTAGAGGCTTCTGCCTCGATGACGGGGAAACGGCTGGCAAACCAAACATATCTACCCATAAAAGCCTACCAACCGTGAACCCCGTAGATCCTGTCGAATCCCTCCTCCACCCTGTTTAACCATGGTGTCGGCGTCCAAGCACTCGCCCTCCTTTCTCATCCAACCCTGTCCATGCGTGCCCCTACAACTTTTCCATGTAACATTTCGATATGCTTATTAGTTGGTTGCTTCCTTTTCCTAATATTTAGTAGCTAGGATTAGGGAGAGGTGAGAGGAGGTTGAGCCGGGGAGAACCTGAAAGGGAATTGCCAGAATACGTTAAGAATAGGATTTGGCTTAAAGCGTACCCGCCTGGGTTGCCTGCCGAGATAGAGGTTCCCGAGGGCGAAACAATAGCTACCATAGCTAGAAGCGCTAAGGAAAAGTACGGGGACATGGTTTCCATGGTATTTTATGGGAGAGAGTTCACCTACAATGAAATGGATAATCTGATAAGGCGCTTCGCTACCGCTCTCCACGAGATGGGAGTTGAGAAGGGTGAAACGTTCGCGATTTACGCCCCAAACTGCCCCCAGTTCTCCATAGCGTACTTTGCAGCCCACATTCTAGGCGCTAAGGTCACCGCGCTTAGCCCCCTCTTCGTTGCGAGGGAGGTAGGCTACCAGCTTAAGGACAGTGAAAGCAAAAACTTGGTCGTAATGGACATGTTCTACCCTAACGTTAAGGCCGCTCGGGAGGAGACAGAGCTTGAAAGAGTGTTCGTCTTCAACATTCTCGGGCAGAAACCTCAGGTTGAGGAGGGGGAAGACGTCTACGACTTCGCGGAGGTAATCCAGAAGACCGAGCCGTTGCCAAGCGAGAAGCTCGAGTTCGAGGTGGAACAGGAGGAGGTAGCCGTTCTCCAGTACACCGGGGGGACCACGGGCCTCCCTAAAGCTGCAATGCTCACCCACAGGAACATACTAGCAAACGTATACCAGCTAAAGCAGTACAACGACCTGATCAAGGAGAAGTTTAACTTGGAGAGGGTTATAGGGCTCAGCGTGCTCCCATGGTACCACATTTACGGGCAAACAGTAGATTTAATATCGGGAATGGCGTTCGGCGCCATGGGGATAGTGTTCCCAAGGTTTGACCCTGGAGAGATCCTCGACGCAATCCAGAAGTACAGACCCAACACCTTCATGGGTGTAACCCCCATGTTCATAGCCCTCCTAAACCATCCAAAGATCAAGGAAGTTGACATGTCCTGTTTTGTTAACGTTAATAATGGTGCGACGTCCATCCCGGTAGACGTCGTAAGACAGTGGGACGAGACGACCGGGGTTCCCCTCGTCGAAGGTTACGGCTTGTCCGAGGCTAGCCCTGTAACGCATACTACGAGTCCCCTGCTGAAGAGGAAGGTTGGTTCGATAGGGACCCCCATACCGAGCACTTTGGCTGGGATCGTCGACCCTGAGACTTTGGAGTGGCTTCCTATCGGCGAGGTCGGCGAGCTTGTGGTTTGCGGGCCTCAGGTGATGAAAGGGTACTGGAAGAGGCCTGAGGAGACGGAGAAGGTTTTCTTTGAGGCTGGAGGTTACAGGTGGCTTAGGACTGGGGATCTGGCTAGAATGGACGAGGACGGATACTTCTACATAGTGGATAGAGTTAAGGATATAATAAAGTATAAGGGTCACTCGGTTTACCCGAGGGAGGTTGAGGAGGCCCTCTACGAGCACCCCGCGGTCCTAGAGGCAGCCGTGGTCGGGGTTCCAGACCCGTCCATAGGAGAGAACATCAAGGCGTACGTCGTCTTGAAGCCGGAGTACAAGGGGAAGGTAAGCGAGCAGGAGCTCATCGAGTGGTGCAAGGAGAGGGTTGCAGCCTACAAGTACCCGAGAATTGTAGAGTTCATAGAGGAGATGCCAAAAAGCGCAGCAGGAAAAATACTGAGGAGAGTCCTGAGGGAAAGGGCGAGAGCGGAAGCAGGATAGTGGCGGCATGACATCACGCTAAGTAACCCTTCACGGGAAGCCGCACCCCTTCACCCCTACCTTTTTATGCGGTTGACTTTCCCTTCTAGCTTCTAAACGTTTAATCATCCGCCCCCTTCTTTCTCGGTAATCTTACAGGCTGCCCCCCTTTCTGGTTTGTTGACATCTGGTGGGGTGCCTTCTTGCTTAGGGACGTTGCCACGTCACCCTTAGGCCTCAATCTAGATGACGTTGAAAGGTTGCTTACCGGCGCGGGGTCCCTCTCTAGTAAGCGGGCCACCATCGTTTTTTTAGCCCTTAAAATGGGGAAGCTGGTCGAGGGGATTGCTGGGCGGTGAAACCTCCCTTGCGGTGCCAGTTGCTAAGGGGCTCGGCTACCAGCTTATAAGGCTGCAGTGCTATAAGGGGAGATAATACCTGAGTAGCGCCTTTACGAGTAAACCGCCAAAGCAGCTTTTGAAGACAGATGAGCAATCTTAACGGAGAGAAGCTTGGCGAGGCTTCACCCTTCTCGGAGGAATACCTTCTTGAGAGGCCTTTGCTGGCCGCTCTTAGGTCGGGGAGGGCTGCCCTGCTGGTCGGCGAGGTGGAGGAGGCGGACGAGCAGTTTGAAGCCTTCCTCCTCAAGCTTCCGAGGGAGAGACGATAACGATCCCTGAGCTTGGAGCCGTTAAGGCCCCTGAAGGACAGGAGCTCACCGTCTTCCCAACCTCTAACAGGTTTTAGGAGTCTTCGAACCTGCTGGCCTCACCGCTCTACGCAGACCTGAAAGGCTTCCACCCAATACTAGCTCAGGCGGGTATGAGCGAAATGCTCTTCAGCGAGTGTAGACGCTTCATTGAAAAGGCGGAGAATGTGGGTGGCGGCTTGTGTGCCTTTTCTCTCCTCAAGTTTTACCAGTAAAGGTTAGCCGTGGACTAGCGTGTACTAATGTCCTCGTTTCTGTTTACAGTCAAGTTTATATTTGAGTTTACTTTTTTTGTTCTTCTGGGGTGTTGCGTTGGGGAGTGAGACGTTTAGTGTCCGTCTTCCGAAGAGGTTGAAGGAGGAGATGAGGAGGATCCCGGTTAACTGGCAGGAGGAGGTTAGGGGCTTTATTGAGAAGAGGGTTAGGATGGAGAAGGCTAAGATGCTGGTAGCCGAGGCGAGGAGGGAGAGAGCTGGCACCAAAATAGTGAGCTCAGCCGAGCTTATAAGGGAGGACAGGGAGCGGTGAGCGAGATCGCTGAGGCGGTGCTAGACTCAAGCGTGATCGCCGCCTTATTCTTTAACGACCCTTGCTCGGAGAGTGCTGAAAGGTTCGTGCTGGGTTTAGGCACCGCTTACACCTTAGATCTTGCCGTCGCCGAGGTGTCGAACGTTGCGTGGAAAAGGATCAAGTTTTTTGGCGAGGACTACGGGAAAGTTAAGGAGTTGCTGAAGATGGCTGTGAGGTTCATAGATGAGGTATGCGTCAGCTTTTCCTCACGGGAAATTTACGAGGAAGCTCTAGCAATAGGGGTGGAAATATCCGAATCCGTGTACGATGCGCTCTTCATCGCTTTAGCCGAAAAGCTCAAAGTTAAACTGGCAACATGCGACGAAAAACTCGGAAACAAGCTTAAAAACACGCGGCTCAGAGAGGCAGTACTCGTGCTAAAACCGGGAAACCCACTAAACATAGAACACCCACCACGCGCAACCAGCACTTCAAGCCAATTGTAACAATGGTTCGAAAGGGGGTAACAGGTGGAAGAGTGGGGAACCATAAGCTAGGACTGTGCCCTATTGAGGGTCTTGTGAGGCGTGGTTTGGCGGCGTTTCGGGTGCATGTTCTATGCCTACTTGGCTATGAGGTGGCAGGAGGCGGCGCGGGCGGTAGGCGTGCACATCGCTACCCGGAGCCCGGTGGACAACGGCGATATTATCTAGGTCGGCTACTCCGAGCAGATGGTCAACCACGGTTTTTCTGCGGCTTGACGCTTTCGTCGACATGGTCTGGGAGGTCGCAACGAAGCTAGGTTGAGCATCGTAGAGAAGCTTTACCGTGAACTTCAAGACTGGCTTAACGTTTACGCGGGCGTAGGAAGCAACGTGGAATCAGCGTTCAAGGACTTCCTGAAGAAAGCGGAGGGTGGCTGTCGAAGCATACTACCGTGCTGATCCTGACGGACTGCAGAGACCATAGGAGGGGTTGGAGGCGTCCAGCATCGGCCCCTTTAGAGAGGACCGTTGAAAAGTGAAGGGAGTCGTAATACTGAATCCCGAGGAGTTGGAAGATGGGATCGGTGACTTCGTTGTCAAGTACTATGTTGAGGATGGGGCTGAGTGTCACAAGGTTAGCTGCCTACGAGACCTTGCAGAAGCGATCCTAGAGGTTACCCGGGGATGCTAGGAGCTAAAGGAGGCCGCGGGAAGGGGAAGAAGCACCCGGCATTACAGGATCTGCGGGGGCGCTGCAACCATTAACCACCTTAACTAAATGCTTCTTGGCGTTTTTCTACGTTGACTCTCTGCCTTATCGTAACGCTCTTAACCGGCGATTCGCAGCATTATTCCGGAGGAAACTTGCTTCATGTTGGGGTAACCGGGTTGGGGCGCTTCATTGTCGTGGGTCATAGGGGCGCGTCTGCCTACGAGCCTGAAAACACTCTAAAGAGTATTAGGAAAGCCTTTTCTCTGGGGGCTGACTGGGTTGAGGTGGACGTAAGGGTGACCTTTGACGGGCACTTAGTTGTAATACACGATGAGAGGGTTGACAGGGTTACGGGTGGCAGGGGCTACGTGGCTGATAAAACACTTGAAGAATTAATGAGGCTGAGTGTTGGAGGGGAGAAAATTCCTCTTCTGAGAGAAGTGTTGGAGGAGGCTGAAAGGTGGAGGCGCACCGTAGTAGTCGAAGTCAAAGTTCCCGGTGTAGAAGAAAAAGTTGTGGAGGAAATCTTGGAGGTGGGCGTCGAAGACAGAGTGGTTATTTCATCATTCTACCATAAGGTGGTTGCGGCCGTTAAACGTTTGAACGGGAGAATAAGAACCGGGGTAATATTCTCCTCCCAACCCGTCAGACCTGAAAGGCTAGCTCTCGACGCAAAAGCCGAGATAATCTTTCCAAAACACAGGTTTGTAGATGAAGAAATGGTGAGGGGCGCCCATGCGAAAGGGCTTCTGGTGTTCCCGTGGACGGTTGACGACGAAAACACGGCTAAGCACCTCATGCAATTAAAGGTAGATGGTATAGTAACAAACAAGCCAGATGTGATAGCAAACCTAAAGAGAGCAACCTGTAAGTAAGATCACGTTAGATAAGCACCCTTCCCCTGTTAGAGGAATGTGCCGCTTTAAATGGCGAACAAGCTTAAACTATGTAAGGGAGGACTGTTTTTGCCCTTTAAGAATAGGATGAATCCTCTTTTATCCTTTCAACCAGTCGCTTAGGCTTAGATTCTAAGTTAGCAGCTGTAAGACCTTAAGGGTTTTATGGTCTGGAGTGAAGGCTAGCTCTAAAAGTTTGTTATATATGTCCTCTTTCACGTGTAAGACCTTAAGGGTTTTATGGTCTGGAGTGAAGGGTTTAGCCTTCGATGTCCCGGCGGAAGAGGACATTTAAGCGTTTAGCCTCGTCGAAAGTGCACCTTTCAGCTACGCGTAGGAAAGCCGAAAAATCTAATTTTAAATTTATAATTAACAATTTAATTAGAATCTATAGTTAGTTGATGGCTGGTGGTCGATTAATGGCGGGGTGGTTTGTTGGAATATACGACGATAACCGTTTCACGTGAAACGAAAAGGATGCTGAAGAGGTTGAAGGGTGAGAAAACTTGGGATGAGTTCCTACTTGAAATGGCGTTCGAGTACAGGAAGGTTAAAGCTGAGAAAGCCAGAGAGTACGTGAAAAAGTATGTTATTACGGATGATGAGGTAGACGTGATACTGGGCGGCGTCGAGGAGGATAGAAAACTGTGGAAGTAGGTTCAACCGTGATCTTGGACACGGACGTGTTAATAGACGCGCTCAGGGATGGAACCATAGTGAGGCTGGTGGAGTTGTTCGACGCCGGGATCACGCAGATCACGCTATACGAGTACTTGAGGGGCGAGGTGTTCATGAGAGAAAACGTGCAGGATCAGAAGAAACTTCTCGAAGAAATATTAGCAGTCTACCACTTAAACAATGCCTCAATACTTAAAGCCAGTGAAATATGGGCTGCGCTCAGAAAAGAAGGAAGGCTTCTTTCAAGCAGAGACGTGTTTAACGCTGCAATAGCAATAACCAGAAAAGTTCAGTTTACAACCCGAAACGTTAAACACTACCAGAGATTTGAGAAGTTCGGCTTACAGCTCGTCCCATGGCATGAACTTCAAAAACAATTAAGGAAGTCTAAATGATGAACAGGTTAATGGGATGGCGGCGTCAGAGCAACACTCCGCAGCAAGCATGGAAGAAAACGGTTGATGCCGAGATAAAGCTGAAACTCAATGTAACTTTACGCGTAAATTTGCCCGGTTCTCCGGTGGAGGAAAGATTGCATTTGTTTAATGGGTGGCATTAGCAAACCGAAGGAATCTCCTCCCTTGGTAAGAACCCTCCACGTTAATCGAAGAGTTAAAAGTCTACATCTCTCAATTTAAGTTAAACCCAGACAGTTAAGAGGGAGGGAGAGGTGTGAGGTCTGATGTGGACGAGTTGAGAGTTAAAGCTGGGGGTTTACTTCTGGTTTCATCTTCGCTTATCTGGATTGGCAGCGTGCTAGGCGCCTTAGCCATGTACGCTTCCTTTCCCTTTAGACCGCTGTACGTTCACTGGCTTCCTAAACCATTCTCTCTGCTACCAGTGGCTAACACCGGCTTCTCCATCTGGTACATGTACATAAGTGAGCTCGGGATAGGCCCCAGCTCCCTCATCTTCAACGTAGGCGTAGCTTTAGCCTCCATCATAGCTATTCCAGCTTTCCCGTTGCTTTCAACTCTCTTCAGGAGTGCCTCGTCCTCCATTAACCTTACTGGGAAAGTTGGAGTCGCCCTGTTCGTAGCATGCTTCTTTTTCGAGATAGGCATTGGACTATGCCCCATGGTCGTATGCCTACTGCACACGCTTCTCGGCTTCCTCGTCTTCCTTTCCAGAGGTCTCGCCATTCTCCTCCTAAGCGTGGTAATATACAAGGATGCATTTTTCTCGAAGGCTACTGCAATATATGGATTCCTTTACGCAGTATTGGACCTACTCTTCTTAATCAGCCACTTAACAGTAATGGAGTGGCTTACCTTTTTCACAGTCTCAACCTGGATCCTACTAGTAGGCGCTCAAGCCATATTGAAGGTGAAGGGTTAAAGCAGGGGAATAGCGTACCTAAGCTGAAACTAAAAAGCATTTCCCTCCTTTTTCCCGTTTCAACGGTTGTGTGGGCACTAGTGCTCTGATAAATTTAAAGGGGTTTTTGGCTGCTTTCCTGTTTACCATGTTTTATTTAAATTTATAAGTTGTTTTAGAAACGTTAAACTAATATTGGACTTCGCTATTTTTGTGAATCTGCACAAAATTCTCCGTGCAAAATTGAAGGCGGGAGGCGTCGAAAATGAGGTTCAACCCCTTTAAAACCTCCTTCTTGAAAAATCTTGAAGGAAAGTTTCAGGCGGAAACACGCCGGGAAGGAAACGTGCTCTATGTTAAAGTTCCGAGGGAGAAGTACCTTGACGTGGCAAGGTACATGAGAGAGCAAGGCTTCAGAACGTTGATCATGGTGTCCGCGGTTGACTGGCTTAAGAAGAACTCTTTCGAAGTATACTTCGTCCTCCGCAGCCCTGACGGGAAGGGATACGTGAAAGTTGCAGCAGATGTGCCAAGGAGCTCGCCATCGATTCCAAGCCTGTCGGAGATCTGGAGAAACGCGGCGATGAGGGAGAGGGAGGCGTGGGAGATGTTTGGGGTAACGTTTGAAGGTAACACGATGCTTAAGCCGCTCTTCCTAGAAGACTGGAGTGGACCACCACCATTCAGAAAGGACTTTGACTGGAGAGAGTACGTGAAGGAGGAGTACGGTTTAGAGCCGCCTAAGCAGGGAGGGAGAGGAAATGCTTGAAGGCGTGAAAGGGGTAGTAAATCCTCTGAAAGCCATCATAAATCTCCTCGCAAGTAAGCCCATGACGTACAATTTCCCCCCGGAGACACCCCTCTCCGACGAGTTCAGAGGAAGACACCTGTTTAACCCGGAAACATGCAAGGGGTGCAGCCTTTGCGCTAGGGTGTGCCCTAACAACGCGATAGAAATGGTTGAAAGGGAGAGGAACGGGGAGAAGGTCCTTCAACCACAAGTGGATTACCAGAAGTGCTGCTTCTGCGGCCTCTGCGTTGACGCTTGCCCGACAGGCTCCCTTCAATTCACCAAGTTCCCGTTCATCCTCACAATGGACAGAAACAGCCTGGTTTACCCCCCTGAAAAGCTGGCTCAACCCCCGGAGCTCGAACACCCAGAGAAGCCTAAGATCAGGAAGATCGTGGATTGGGCTAGGTCCAGGAGCATATGGGTCATAAACTTCTTCACGGGATGCGGCTTCATAGAAGCCATACCATGGGTTAGCAGCGGCTTCGACATGGAAAGGTTCGGCTTAATAGCCGTGGGGTCGGCGAGGCACGCGGACGCCATCATCGTAGGAGGCTTCGTAACCCCAAAGACCCTGAAAAGGATAATAAGGATATACAATCAGATGCCCCCTCCGAAGTGGGTGCTGGCGTTCGGGAACTGCCCTATGAGCGGAGGGTGCTACTGGGACAGCTACAATACGATAAAACACCTCGACGACTACATACCGGTAGACATCTGGATCGCCGGCTGCCCGCCTAGGCCGGAGCCAATAGGCGTCGCCGTCGTCCATGCAATATACGCCATCCAGAACGGCTACAGGGGGAAGGAGGAGAGGTCGAAGGGTCCGAGGGTTCCTGAAATAGTAAAGATCGAGTGCGAGGAGGAGGGGGAAGTTGTCATCCCATTCGGGCCGCAGCATCCAGCCTCAGGAAACTTCCACCTAGGACTTAAAACGGACGGCGAAGTGGTTAGGGAGGCGGTGCCGTACGCAGGCTACCTGCACAGGGGATTCGAAAAGCTGATGGAGTACAGGACGTGGCTTCAAAACATAATGCTTGTCTCACGCATATGCGTGCTTGACGGCGCCAGCCTGGAGCTCGCATACGCCGGAGCCGTCGAAGCGGTGGCAGGGATTCACCCTCCGAAAAGGGCGCGTTACCTGCGCGTAATACAGGCCGAGCTGAGCAGGATACAGAGCCACCTACTCAACCTCGGCTTAATAACTAACGCGGCCGGGCTAGACGCGGGGGCAAGGATAGCATGGGGTGACAGGGAGAGAATCCTAGCCCTCCTAGAAAGGATGACCGGAGCCAGAATATACTCAATATTCACCGTTCCCGGCGGGGTTAGAGGTGACGTGAAGCCAAGCGTTATAGAGCTGGCGAGGAAAACCGTTAAGGAAATGAGGAAAAGGCTGAAGCTCTACGACGACCTGTTCTTCAACAACGGCGTCTTCATCAAGAGGACTAAAGGGGTAGGCGTGTTCTCTAAGGATGATGCCGCTGAATACGACCTGGTTGGGCCGAACATGAGGGCGTGCGGCGTAGACTTTGACGTGAGGAAGAATTCCCCATACGACGCGTACCCAGACTTGGAATTTGAAGTCCCCACAGCCCAGGAGGGAGACGCGTACCATAGGATGCTGTGCAGGAGGAGAGAGATCGAGGAAAGCCTCGGCATCGTGGAGCAAGTCTTGGAGAGGCTTCCGGAAGGAGAGGTGCGTGATGGGAAAATGAAGAATGGCAAGGTCTTGAAGTTCTTCTCAGCCGTCCCCGAGGGGGAAGCCATACACTGCGTTGAGAGTGCACGTGGAGAACTATGCTTCCACATGGTGAGTGACGGCTCAAAGAACCCCTACAGGGTGCACATCAAAGGCCCGTCGTTTGACACGATACTTACGTTCCTCCCGAGGCTCTTGGAAGGAGTCACCATAGCTGACGTTCCGGTAATCTACTGGAGCCTAGACAACTGCCCCGCCGACCATGATAGGTGAGGTGGAAGGATGAGCTTCGAGCCGAAGATAGTCGCCTTCACCTGTAACTGGTGCACCTACGCTGGGGCAGACCTCGCAGGGGTCTCCCGCATAAGCTACCCGCCAAACATTCGCATTATAAGGCTAATGTGCACTGGACGCCTTGACCCGGTGTTCGTTTTGAAGGCGTTCCTCAGCGGGGCCGACGGGGTGCTCGTCGGCGGTTGCCATCCGGGGGACTGCCATTACATTAGGGGAAACCTGTTCGCAAGGCGTAGGGTGTCCATGCTGAAGAAGGTTCTGGAGGTCTTGGGCTTGGAGCCGGAGCGTCTACGTTTAGAGTGGATCTCGGCTTCCGAAGGGGAGAAGTTCGCTAGGGTCGTGAAGGAGTTCGTCGACGAAGTAAAGAGCCTGGGTCCAAGCCCTCTGAGAGGGGAGTGAAACGTTGAGTTCAACGCTTGAACAGCTGGAAGACATCAAGTGGGTTCCCACGATATGCCCTTACTGTGGCTGCGGGTGCGGCTTGTACCTCATAGTGAAAGGTGGCCGCATAGTCGGCGTTGAGCCGTGGAAGGAGCATCCCGTAAGCGAGGGGAAGCTTTGCCCGAAGGGGAGGAACGCCTACGAGTTCCTCTACGCTAAGGATAGGCTTAGAAAGCCTCTCGTAAGGCGTAACGGAGAACTGGTGGAGGCTTCATGGGATGAAGCCATAGGAAGGGTCGCAGAGGAGTTCGGGAAGGCGTCCCCTGACGAGTTCGGAGTCCTAGCTTCAGGTAAGACGACCAACGAGGAAGGATACGTCCTGCAGAAGTTTGCAAGGATCGTGATGAAGACGAACAACATAGACTACTGTGCACGCTTCTGCCATTCTACAACGGTTGGAGGGCTGGGGCCGACGGTCGGGTCAGGCGTGATGGAGGCTTCAGTGCTGGACTACGAGCTCCCCGACTGCTTCATAATAGCTGGAGTAAACATTCACGAAACGTTCCCTGCAATCGCTAGGCGTGTGAGGCGTGCAAAGAAGCGTGGTGCGAAGGTCATAGTTATAGATCCGAGGAGAACCCTCACAGCGAAACTTTACGCTGACATACACCTTCAACTTGCTCCGGGGACTGACGTGGCGCTGGTGAACGGGATGATGAGGATCATACTCGACGAGGGACTCGAAAACAGAAAGTTCATAGAGGAAAGAACCGTCGGTTTTGAGGAGCTAAGAGAGCACCTGCTAAAGCTAGACCTCGAAGAGGTCGAGAAGGTCACGAGGGTTCCTCTAGAAAAGATAAGGGAGGCTGCCTTAACGTACGCTCAAGCCGAGGACGCCAGCATCCTCTACGATGAAGGCATAACAGAGTACACGACGGGCGTCGACAAGATATCCGCCTTAGCAGACCTAGCCATGCTCACAGGTCAAGTAGGGAAGCCAGGCTGCGGGGTGAACCCCATGAGGGGGCAGATAACGGGCGAGGGGACAGGCGACATGGGATGCCTACCCGTCTTCTACCCCGGATTTAAAAGGCTCGAAGAGGAAACGTTCAAGTTCTTTAAGGAGGCGTGGGGTGTCGACGAGCTACCAGAGAAGCCGGGGAAAACCACCATGGAAATGCTGGAAACGTGCAAGCAACTATACATTGTAGGCTTCAACATCATGGTTTCAGCGCCAGACATCAACAACGTGAGGAGGATGCTCGAGGAGAAGGACTTCGTCGTCGTCCAAGACATCCTGATGACCGAGACAGCCAAGCTGGCGGACGTGGTTTTACCCGCAGCTGCATGGGCTGAGAAAACAGGCGTCCACGCCTGGACCGACAGGCGGGTGCAGCTGGTGAGGAAGGCGGTAGACCCTCCAGGGGAGGCAATGCCAGACTGGCAGATAATATGTAAGATAGCGGAGAGGATGGGATACGGTAAATACTTTAACTACGGCTCTTCACGGGACATCTTCGACGAGATCCGCCGGTGCGTCCCGCAGTATAGGGGGATAACCTATGAGCGGCTGGAGAAGTCGCCTCAGGGCATTCAGTGGCCGTGCCCCTCGGAGGATCACCCTGGAACCCCGACGATGTTTGTTGAGAGGTTTGGGACGCCTGACGGACTAGGACACTTCAAGGTTGTCGAGTACAAACCTCCCGCAGAGCTTCCAGACGGCGATTACCCCCTCATGCTGACGACTGGAAGAGTGATCTTTCATTATCACACCGGGACAATGACTAGGAGGACTCGTAGGCTTAACGGCGAGATCCCGACGGGTTACGTTGCGATAAGTGAAGGCGACGCCAGAAGGTACAGGGTGAGGAACGGAGACAAGGTTTACCTTGTTTCGAGGCGTGGAAGGGTCATGGTGGAAGCAAGGGTTTCAGATGAGGTTCCAGAAGGACTTCTTTTCATGCCCTTCCACTTCTCCGAGTGCGCTGCAAACCTCCTTACAAACCCTGCGCTTGCCCCCGGCGCGAAAATGCCTGAATTTAAGCTCTGCGCCGTTAAAATAGAGAAGGAGGGAGATAAGTGAACGTTGGGGAATGCTACATTGCATGGTCTGGAGACGAGGACGTGCTTGAGGCAAGCGAGCACGGCGGCGTCATTACGTCGCTTCTAAAGTTTGCCTTGAAGAGTAAGATGGTTGACGCAGTCCTCTTTGTGGATAGGAGGGATGGAAGCCGGCTTGGCGGAGTCCTCTCCCTGGTGAGGGATGCTGACTCCATCAGGCGCCCTCCAGGAGCCCTCCACTGTGTAACGCCTAACATAGCTAAGTTCGTAAAGAACTACCTTGACGGGGCTTTCGGCTTCAAGCTGGCCGTCGTCGTCAAGCCATGCGACGCGAGGGCCATAGTTGAGCTTGCTAAGAGGGAGCAGGTGAATCGTGAAAACCTTTTGATGATAGGGGTTAACTGCTCAGGGACGTTCTCCCCGCAAACCTTCAGGGTGATGCTTGATAGGATGGGGGTTAAGCCTGAGGACGTGGTGGCCGAGGAGATCGAGGATGGCAAGCTTGTATTGTTCCTTTCTAACGGGAAAACCGTGGAAGAGGACTTGGAAAAGCTTGAGGAAGAGGGGCTTGGCAGGAGGGAAAACTGCAGGAGGTGCGAGGTTAAGATTCCGAGAATGGCCGACTTAGCCGTCGGAAAGTGGGGGGTCTCGGACGGTAAGGCGTCCTTCGTGGAGGTCTGCTCCGAGAAGGGTGCTCTGCTGCTGGAGGAGGCCTCCCGGGCAGGATTCGTACGTGTTGAACCAGCGGGAGAAAGCAATATTTCTGAAAGGGCGAGAAGTGAGGAATACTATTTGAGGCTTGCAGAGGCGTGGCAGAAAAGAGACTTCGGCGAGCTCAGGGAGATGAAGCCCGCCGAGAGGCTACGCTACTGGCTAGGAGAGTTTGAGAGGTGCGTTAAGTGCTTTGCATGCAGGGATGTTTGCCCAATATGCTACTGCACCGACTGCCGCCTTGAACCCGAGAGGGGGATCGTGAAGGTGGGCGGCCTCCCGCCTGAGAGGATGTTCTCACTTCTAAGAATAGTCCACGTTGCCGACTCGTGCGTGAACTGCGGTCAGTGCCAGGACGTGTGCATGGCTGAAATCCCCATCGCCAAGCTGTGCCACATGATCAACAAAGAGCTTAGCGAGATGTTCAACTATGTTCCCGGAATGAGCGTCGACGAACCGCCGCCACTAGCCTTCGTAAGCGACGAGGAAGCGAGAATGGAGGACCCCTTACTCTTCTTCACGGAGCTGCGTGGGCAACCCGCAAAGCGCCGGTAGCATCCACCATAAACACCATTTTTATTTAGACCATTTTTATTTAGCGTTACCCGGTGTTAAACCCCTCCTTTCACCTTTTTAAAATTCCTCTGCTACACGCCTCGGCCCGGCTAGATGGCGCTGCTGGGAAAGCTCTTTAAGACGGATGCTCTCCTCTGTGGATAGTTAAGAGTAGCCTTTCCGCTTGGCTGGTGGTTAGAGTGGACGTTTTCGAGGCTATTCGAGGGAGGAGAAGCGTGAGGAAGTATGATTCGAAGCCTGTTGACAGGGAGTTGATCGAGAAGGTGGTTGACGCTGGGAGGTGGGCTCCCTCGTCCGGTAACACACAGCCCGTCGAAGTGGTCGTCGTAACGGATCCGGAGAAAAGGCACGTTATGGCTGAAATCTCAGGGTACGCCGCCTACCTTAAGGATGCCCCCGTAGCATTGGTTGTGTGCGTGAACTTGGATAGGGCCGGCTCCCGCTACGGCGAGCTTGGGGTGAAGTATTTTGCCCCTCTAGACGCCGCCGTGGCGGTGCAGAACATGATGCTTGCCGCCTACGCGCTTGGTCTGGGCACCTGCTGGGATTCGGTCTTCGACAAAAACAGGGTCAGGGAGATGCTTAACCTTCCAAGGAACATAGACCCCTTCGCGATAATCGCGCTGGGCTACCCGCTGGAGGCCCCGAAGCCTCCCCGCCGCAAGCCGCTGGAGGAAATGCTTCACTGGGAGGAGTATGGTGGAAGGTAGGCTCTACTGGGCGTAGTCCGCTATGAGCGCTCTCAGGGCTTGGAGAACCACCGGCGACACCATGCCAACGAAGGGCTGGGCCATCTTCACCGATGCAGCCTCCCTTAAAACCCTTTTTTCTCCCTGCTCGCTGTAGCCTTGAAGGAACGCCTCACATATCTCCTTAGCCTTCCTCGGAAGTATGAAGAAGCGTCCCGTGAACATTACGAACTCGCATACATCCCACCCGCTGAGCTTCCTGTCGCCCACCCTTGCCTGTTCAAGGTCGATGTAGTATGTTTGCTTCTTCTCTTCCACGTAGAGTATGTTTGCCGGCTTGCAGTCTCCGAGAACGTAGCCTGCATTGTGTATTCTGGAGACCTCCCTGCCGACCATCATGTAGGTTTCAGCCAGCTCGTCCAGCTTGTCCTCCCTTCTAGCCTCCTTAACTATCTCGTCAAGGTTTTCCGCATCTATGAACTCGTAGAGCGCCTTAGCCCTCTTAAGATCGTAGCAGTACACGTTAGGGGTGTTCACACCCAGCCTTTCAAGTATGAGGTGTGCTCTAAGCTCGTTCTTCAACCTGCTCTTCCCGCTTATGCTGAAGTTCGCCCGGGCGTAGGACGCGACCCATAATGGGAACCACTTGAAGAGCCCCCACGACGAGAAGGACTTTAAAACGAACCTGTAGCTCCCCTTGGTTGTCGTCACGCTCACCATGTCAACTTCGTTTATGAAGGTTCCTAGAGGTTTAACTTCAACGTAGACAACCTCGCCTTTGACTCCTAGGAGACCGCTAAATTCCGTGAAGAAATTAACCCTATCGGCCAAACCATTAAGGACAATCGGGATCTCGATGAATGAGGGGGGTAGACCTTCAAGAGGGGGGCTGCTAACCCCTCTAAAATCAGGCATATTGGCCACCTCTAAACCTGTGAGGAGGGCGGCTTTCCCCCTCTTACCTAAAGAACGCCGCCACCTCATTTGTTAACCCAACCTAAATTTTCACTTCCCCTTAATTGTTTAAGGAGAAGAAGGGCATGAAGATAAAAATAATTCAATTTTAACCTCCTTTTATTGTGATTCCAACAACATACATTCCCATTTCAATAATCCATTTTACAAAAAAATGTCAACTATTTAACATCCGTTTCGTATAGGAAATATGGAAGCCACCGCCATTTAAACTTTTTGATCCTCAAAAATTTTTTTAAGAAAAATAGGAATCATGAAATATAAAATGTTTATTATAAAATGGCCATTTAATGGAAGATTGCAATTCCCCAATCAAGCCACGTGGAAAAGGAAAAAGAGAGCCCCTTCCCGGGAAGGCAAAGTGAAGGTTCACGCATTATCTTACCCTACGCTCTCTCCTTTCCCTTCACCAGTCCACCTTCAGGCTTCCACGTGAACTAGGTAGTTGCCAGTATCCCCTTACTGGAGGCATCCTCTCCCGGAGGCGTGTTAGCGTAAGCTTGAAAAGAAGGTTGCTGTTACGTTTTGGTTGGAGGTTTCCGCTTTTGAAGGTTAACCCTAGGGTTAAGGTTTGGCTTGAGGCTGACGGCAAGAACTTGATAGGTAAGGGCGGGGCTGCCATACTCAGAAACGTTCTGGTTGAGGGGAGCATTAGGAGGGCTGCCGAGAAGCTTGGGATTTCATATAAGTACGCTTGGAACTACCTAAGGAAGATCGAGGATAGGCTGGGGGAAAAGGTTGTAGAGTCGGTGAGGGGTGGAAAGGAAAAGGGTAAAACCGTTTTAACGCAGACCGGGAGGCTGCTCCTCTCCAAGTACTCCCGCTTCGAGCGCTTCCTCAATAATGCCCTCAGCAACCCTGAGATGTGGGAGGCTTGCGGTCTCTCCATCCCTGACAGGAACGTCGTCCCTGGATGGGTTAAAAGCGTTGAGGTGGATGGTCCCGCCGCCATGGTCAGCGTAGGGGTTAACCAGTCATTTAAGCTGGTGTCCGTCATATCTTCAAGGTCTGTGGAGGACTTAAACCTCAAGGTTGGGGATAAGGTGACCGTAATCGTCAAGGCAACCGAGGTCATGGTGAGCAAGGAGGAGAAACTGTGAGGCTCAGCGCTAGAAACCAGTTTAAAGGCAGAATAGTTAGGATTGAGCGGGACGGGGCAGTGTCAAGGATTTGGGTTAAGGTTGACAAGCCAGGGGAGATAGTGGCCCTAATAACCAGCGACGCCGCGAGGGAGCTGGATTTAAGGAGGGGTGACCGGGTTGAAGCAGTCTTCAAGGCAACGGAGGTAATCATAGCGAAGGGGGGTGGTGACGGCGGATAAGGGCGCCGTCGCAGCTGCAACTCTACTCCTCCTACTATCAATCCTTTCACTATCAGCCGGCATCCTCAACCTCCTATACCCTTCAACGCCAAGCCAGTACCCCTTCATGTTCCAGCCTTCATGGCTCACCCTGCAATTTTGGGGTTCAGCTGTTGAGGCGGCCCCATTCGTATCGGGAGCCCTAGGGTTCACGTCTATTGCCGAGTTATACCTGAAAAGGACGAGAACCTACCTCCCCGCAGCATACTTAATCCTGTTCGTGACGTCACGTTTCGCATCCTTCATCTCCTCGGGATACCTGCTGCAGCCCCTCCTCCCGGTAGCGCTCCTCACAGCACTGTTCCCAGACGCAACCATATACCACTCCCTAGCCTACCTCGCCTGCACACTTGCAGCCCTACCAGCCCTAATATACCTTACCAGGGAGTATTAAGATGGATGCTACGGCGGAGGCGCCGACGGAAACGTTTAAAAGAATTTTCTTGCCTGAGCTACTGGTGGTCTTGATGGGAGATGAGAAGGGTAAGGGCTACCTCCTAGCCAACCTTCTCTCAAGGTTTTTCCCGGCTCAGAACGTTACACTAATAATGGTGGTGGTCTTCTCTTACTTCTCCCCTACAGGGACAGGCATGTACCTCACCCCCGCCCAGTGCCTGCTGATTGGCACCGTAACCATGGTTCTAGTCCCCGGGTTACCCTTAGCGTACGCCCTATGGAAGGGTCTAATATCCTTCAACCGGTCAGGGAGGAGGGAGAGGGTGGTTTTTTACCTTATAGGTCTCCTCGGTTACCTTTCCGCGTCGCTGATCTTCACCTACTACAGGTCAGACCCCATGGCCGCCCTCTCCCTCTCCTACCTCTTCGTAGCCTTAGCATGCATGCTGATCAACTTTAAGTGGAAGATTAGCGTTCACACGGCGGGGATAGGGGGGCCAGCGGCAGCCTTAGTCTACGTGTACGGCCTGGCAGGGCTACCCGCACTAGTCCTCGCAGCAGCCTTAGCCTGGGCGAGGGTTAAGCTTAAAGCACACACCACAGCCCAAGCCGTCGCAGGCGCCATCGTAGCCGCCGCCGTGACCCTCCCAGTCTATCTCGCCTTCTACCCCGTCCACGACCCCCTCTTCCTCATATCAACGTCGCTTTACCGAATGGTAAACCTCCTACACCCGGCCTAGCCAACATTATGCTAGCCAACATTTACAACATAAATGTATACAACATAATATACATTAAATTAAATTGTGATTTACTGTTAATTTAATTGACATAAAGGTGATTTAATGTCTGTAATGGTTGACGTTGAAAGCTATGTCCGTATGATCATAGCAAGGTCCTAATATCAGGTCGAAAACATTCACGGAAAAGACGGGAAACCTTTACCCTACTTAGCCAGAAAACCAAAGAAATACTACTTCACCACGCCTTGCGAAACAGTTAAATGTTTGGTAGGTGTTTGTGGGTGCTGGTCTGGCCACGGGGTGGCCTATGGGTGGAGTCTTCGGATGCGGGGCTCCGGGGTCCCCCGAAAGCCCCATCAGAGGCGCATGCTTCGATGACGGGGAAACGCCTGACAGACCAAAACACACACTACCCATAAAAACCTATCAAGCGTGAACCCCAACGCTAAGGGCTGCGCTCCTCTTAACCTTAGGATGGCCTGTAGACGATGAGAAAGCGCTAGGCTCCCTTCTAGAGGACGCCGTAGCGTCATCCCCTGTAGGGCTACCCACACCTACAACCTGGCAGGAGTTCATTACCCTCAACGCGGAGCAGACCCGCAGCTGTAAGAAAGGGTAAGTGATGCCGATAGAAGTTTCATGGGGGTGAAGGAGGGCAGGCAAGTGCAAACATCCATAAAAGGGTGCGGGTTCCCTTACGGCGTGGTGGTCGACGGCTCGGATGCCCCGAGAGCGAAAGAAAACATGCTCTAGGTTCCAAAGCACATATTTCTCCTAACCTGAAACCCACCTGGAATAAGCCTCCTCCCCGGGTTAAATGCGCCCGTCCCTCACGTTCCTGCAACATAACAACCATTTTTTACGTTGCTTTAAGAGTTTGCTTGCGAATATTCTGCAAGTAATAGGTGAATTTAAATAATATCCAAGTAATATAAATCATGGAAGGGGAACTTTTTAAAGCCCCTTTTTGAACGTTATGAACGCTGCAGGAACAGTAAAAAATGATTCCTGCCTGTGGGTGTTTGAAATGGCTGTTGTCGAGGTTAAGTATGAAGCGATAAGTCCAGCCGACTTCTTCTACAGGAACAGGGACATAGCAGGCTTCGACAACCCTACCAGGGCGATATACACTGCCGTTAGAGAGCTGGTCGAGAACAGCCTTGACTCGTGCGAGGATGGCAGAATCCTACCCGAAGTAACCGTCATAGTGGAGGAGGAAGGCGAGAACACTTACAGGATAACGGTGATGGACAATGGGATAGGGGTTCCACGCGACAACATTCAAAGCTGCTTTGGACAGATACTCTACGGGTCAAAGTACACCCACAGGCAGGCCCGGGGCAGGTTTGGCTTAGGAGGGAAGATGGCCTTCCTCTACGGTCAAATCACAACCCACAAGCCCCTCCACGTCGTCTCCGCCGCCATGGGGGACGACTGGGTGTACGATGTAACCCTCAGGATGGACATAAGAAACAATAAGCCTGAGCTTTTAGAGTGGACGCGCAGGAAGAAGAAGGGGAGATGGCATGGCTTAGCAGTAGAATTCTACATTGAAGGAGATTGGTCAAGGGCTAAAAGGTACATCATGGAGTACATCAAGCAGACAGCCCTTATAACACCCTACGCAACCATAACGTTCATCGACCCGGACGGTGTCCTACACTTCTTCCCGAGAAGCGTTGAAAGCATGCCTCCCCCGCCGACGGAGGTTCTGCCCCACCCTAGAGGGGTGGACGTCGAGCAGGTTCGAAGGATAATAAGCGAGACGAAGACTAGGGACATGGTTTCATTCCTCAGAACCCACTTCCACAGGGTTGGGAAGAGAACGGCTGAAAAGTTCCTCAAGGAGGCGGGGATAAGCAAGGACAAGGATCCGAAGGAGCTTAAACCAGATGAGATAGTGAGGTTCGTTAGGAAGATGAAGACTTATGAAGGCTTCCTCCCCCCAGATGCTAAGTGCCTCTCCCCGCTAGGAGCAGAGCTCTTAGAGGCTGGAATACGCAAGGAGCTCAACCCGGACTTCGTCAAAGTAGTTCAACGCCCCCCCTCATCGTACGGTGGACACCCGTTCATAGTGGAGGTTGGAATAGCGTATGGAGGAGAGGTTCCAAGGAGCGAGGACATAATCCTCTACAGGTTCGCCAACAAGATCCCCCTGCTCTTCGACGAGTACAAGGACGTTTCAGCCAAAGTTATAAGGTCGATAAAGTGGTCAAGGTACAAGATTAAGCCCGGAATGCCCATAGCAATATTCGTCCACCTGGTAAGCACCAACATACCATTCAAGACGGCAGGTAAAGAGTTCATCGCCGACAGGCCTGAAATAGAAACGGAGATAAGACGCGGCATTTTGGAGTGTGCAAGAGCCCTAATGCATTACCTCCAGAAGAAGGAGAGGGCTGCAAGGGAGAAGCAGAGGCTCAGCATCTACGAGAAGTTCCTTCCCCTGATCGTAAGGGACATAGCGGTCCTAGCCAACGCCGAGGAAATACCAGACTACACGATCCTACTCAAGAAGTACCGGAAGGAGTTAGGGAAGCTGGAGGAGGAAGAAGTAGAGGAGGAAGAAATGGAGGAGGAGTTAGAGGAGGAAACCCCCCTCGAAGAGCTGGAGGAGGAGGGAGTCGCCGTGAGCATGGACTTAGCCGTTGAAGGATTGGCTGAGGGAAGCGCCGGGGGAGAAGTCGTGGAGGCCGTGGAGGGTGAAGCAGCGTTCAGCATGGAGGCGGAGGCAGCCCCCGGTGAACCCATGCTTCCCGGTGGGGAAGCAGCCTCCGAGGGGGAGGCTGGATCCGTGGGGAATCCTGTGCCGGCAACTTTAAAGGTGAGAAAGCCCGTGGTGAAGCCCTCAAAGAAGGAGGGCGTTAAGAGGGCAGCTAAGGGTAAATCTAAGGGTAAGAGGGCTGAGGCTGGGAAGGAGGAGAAGCGAGGGAAGAGTGGGAAACCTTCTAAGAAATCTTCTAAGGGTGGGAAGGAGGCTAAAGGGAGGAAGGGTAAGCGCTAAGGGATGAAAGGGGGTTGAGTGGGTTGTCTGAAGGCGGCAAGGTTCTTTCCGTGATGTCTAGGAACTGGAGCAGGGTTGAGAGCATAGCTAAAAACGCGGGCTTAAGTGTTGAAACGGTAGCTAAGACGCTGGAGGGGCTTGCGGGCGAGGGCCTCGTGGAGTCTAGGGTTAAGGATGGCGTAACTTATTGGAGGCTCACCGCGGCAGAGGCTAGAAGGAGGAGGGCTATAGAGCGGGAGAGGAGGGAGTACGAGAAGGAGCAGGAGCTGAGGGCTAAGATAGAGGAGAACTTAACCCTCGTCGGCAGGAAGCTTTACGAGGAAATAGTGAGGGGGGAGTTTCCATCCATAGAGATACCGAGCAGGAGAACCTCTAACATAGTGTTCGACAGCGAGCTGAGACAGTACGTTTTAGGGGACAAAAAGATCCTTAGAACAGCCAAGAGCCTCGGGCAGATAAGAAGCTTCACCCAGCTAGTATGGGTTATGAGGTTTGTAAAGGACCTGTTGAAGATGGGGAAGAGCAGCACTCTCCGTGACGTCTACTACAGCAGTGAGGCCTTCGGGGTGAAGTTCAAGGATCAGCAGGAGTCCGACACGTGCATAACGGAGGTTGAAGCCGTACTGAAGGTTCCACGCGAAGACTTCAAGGTTTTCCCCGAGGAGAGGAGTGCAGTCTATGGGGACCTGGTCGTCGAGTACACCACGCCCGCTAAGTACGCTGGCAAGCAGGTTGTCATGGATCAGAACCCTGACGGGGTGATGATAGGGCCGCACCTTGTCAACGCCAAGTTCATCAGGACGAGCGCCGACAAGGTGATAGCTATAGAGTCAGGCGGGATGTTTACGAGGTTCGTGGAGGAGGAGGTTCACGAGAAGTTCAACGCAATCCTGATCCACACGGCGGGGCAAGCTCCAAGGTCAACCAGGCGCTTCATAAGGAGGTTGCACTTCGAACTGGGGCTGCCAGTGTACATTTTCACGGACGGAGACCCTTGGGGGGCGCACATAGCAATGGTTATAATAAGTGGGAGCGCCTCGTCAGCCCACCTCACAGGGTTGGCTACGCCCGACGCCGTGTGGATGGGGGTCTGGGCTTCAGACATAGAAAAGTATAATCTTCCCACAGACAAGCTGACGGAGCTTGACGTGAAAAGGTGTAAGGAGCTGCTAAGGGATCCACGATACCAGACCCCCTTCTGGCAGAAGGAACTTAAGAAGTTCCTAGCGCTCGGAAAGAAGGCGGAGCAGCAAGCCTTCAGCAGGTACGGTCTCACCTACGTTGTGGACGAATACCTCCCCAAAAAGTTCAAAGAGATAGATGATATGAGGAAGAAAGGGCTGATATGAAAAATGAACCCGAACCTTAAGTTTACAGGATTCTCGGCGGAAGGTATTCCTCTACGCCTTTAACATATTTGCCGATGTCCCCTTCCACCCTGATCATCCTCGGAAGCTTCCCGACCAATCCTGCGTAGTCGCCCATGATTACTAGTGCCCCCCGTACTCCCTCTATGTTCTCTGCAACTTCGAGCCCTGCCTGGACGGCCCTCTCCGCGTCGTCCCCCCTAACCACGTTTCCCACAGCTGTGGCCGCTGCATCCGCTAAGGCTGCATCCGCCGCCACCACCGTAGCCGCGTCGGCTAGCCCGAAGCTAAGGGCGTGCCCCGTCGTTCCAGAGCTTGTCCCGATGCCTACAGGCATTTCCTCCTTAGGAAGGAGGAATCCTATCCTCCCTGAAAGAGGGGACTTCCCAGCTAGAACCCCAACCGTAACCGGCTTTTCAGAGTTAGCCGAGACCTCCCCCCCATTCTCGACTACTGCCACCCTCGTCTTAGCCAGCATCCTCTCGACCGCCAAGTCCGCCAGGGCTCCTGCGACGGCAGCCATGGGTCCAACGCCTGCCTTTAAACCTGCCTCAGCCATTCTCCTAACAACTTCCGGAGCGTCGCCGCTTACCTCAACAGGCTCCAGCGAGCGGAGAAAGGACGGGTTACGCTTAACATACCTTTCAAGAGTCTCCCTGTGGGCCTTAACCGTCCTGACTGCAACTTTAACGGCTTCGGGGGAATCCGTCACGACAACAAGCTTGGTCTGCTTTAGGGTGTAAGCCACCCTTATCAGGGGTTTCACCTCAACCTCTCTCTCCAAACAACCACTACTACTCCCCTTTTTATTAACTTGTCCCCCTACCGACCACCCCTTCAAAGGAGAGAAAAGCAAGCACACCGGGGAAAGGAGAGAAAATAGAAGGTGTGAATGTAAATCTTTTGCCCTTAGGGCCCTCAGGATAACTTGTAGCTTTCCTTACATGCTTGCACTGCTACGTCCGCGACGAGGGATGCACTTCCCATACCTATAACGACGTTCTTTTTGGTGAATACTCCGTACCTTAGCTCTTATCAGGCTTTCATCCACCTGCGCCCTTTAAGCTCCTTTTCGAGCTCCTCGAGCGCGTCAGCCGTGCTCATGTGCATGGCTCCCGTGAACATTATATCCCTATTCTATCTCCTCTCCTTAAAACATACGCTCCGATGAGGGGCCTGCTGGAACCTTAACCTAGTGCTTTCCTAGGGAGGTTCCTTCAGGTATCTCTTCAAACCTCTTTTCAGCAGACCTAGAAAATATGTTCTCCTCCGACGAGGAGAAAGCGTACGCTTCATCAGCGTAATTCCTTTCCTCCTCGGTAAGCTCCCCGGGCTCAACCTCAACGTTAAAGCTTTCTCGAGGACCTCTAAGCTCACCCCCATCCACTCTTCTACAAGCTCCTCCCTGCTCGGCCTCCCTCCCCTCTCCCTGAACGCGCCTGCCTCCTCAAAGTTCCACCCTCTCAGGGACGCGTCCTTAAGCTTCTTATCGGCGAACTTATCCTTGGGCGACAGTAAACCTTGTACATTAACTCGCTCGGCTTGAAGGCCGTCGGGAACCATGCGAACCCGCTGCGTCGCCTAAAGTGGTTGCACCCGTACCCATAACCTTCCTCCAAGCAGCCAAGTTGGGATCCCATATTTCCACGTCATTAAGCGGCCTATACCTCATGGGGATCTTATACCTTTCACTTACAGAGTCTGCAAGCTTCCCAGGAAGCTCAGGAAGATTAGCTCAGGCTGCCTGGGAATGTCCGGGTTACGGCTCTGGCTCCAGATAGGGGTCATGAACGGCTCTATTCCCGGATCGGCGTAGACGACTCCTCCACCAGCAGCATTCCCCCTAACGGGGGCGTTATGCCTCCTGCATTCATCATAGTTTACGTAGGAGAACGTCACGGTAGCGGTTGAAGGAACACTCCCGGCTCGTCCATGTAGAAGAAAGCGACGGTGTCCGGTATCTTACCTTCGTTCATAGCCCTTAAGAACCCACAATCCATCCCGTACCATTTAGCGACGTTCGTCCTTTCAACGATAATCCTCCATTTTCTAGCCATTAAGACCCCCAAACTACATATTTTTGAAGGCTGATTATTGATTCACGTTGCTTACGAATTTTCCGTGTTCATCCATTACCATATAAGCCTCGAACCTAGAATTAACATTTATAAGGGTGAACTGGCTTTTGGAGGATGAGCCTTCAGGAAAGGTTCGCGGGGCGTTAGCTGATGAGGATGCTCTTGATCCATGCCGACGAGTTCTCCTACGCGGTTACCAAGGCAACACCGATCGCGGAAGAAGTTGGCGAGGAGACTAAGAAAGGCTCGTCGAAGGAGTGCCTAGTTGTTTTCTCAGCCGTCGAGAGAGGAGACGAGAAAAACGTTGAGGACGTTGCCGGTCAGGCTGTAGAGGAGATAAGGAAGGTTGCGGAGCAGGTTGGAGCCAGAAACATAGTCGTTTACCCCTACGCCCACCTCTCCTCGAACCTTTCAGACCCTGACACGGCGGTAAAGGTTCTTAAAAGGATCAGCGAGAAGCTCTCGGAGTCCTACTCGGTCGTTAGGGCCCCGTTCGGCTACTATAAATCCTTCAACCTCTCATGTAAGGGGCACCCCCTCTCAGAGCTTTCAAGGGAGGTTAAACCAAGGGAGGAGGCTAGGAGGGTTAAAGCTGAAAAGGAGTTCCTTGTTGTCACTCCGAACGGGGAAGAGTTAAGCCCTGAAGAGTACGTTGCCAAAGCGGCTAGAGACGAGTTTGCAGTGCTCGTTGAGAGGGAGGCGTTGGGGAGGGGTGGTGCAGGGTCGGAGAAGGAGCCGGAGTTCATATCCATGGTTAAAAAGTTCCAGATGAACTGGGAGGACTTCTCTGACAGGGGACACATGAGGTTTGGGCCTGCAGGAGACCTCCTCTTCAGCCTCGTCTCGGATTATTCAAGCCAGATAGTCAGAGACCTCGGAATACCAGTATACTTTGTTAGGGGGACCAACATGTTTGACCTCGCCAAGAAGCCCGTGAGGGAGCATGCCGAGCTGTTCGGCGACAGACTCTACCAGGTTGAAGTGGAAAACAGGAGGTACGTTTTAAGGTACGCTGCCTGCCACCAGCAGTTCTCCATGCTTAAGGACTGGACGATAAGCTACCGTAACCTCCCGTTTGGGGTCTTCGAGGTTGCCGACAGCTACAGGCTGGAGCAGAGCGGCGAACTCCTCCTCTGCTTCAGAACCCGTAAGCTCCACATGCCAGACCTCCACGTGATATGCCGAGACGAGAAGGAGGCTTGGGAGTGGTTCCACAGGATACATGAGCGGATATTCAAGGAGATGGACGAGCTTGGAAGAAACTATGAGATGCTCGTAAACTTGACATCGAAGGAGTTCTACAGGAGAAATAAGGAGGAAATATTGAAGCTGGCAAAGTCGAGGGAGAAAAACATCCTCATATGCTTCTACCCTCCCGGCGTGAACTATTACTGGTCGATAAACGTTGAGTACCACATCCTCGACGACTTGGAAAGGCCAAGGGAGATAGGCACCGTCCAGATAGACTTCGGAAACAGCAGGCGCTTCGGAATAAAGTACGTTGACGCGGACGGGGAGGAAAGGTACCCCTTCATACTTCACACGGCGATAATAGGAACGGTTGAAAGGTACCTTTACACCCTCTTTGACACGGCGGTTAAAAGGATGAGGGAGGGTAAAGCACCCATGCTCCCGGTTTGGCTCTCACCCGTCCAGGTCAGAATAATCCCCGTTGCCGAAAGGCACATGGAGTACGCTGAGAAGCTAGCTGAAGACCTTAAAGAGTTCAGGGTCGACGTGGACGATAGGGACGAGACCGTTGGGAGGAAGGTGAGGCAGGCAGAGGAGGAATGGGTCCCCTACGTGGTAGTCGTAGGGGACAAGGAGGCTGGCGGGGGCAAGCTAACAGTAAGGGTGAGGGAGGAGAGGAGAGAGGTGGAGATGACCGTTGAGGAGTTGAAAGAGCATATCCGCAGGGAGGTAAAGGGGAAGCCCTTCAGGCCACTACCATACCCAAGAAGGCTGTCGCAAAGGCCTGTGTTCGCCGCTTAACCGGCGTGAAGGGGACAGGCCGTTGCCCCCTTCCTCCAGAAGGCTGATACTACTTTACTGTTCTGCGGCGGGCTTCGTGGATTCGCTGGGGTACGGGGTCGTTGCCCCCGTCCTCCCCATCTACGCCTCCCATCTGGGAGCCGACGAGGTTAGCCTGGGGCTAATCTTCTCCGCCTACGCCGTAGTCCAGCTTCTAGTAGCCATACCATTCGGCTTTCTCTCAGACAGGTATGGGCGTCGCCCCTTCATAGTTTCAGGGATGCTCCTCCTTTCAGCTGCGTTCGCCGCGTTCCCCCTGGCTGGAAGTGTACCAGCCCTAGTATGCTTCAGGGCCCTTCAAGGCTTAGCTGCAGCGTTAACCTGGTCGTCGCTCAACGCCTTAATAGCCGACGTGTACCTTGATGAACGAGGCGAGAAAATAGGCGTGTTCAACGCTTCAACGGCTGCAGGCTCGATCGCAGGCCCCCTATTTGGCGGAGCCCTGGCAGGCCTCAGCCTCCCTCTCCCCTTCCTGCTCGTTGCAGCCCTCTCCTTTGGATTTGGCGTTTACATGCTTCTAAGGATGAGTGTCCCATGGGAGAAGCGCGCATTCACCCCTCCACTCTCCTCTATCAGGAGGGTTTTATCGGTGCGTAACGTAGGCTTCCTGCTTGCTGCGGAAGCAGCGACGTCCTCCTTCTTTGGGGTATTAGAACCCCTCCTCCCGCCATTCTTCAGCGGCCGGCTGATGATGACGATGACCCAGCTCGGCTTAGCCCTAGGGGCTGCAACACTCTCGTTTGCCCTTCTCCAGCCGGTCGTCGGCCGCCTCTCAGACAGGTATGGACGAAAAAAGTTTATTGTTTCAGGTTTCCTGGCTTTATCGGCGTTAACCATCATGATACCTTACGTTGGATCAGCTGGTCAAGCATACGTGGTGATGGCTGCTGCAGGGGCTGTTTCAGCGGTCGCTTTCGCCCCCATAACACCCTTAATTCT
Organism: Thermoproteota archaeon; assembly: GCA_029258835.1. GTDB lineage: Archaea > Asgardarchaeota > Jordiarchaeia > Jordiarchaeales > Freyrarchaeaceae > Freyrarchaeum. Next base: position 9,525 of record JAPDJY010000002.1, on the reverse strand, counting down.
AGACTCACTGGACGAGGCATCCCTTAAAGACTACGGGTTAACGTCGGGGATGTTTAACATAGCGTGGAGTGGAGGATACAGTGTCGGCCCGGTGGTCGGAGGGGTTATCGCGGGAAACCTCGGCATCTCAAAGCTGTCCTTTTTCCTCGCCGCCTCCCTCGCAGCACTAGGCTTCCTGGCTTCAAGGATGCTGAGCGAAGAAGCCGCGCCGTCAGCCGCAGGCAAGCTTAACTTTACCAGCTCCACGTGAATATCATTAAGTTTCAACTGGCTAGTGGTTTACATTCTTCCATTGCTTTCTCTCCTTTAAGAAGGTTAACTGTAAGTTTACTTTCTTTGTTCTAACGATTAATAAATGGAAAATTTTTATCGATGTTTCTTGCGAATTCTTTCCTGTTTGCCGGTTTTTGATAAAAATTTACACTGTAAAACAATTTTAAGAAAATATTTTTCATTTTGAAAAGAAAACCTTATAAATCTTGCAATTTAAGTAGTAGTCATGGACGTGGCATGAGGAGGCTGACAATTGCTAATACTAGATAAAGAGGCGAAACATGGAATAAGAGGGAAAATCATACGCATACTTCTGGAAACAGGAGAGATATCCTTCAGAGATTTACTCGTAAGGCTTCCAGTAACAACCCTAGACTTCCATTTACGAGTGCTGAAGAAAGAAAACATAGTTGAAGCAACAGAGAAAGGCTACAGGTTACGTCCAGAGAGAGTTCAGTACTTCCGGGACAAGTTCGGGATCAGAGTGGACGTGACGCTCATAGCGGCAGCCTCGGAAGAGAAGGATCTTGACATGGCTAAGGAAGTTGCTGCGAAGGCAAATATTACGCCTAAAGGCTTCGTTTACTTAGTTAGCCCTGAAAGAGTGGAAAAGTTAAAGAGAATCGTTGAGGAGATGGGTGCAATCCTCCTTACGGTAAACTCTGATCCTGAAAAGGCCTTTTTAGAAATTGAAAGGCTGGTGGTAGAAGGTATTTATGTGAAAGAGTTCGTCATCGACCTGTCAGGGACCTCTAAGCCACTAACAATAGCTTTAATGAAGCTTGGAGAGAAATATGGATTAAAAAGACTATACATGAAAAATGGAAAAGTCATCTTCATTTAACCCCTCTAGGATGCAGCTTCACACCACCTCTAGTTAAGAATCCTCACCCTTCGCCCTTCTACTTTGAGTTTTCCTTCAACATACAGCTTAACTGCTTCAGGGTATATTTCATGCTCCTTCTCAAGTATCCTTTGTGAGAGTGTCTCCACCGTGTCGTCGTCGTAAACTGGCACCGTTGCCTGAAGGATTATCGGTCCATGGTCCACCTCTTCATCCACGAAGTGAACCGTGCACCCGGTAAGCTTAACGCCGTACTCCAAAGCCTGCCTCTGAGCGTTCAACCCCGGGAAAGCCGGGAGGAGAGAAGGGTGAATGTTCATGATTCTCCCCTTATACTTCCTCACGAAGTATGGGCTGAGCTTAAGCATGTACCCTGCTAGGAGAACCAAGTCAACGTTTCTCTTCTCCAGCTCGGCTATCACCTTTTTATCATACTCAACTCTTAACTCCTCTTTTCTCTCCGTATCCTTCCAGAATTCCTTTGGGTCGATAAATAGTGCTTCCACTCCGTGAGCCCTTGCCTTCTCGAGGGCGGGGGCATCCTTTCTGCTGCTTATGACAACGGCAACCCTAGCATTCTTAATGTAACCCTCCTCAATCTTTCTGATGATCGCCTCCATGTTAGAGCCTCTACCAGAAACCAGAATGCCAATGTTAATGACCTTATCGTCCAATTTTAAGCACCCCTTCCCAACCTGAAAATACTCTATATGGGAACTCCCTTCTTTTAGTTTTCTCTCCCACCAACGTTTAAACAACCATCCGAAGCTAGAGGAATGAAGTAAGTAATATGCAAACGTTTTTCGAAGCACTTATCCTTTAAATTTTCTAGTGTACGTGTAAGTGGTATTCAGACCGGTGTTTCAACGTCTGAATTAACAACTATGCCCATTAGAGAACTTCTCCTAAAGGTTCACCATTGTTATGGTGCAGGCCAAACATAGCCCCCTCTAACAGTCAAATCCATGCTCCTCCACCGTTAAATCAACCATATTAAGAAAGTACCCTTAGCCGTTTAAAACGTAAGCGCACCGCCGTCCACGAAACCTCTCACCCTGCTTTTTGGTTTCCTTCTCTTCAATTCTTCTCAACACTTATTAGTCTAATAGAAAAAATTTTTTGAAATGTGATCATGTTCCTTTAGGACACTTTGAGATAAGTATTTGAGGGGATGTGTATTGGTCAATCATCCTAGCTCTAAGAAAGTATCCTTAGAAGCATTGAAAGCCGGCTTAAAATCCATTCTGGACGAAGTTAAGGTTGACGAGAAGTGGAGGTTCTTCCTGAACGGTGTAAGATACGTGTTCGTTCCTCAAAGCATGATGATGCTCGTATTCGAGGAGATCTTAAACGTCTTGGGTGCGACGGTTAAGACCATGCTCTGGCCATTCATAGACATTTCAGGCTACACCGTTGCAAACCAGTTAATGGACAGGGGGGCACCACCGGAGAAAGTCATCGAAGCATACGCCGACTTCAACGACCCGAGAGGCTGGGGGCTCACCGAAGCAGTCAAAACCGACCTGGAGAAGCCAGAAGTCGTAGTGAGAATGCATAATTCATACTTCGCATCTTGGCTTAGGGAAAACGTGAAAGACCTCACGGCAAAGTTCCCCTTCTACGAGTGCCCTTGGGGGCCAAACTGGATAGGTGCGGTTAGAGCAGCCATTGAGAGAAGCGGACGGCAACCCCCGAAACTGGTGTACAAGGAAGTTAAGTGCTTGGCTCTCGGCGACGATTACTGCGAATGGTATATAGGAGGGGAGGAGGAATGAGCATTCCAGACAAAGTTAAAGAATTCTTTAACTCTCTAGAAATAAAAGAAGATGGCTCCCTAATTTACGACGACGAAAGACTTGTTTTCACCCCCACGGTTCTTCTTTCAGTTGCACTAATGGCCGTTCCCTTAGAAAAATTTGGCGGCGTCATACAAACAGTTTACAGACGTGGCTTTGCAAGGTATGGCCGGGCGCTGGCGGAAAGCCGCGAGAAACTTGGAGCTAAGGGGGTAGTAGAATACTTCTTAAACCTTTTATCCATCATGGGTAGTGGGAGGGCAGAACTCGTAGACTTTAGCGAATCAAGGGTCTCCTTTAGAATGTACTCATCACTTTACGGGGAGGACGTAGGCAACTACCTTAAAGCAAAAGGGTTAGAGCCACGCCCAGTATGCCCCTACGGATACGTCGTGGAAGGAATATTAAACTACTTCGCCGAAAAAGAGGGAAAACCCTCAACGTTCACCTCAGAAGAAACAAAATGTATAGCCAATGGAGACGAATTCTGCGAGTTCATAATAGAGCAGACGTAAGCAAGCGGTAACCCACCCTCCAACCCCCACAACCATTTTTTCGAGACACCTCATGGGTGGAGAAGCAATTAGAACTAGAGGCCATGCCAACCCTAACCGGTAAATGAAGCAGTCAGCTTAAAACTAAACCTTTAAGCAAGCTAAACGCTAACCATCCATACGCAAGCACCCGCAGAGGGCGGCAGCAGAGGCAAGAAGCAGCGGAGGCAAGAAAAGTGAATTAAAGCTCCGCAATCAATCCACAAACATCCATGAAAGAACCCTATGTGGCCTCGGGAAACCTCAAACACCTTTAATGCCCGCCAGACCCCCTCTCCATTAAACTTTTTAAAGGCTGATAAGGTGGAAAGAGAAGTGCACGCTTAAGGACACGAGTTGGAGGCAGTGGAAAGGAGAAACGAAAACTCCACGACTGAAACACAGAGGCAGTACCCATTAAAGCGTAAGATTTCAAAGAGTCAGGTAGCGTTACCCATTCTCTAAGCACCCAACACTATTAAACGGCTACCTTCAACGGTTAGGCTACTTAAGCAAAAAAATGAACGCCACTTTAAACCCTAGCAGGGGCGAACCCTATCCTGTAGAAGCTGCGGTTTGGAGATCAGGGGGTAAGGCTGCATGTCTAAACACGCTTAAGAAGCTTCAGATGTAGGGCGTTAAGAGCTCCCGAAGGCGTGTAATGAAGGATGAGGGGTGAGGGGTTGGAAGCGGCTCTACCCCGACAGAGCACGAAGGAGTGGAGGCAAAAGCCCATGAACGACTATCAACTCCGAAACACATAGTTAAAACAAGGGTCTCAAACTACTTTAACGCTGTCAGCACGCTTACAACGATGGTGAACAGCGAGAAATGAGCATCCCCGTTCCAGAAAACTCATTCAAACGAAATCTTCTGGTTCGGCGTTGTGGGCCGGGTAAGCTGATGAACCTAGATTTTAACGTACTTGGTAATGTGCTTAAAATACCACTCTGCCTCCTCCTCGCCTACTAGATGAACCTCGTAAGGGTGGTAAAGCGGCAACCCCGCCTCCTCCTCAATCCTCACTATCACCTTAGCTCTCTCCCTCCTGTCCTCCGGCAGATTACGGCTAACTATCAGAACATCCACGTCGCTTCCACCAGTACTTTCCCCTTCAACGACGCTACCAAATACGAACACGTCGCACTCTCCAAGCACCTTCTCCGCTGCCGCTATCCTCTCACCCCACTTCCTCCACTCCTTAAGAAGTCTCGCCTGCCCCACCCGATACCTCAACACCTCTAACAAACTCTACCACCTCCCCAGCGAACTTTACAAGCTCCTCCGCCTCCTCCCTAGTATACTCCCTAAAAAGATACCGAGAGGATACGTACGCCTCCTCCAGCCTAATGAAAAGACCATGATTCTGCCTGACAAACACGTCAACCTCCCTCGCCTTGTCAGGGTAGATAACCCTTAGAGCACCAGCTAAATCCCTTCTATGCGTCCTAGGCATGGTTCCCGTCTCACTCAGTATGACAGCCTTCAAAAACAGTTGCACCGCCTGCTCAGCGAGAAACACCGCCAGGTCGTAATGTCCCTTAGATAACTCCTCCCCAGCCTCCTCAAGCATTATCCCTGACCGCTTCTTAAGCAATTCAACCTCCCGCATATGACTCAATAAAACCTACCCGCTAAACCCAATACCCGTTTAAGAAACACCCGAAAAGAAATTTATTTCTTATGGAAAACATGGGGAAAAACCACCCTCAGCAACAACACCACACGCCAACACACCGTTAAACCCAGCCATGGAAAAAAGGACAAACAAAATCACTAAGAGAAAAGAGCAGAGGATGAAGCAACCTAAAAGAGATAAAAACTTAACTATCTGCTCAGCCCCCTCAAACCCCCTTAAAGGTGAAAAAATAACTGGCAACGTCCCCTAAAAGAAGTTTAACTTCTCAAAAACCCTCACCTCAACCCCATAACTCCCTAAACAACTCTGCAGAGTTAAAAGCTAAGAACTAAGGACACCCTTTCAGAAGCCATCCATCAGACTATTTTAACGCTATCAGCACCTTACAACGAATGGTGAACAGCGAAATCATAGCCCCAAGAATAAAAGTACGAGTGCAAAGACCCATAAAGTCCTTAAACCTCCCATTGACATCCTCAAACATCCTGTTCACGTCCTTGAAGTGCTTGTTCATCGTTTCAATTACCAGTTTTATGTCTTCTTTCGTTGCCACCTCCTTTAATGGCAGAGCCCTCTCGAGCTCCCTCCTGACAAGCTCTATAACCTCAAACCTCGCCGCATTAAATGAACCCATCAAAACCCCCTAATACAAGCAGAAAAAGAAGAAAATAAGGCTCCCCGCCAAAACAGCACTCAGCGAAATCCCCCGGCTCATCGTCGTGAACCAGTAGCCGATGAACTAGATTTTAACATGCTTGGTGATGTGCCTAAAATAACAAAAATAACACGTTGCCTCCTCTCGCCTGGTATCCTCTTCTTTCGAGAACTATCCAGAAATGAGAGCATTTTCCACAAAAATAATATAATATTTTAATCTATTTTATCTCTCAAATTATGGCTCTGGTGTAGAGGATGAGTTTGTAGGATTCCGGCGGCGTCGATCTTGAACCCCCAGTGTGTGAGGTGGAAATTAATGGGTTTTAAGCATCGAAGGCCTCTAACCCTTCTAATGGTAACATTAATCTTCATTCCGTTACTCGTCATAGCAGCATCCTACATTACGCTTCAACCAGCACCATTACTTTACCTTCCTGCTAGCGACGTCTCCTCCTCAATGGTGAAGCAATTTAACCCTCCTTGGTGGAACTACACCTTCAGGTACAGGAGAAACATAACGTTCACGGTTAATGCATCCTACGAGTTCAGCGACTACGTCAACATACCGGTAGATGTTTACCTAACGTTTAACAATGGAGAATGCTATAATGGAAGCATTAGAGTTCAGTACTGGGATGGCTCAAACTGGCTCCCCATTGAAAGCCTACCGTACCAAGTTTGGAACGAAACATACTACGAGGGAACACCATACTACAAGAGTCTAATTTTAACATTCTACGTGAACGTATCCTCCCCATCAACAACATATTACATATACTATAATGATAGTGCAAGCGGAACAGTCTCCTTCACCCCCCAAATAAGCCTCATAAGGCCGACTTGGACGACATACGTCTTCCAAAGCGACCTTTACAACGCCTCAGCCTCATCTGGGTCACGTGGAGGGAAAATTGAAGATAGCTGGAACCTTCTCGTAGATCCAGACGACCACTGGGGGAGTGCAGCTTACAGTACAACCTCGTTCGGACACAGTGGCTTCCAGTTTACGCCGGACGTATTCGACAGCATCGACCACTCAACATCCGAGACGTACGCAGCAGAGCAGCCATCAGTAATTGAAGAAGGCCCCCTATTCATAACATACACAACTCTAGCATACATGGGAACACCCGACGACAACTTTGGAACAACAAAACTAACATACCGGTTCTTCAGGTGGGGGTGGATCTGCGAAGCAAACACCACCTTCAATGGAGAATATACTATTAACGTCTACAGAGGTGACGGAATAGACTTCAACAAGCAAACAATGAGATGGTTCATTTACAAGGACTCCTCAGGGGTGCACGAGGAAGACCTATCAGCAACTGGTTCAAGCTCATGGTCCGGAATTACAAATATATATGGAACTGAATGGATCTGCTTCTTCGACAACTCTTCAAACGGGCTCGCAGCAGGAAGCTTCGACGTGGTTCCTCCAACCCACTCAAGCGACTTCTCCCCGCCAAACTGGTACTATAACGTATGGTGGATCGCTAATAACAAATTTGAGAGGTGGGTTAGACGGTGGCATAGTGGCTCAAACTATCAGGTTCACGATGGCAGCTGGTTCTACGAGAAAACAGGATTCTACGTTTTCAATGGATTTGACGGATACGACGCCTTCCAGAAGTTTGCTGAGGGGATGAGGAGCCCCCCGTCAGTCACCGTTTCAAGCGCGGAGGACTCGGCACTGGTAGTCACTGTTAAGGATTATTATGGTAATGTTCTTAAGGACGTCAACGTGACGGTTTATAACAGTTCAAGCTTGGCGTCGTCTGCTCTAACGGATCAGCAAGGAACGGCTAAGTTTCTTCTCCCGCACACTGGAACATACACCGTAAATGTCACCCTGCAAACGTCATACAGAAATTACTCGTCCGACCCTGTTAACTGGGTTCACGGGGACAATCCGTTGACGTTCAACCTTAACATAACGAAGCTATACATCGAGGTGTACGACAAGAAGGGAACGCCGGTGCAGAACGCGAATGTCACAGTAAACTACACATCACCCTCAGACTTGTTAAGCTATAACATAACCGACCAGCAACTAGACCCGTACTCTGCATCGGTAACATTATACGTTTACGCGGCCTCCTCCTCAGGAACTGCTAAGGTCAACATAACGGTTTCAACACCCGACTATGATGATGAGAACAGAACCATGTGGGATCTGAACGCTAGCACCTACTGGGACGAGATACCTATGGAAAAGCAAAGGTACATTCGCGTCAAGCTGAACCGCTCAATAACCCTCTACACCACCGAGATAGAACTGGACAATACGTCTCTAATATCGACGTACTGGGGTGAAAACGATTCACTATATGTGCGCCTTATGTCTGGTGGCAGTGGTGTAGCCGCCGACTGGATCCGGTTTAACATTACAGACGAAGACGGCGTGTACATCGCTACGATAGACATGACCAAGAACGTGAGCGACAGTAGTTCAAGCCAGTTCTACTGCTACCTTAAAAACATGATGAAGTACCTCAATGGAGGAAAACGCTACACGTTAACCATCTATGGGAAACCAAGTGATACAACAGAGTACGCTTACCCGACGCCGATAACGGTGACGCTGGACGTGCTGAAGAGACCTGTATCCATCATTTACACCTCCGTTATGTCTGTCACATGGAATGAAACCCCAGCCTTCTCAGTGTCAGTCTACGTTAACGACACGCTGAGCAACACCCCCCTCCATGGGGATGGACTAACCGTTTCATTCTCCGCTTCGCCAGGAGGAATTAAAGGTGTAATGAGCTACAACGGGACAGACAACAGATACTATATCACAGCCGACGACCTAGAGAAGTTCACAGTGGGAACATACCTGATTCAAGTTAGCTTTAAGGCCGAAAACTACACGGCTGTTAACGCTTCAATACTTCTCACAGTAAACCCTGTCCCGACCACGGCCTCAGTCGCATCAGAGACAAACTTCATTGGAGTTTGGGGTAGAAACATCTCCCTCACTTTAACCTTTAAGAGAAGCGATGGAAACCTCATCAAAGAAGCCGTAGTAACATGGCGCATAGTCGGGACAAACGTAACAGGAAGCTTCGAGGAAGACCCCAACAACCCTGGAGTATACGTTGCCTCCATATACACAGGTGACATCGAGCCAGGAACATACACCTTGCAAATAGTAGTATCAAAGGCAAACTACCAAGTAATCACCGTAAGCAAAGCCCTAACCGTGTCCCCAATACCAGTCACCATCTACATGCCATTCCTAATGGTTAACGAGAAAAACATCCTCGCCGGGCAAGCAATGGATGTTGAAAACAGCCTATGGTTCATCCCATTAGTAGTAACACTCACAGACGACCTTGGAAACCCAGTGTCAGCCAACGTAACCCTAGCAGGAATAAAAATGATCGAAATATCACCAGGAACATACATACTAACCCTACCAACAGCAGGAATACAGGCAACATTCCCACTACCCCTCACAATAGAAGCTGAAAACTACGAGGAAAAAACCACATACGTTTTCCTCGCAATCAGAGAAAAATCAGCACCAATACCCGGAGTTAGAATTCCACTCACGTTCTTTGTGGTGTTGGTGTTGGCTTTGACTGTTCCGGCTGCTGGCTTCGCCTCCTACGTTTACATCCAGAGGGCTAGGATACCGCCGGTAATCAGGAGGATAGACCAGCTCATAGAAAGGATAAGCAAGGGGATGCCGGTCGAGGTGGGCAAGCCCCTCACCAGGGACGCCGTGGTGGAGAGGCTTCTCAGGGAGGAGCTCGCCGTCGTCGGCGTCGAGCCCAG
>JAPDJY010000022.1:0-41415 GCA_029258835.1 Thermoproteota archaeon | reverse complement strand
CCCTAAGACTCCTCGACGCGGCAACCCCGACCTCGCCGCCCACCACCCGCGCTACATCCTCGCCCGTTAACGGCTCAGCCTCCTCGAAGTGAACCTCCCCCGGAACACCCTCCCCTCCTCCCTCCGCCTCCTCCACAGCCCTCACCCTCTCCTCAAGCATTGACAGGGCGAAGGCGAAGGTGGGGGAAGCCTTAACCTCCTCCTCCACCCCCTCAGCGATCCTCAACGCCTCCTCCGGCTTGCCAGAAACAAGATACCTTATCATGGCGTCCTTGAACGCGTTGGCGGCACTATAGTAATCCCCTCTCCCCCTGTATATCTCCGCAGCCTTGAGGAAAGCCCTTGCAGCCTCCTCGTACTCCCCCTGGGAGTCGAGGCACTCGGCGCCCTCAACGTACTTCTCCGCCGCCCTCAGCGTCTCCCCCTCAGCTAGGAGCCTTTCAGCCTCCCTTAAGACCTCCTCGCACCCCAACTTATTCCTCCTCCTTCCTCCTCGCAACCCTATCAACATACTCAACATAGGAAACCTTAACTATTTCAAGCTTCGACCTGTGCTCCTCCAAGCTCCACGCAGCCTCCTCCCCCTCCTCAACGTACCCCCCTTTAACCTCGTAGTTCCTGGCGAAAACCATCCATGAAACCCTACTCCTAGACTCGACGAACCTGACCAGCTGCTCGTACCCTCCGGGGTCAAGGTACTTCTCAGCCAGCTCCCTAAGCCTCTCCCTCGCAGCCTCGTCACCCGACGAGGCACCATAACAGGCCCTGAGTATCTCAGCCTCCACCCTGCCAATCCTCCCCTCCTCCATGAGCTTCACGAGCAACCCCATGTTCCCGCCGACCACCTCCATCACCTCCTCGAAGCTCAAATCCTTAAAGCCAGCCAACCATCAGCCCTCCAGCATTCCTCCCTCTTTCCCCTCTAATTAACCACTTCAACCCTTAAAAACGTTATAAGTCACACGCGAGTATTAAGTATTCGAAGGGTGATCCCGCTTGAAGGAGTCCAACTCTTTCAACGACATATTCTACCCGCGCTCGGTGGCCGTGGTGGGCGCGTCGAGGTCTCCCAACAAGCTCGGGTACCAGACGGTCATGTCCCTCCACACGGCCGGCTTTGAGGGGAGGGTTTACCCGATAAACCCAAGAGCGAGCGAGGTCCTAGGCTACAAGGCTTACCCCAGCCTCCTAGACGTACCCGGAGAAGTAGACCTAGTAGTCGTCGCCATCCCGGGGAGAGGGGTCCTAGAAGCCGTGGAGGAGTGCGCCGAGAAGGGCGTCAAGGGCGTCATAATACTCGCCTCAGGCTTCAGGGAGATAGGCGGCGAGGGGGCGGAGCTGGAGTCCAGGATAGTTGAGACGTGCAACAGGGCGGGAATCAAGATAATAGGTCCAAACTGCCTTGGAATAATGAACTCGCACGCCAAACTCAACGCAAGCTTCTCGCCCATAGGCCCCCTCAAGAAGGGCAGCATATCCCTGATAAGCCAGAGCGGCGGAGCGGGGATGCTCCTCCTCTACCACCTCTTCGACGAGAGGCTGGGCTTCAGCAAGTTCATAACGGTCGGAAACAGGGCCAACGTCGAAATAGCAGACCTCCTCCTGTACCTGAAAGACGACGAGGAAACAAGGGTGATCTGCGTATTCATGGAGGGCGTCGACAAGGCTAGGGAGCTCCTCGAGGCAGCCAAGGAGACGTCCAAGGTTAAACCGGTCCTATGCTACAAGGCTGGGAAGACCGAGAGAGCCGCCAAGCTGGCCCCATCCCACACCGGAAGCCTCGCTGGTAGCTACACCCTCTACAAGGCAGCCTTCAAGCAGGCGGGGATCCTAGAAGTAGACGGGTCGTCAGAGCTCATAGACGCGGCGAAGGCCCTCTCCATGCTGCCACCCCCGAGGAGCGGGGGAGTGGCCGTGCTAACCCACACAGCCGGCCCAAGCATAATAGCAACCGAGACCCTTGAGAAGGAGGAGGCCCCCCTGGCAAGCCTCTCGGAGAGGACGAAAGAGAGGATATCAAGCCAGTTCCCCTTCCCAGTCTACCTCCAGAACCCATGCGACATCACAGGCATAGGGTACGCGTACCCTCAAATATACGCGGCAGCGTCGAGGGCAATACTGGAAGACCCGGACGTAAGCGTCTTCATACCAATATTCACCCCCTCCTTCCAGCCTGAAATGCAATTCCCATACCGGGAAATCATAGACGCAGCCAAGGAGACCGGGAAAGCGGTAGTTGCAGCCCTCCTAGCCCCAACCCTCCTCTGGCCCGAGGAGAGGAGCAGGCTGGAGGAGGCCGGAATACCAGTATACTCGACGCCTGACAGGGCGGCTAAGGCGGCGGCAAACTACCTCAAGTACTGGAAGCTCAGGAGAAAGCTCGAGCAGCAGGGTGGTTGAAGTGTACCTGGAATGCGGATTGTGCGGCGCGAGGATCGAGGAACTCCCCATCCTCTGCCCCGACCGTGGAGGCCCAATCCAAGTCTACCACGACTACGACCAGCTTAAGCTCAGCCGGGAAGACTTCCACGGCAGAACAGTATGGAGGTACAGGGAGCTGCTACCCGTCGAACACCCTCCAAGGCTCATCAGCCTCAACGAGGGGTGGACTCCGACTCGGAGGAGCGAGGTCATAGGGGGAGTACGCCCTAGACCTGTGGTTTAAGCTGGAAACCCACAACCCGACGGGGTCGCTCAAGGATAGGGGGAGCGCCGTGGAGCCGACCAAGGCGCTGGAGATGGGCGCCTCAAGCGTTGTCTGCGCCTCAACGGGTAACATGGCTTCAAGCGTCGCAGCCTACTCGGCCAAGGCGGGGGTTAAGTGCAGGATAGTTATGCCCCGTGAATCCCCCGTTGGAAAGGTTACAATGGTGAAGCTCTACGGGGCGGAAATAGAGTTCGTTGACGGGGGCTTTGACGAGCGGTGAACATCGCCCCCTCCCTCCCAAAGGACGAGGACGTAATGTTCGTCGGCGAATACTACTGGAGGAGGAAGGGGCAGAAAACGATTGGCTTCAAGCTCTGGGGGGTAGCCGTCATCAATAGGCTGGGTCGTCTGCCCTGCCGGGTCGGGAGTGCTCATGTCGGCTATCTACAAGGGATTCTGGAGTTAAAGAAAGCTTAAACTACTCGACCGTATCCCAAGGGTCGTCGGCGTCTAGGCGGAGGGGTGCAGCCCGGTAGCTAGGGCGTGGAAGGAAGGCTTAATGGCGAGGTGGAGCAAGCCAAGCACTATTGCAAGCGCTATAAGGGTTGAACGCCCCTACGATGCCCCCCTTGCAGTGAAGGCTGCGAGGGAGAGCGGAGGGAGAATACTAACGGTCTCGGACAGGGAGATAGTGGACGCCTTGCGAAACAGTTAAAATATTTGGTAAGTGTTTGTAAGTGCTGTCTGGCCACAGGGTGGCCTATGAGGACGGAACGTTCGGACGTGGGGCTCCGGGGCCACCCCGAAAGCCCCATCAGAGGCGCATGCCTCGATGACGGGGAAACGCCTGACAGACCAGCCCACACTACCCATAAAAGCCTACCAACCGTGAACCCCCATAGCAGCCATCAGAAGCAACTGGGAGCTCTTCGATGGAAGGGTGGTGTGCATCCTCACCGGGTCAGGCCTTAACGACCTCACCTTAACGACTTCAAAACGGTTAAAGACCACCTTGAAGGGAAGCTTCCAGCCTCAGAGCACGGTCAACCCCTCCCCGAAGCTATACCCCGACTACTACTAAGCCTTAACGGTGGAAACCCTCCATTCGTTCCTGGAGGGGCGGCGCGGCGGAGCACCCCTCAAACCATCAAGCGTCTTCTCCTTCAACCCCTCCGCACCCCCGATTCCCTTTATAAAGATTCCCTTTATAAATAGGGGCAAAAACTTTTTATGTGCTGCCTCTGAGAAAGTAGAGGAACTTACCAATATTTTTAAATCCGAAGGTAATTGTCTTTTAGAAGAGGGATGAGTGAATGTTTAAATGTTCTGGGAGCATAAATGGTAACTTAAGTCCTGACGGGGTTTACGGGGTGAAGTTTCCGGCAGCCTCTCCCAAGACGTGTAGTTTCACCCTGAGCGGTTCACGCGTCCCCTCCGAATCCCGCCCCGGGTTGCGTCTTCACCCCTCTTCGCCTTCTACTTATACTCGTCAGCTTTTATTCTAAAAGGAGGGTGCTGAAGGTTAGGTTAGCTTCGTTCTCCCACGGGAGGGTTCCAATTGAGCAAGGAGGATTTAGAGAAGATTGCCCGGCTTGAAAGCAGACTTAAGCAACACCTAATAATACCGGTGAGGGGGGTTGAACCGTCACCGTTCGCCTCCATACTCCTGCTGCTGCCAGACACCTCGATCCCCCTTGAGCCGACGGTGGGGGCCGCGGCGTTCCTCTCCAAGAAGTGCTCGTGCAGTGTTAAGCTGGTGTGCATGAAGCAGAACTGCAGGGATACCTTCAAATCCGTCAGGAAGGAACTGGAAAGGAGAGGGGTTCACGACGTGGAGGAGCACGTTCCAGAAGACAGCCTGGTAAACCTCATAGTGGAGTTAACGAGGGGCGGCCAGCCCAGCCTCCTGGTCGTCCCCTCCCCCTCAGAAACGGTTGAGGCCGCCGCCTCCATGGTGAAGCTGGTTGAACTCCTGGTTCAAAAGGTAGGCTTTCCGATCCTCGTCATTAAGAAGTCCGAGGTTACGCCTCAAAGGCTTCTCAGCCGCGTGCTGGTCCTCGTCAGGGAGCCGGGGGAGATAAAGGCATGCCTCCCAACCCTCATAACCATGTGCAGACCCAACGCTAAGATAACTTTCCTCACCTACATAGACGAGTCGTTCCTGAAGTCGGTCGAAATGGTCAGCGACGCCCTGTCGGAGCTGACAACCCTTGAAAAGGAGAAGGTGTTGTCGTCGGCATGCAACATAATGGAGAAGTCCTTCAAGGAGGTTGAGCCAGCTCTGGTGGAGCGAGGCTTCAAGGTAGCCCACTTCATAGAGGCCGGAACAATAGACGTGACCGCCGTCGCCGGAATGAGGAAGACGCACGCGGAACTCCTCGTAATACCCGTGAAAGCCACCCTAAGACCGGAAACTAAGCCTATAATCGAGGAGATCGACGCGTCGATGCTGATACTCCCCCAACCCCCCGTCAGAAGAGCCGAGGGGGCTCCCCCCGCTCCACCCAAGGAGAAAGAACAGAGAGGCAACGGTGGTCAAGCATGAGCCTAGACGCCGTGGAGGCCCTATCAAAGATACCATTCATTCTCTCAGGCAAATCCAAGCTTACCCCTAAAGAATGGTGCTTCATCCTCTCGTTCGACTGGGGGCTCCCCTTCAACTTCTCCCCTACAAGAGCCCTTAAACTTCTCAAGCTAGCCCTGGACAACGGCGTACTGAGGATGGACGGCGGCCTCCTCTCCATGGCAAGGGACGTTGACACCCCACCCCTCATCTTCCTCGGAAAGAAGTTCGACTTCAGCGGCCTAGACGAGGTCGAACCATACCCCCTCGACTTCACCGTTGAAGTGGACCGCGAAAGAATAAGGGCTCTCGCCCAGAGGGAGCGTGAAGCAGCCCGCGAAGCAGCCCGCGAGGCAGCCGCCAAAATGCAGGCTGGGCGGAAGGCTAAGCGCTCAAGGAAGCCCAGGGAAGCCGTCGAGGAGGAGGGGAAGAAGGGATACAGGCAGACAACACTTTTCTGAAAGGAGGTTTGAGGCTCGGGGGGTTACAGGCCCTTCATTGGATCAGTGTTCCCCTTCAGGGGTTGGCCTACCCCCTCTCACCGAGATTCCTCCTAAACCTGAGGAACTTCTATCAATTTTCTGGTATTTATTTTTTTCTATAATTAAATGTGATGGACGCGAATTTTTACTTAAGTAAAACATTTCATTGCTAAACACAAAGAAAAAGCCCGGCGAACCATGCTACCCCCTCATCCTCCTAAGCACTTCGTCCACGTCCACCCCCCTCCTTCCAGCAGCCATCAGAGCCGCAGCAACGGCGGGTGCATTCTCGGAAACCATCCTCCCAAACACATCGTCTAAACCGTGTATTTTCCTGAAGCCTGCAGCCTCTGCCGCCCTCCAAGCTAGGAACCTCCCTCCCAGACCAGCAACTACAACCGTCTTTAAGTCCGGGTTTCTGGAGGAAACCTGCTCAAGCCCCTCCACCACCTGCTCCACCTGCCTAACATACACGTACCTCGCGATCCCGAGGACGTCCTCGGCGGTTAGGGTTTCAAGGTCGCCGCACACAACCCTCGCCAAGCGAGCCATCGAGTGCTCCACGTCCTTCCCCCTCCCATCAGCGCTCTCGCAGGTGTAATCCTCCTCCGAAATGTTCCCCAGGATGAGGTGTACGTCGGCGGTTAACGCAAACTTCTCCGGAGACACCCTACACATGCGCCCCCACAGGGGGACCCACCCCACTATAGCCGAAATGTTCGTCCTGAGAACCCCCGTGAAGACTAGCTCTCCGCTCATCAGCCTCTCGGTGTCGCTTCTCCCCTCAGGGCAGGGCACCCCATCCCTAACGGGTATTATGTCGGTGGTTGTGCTCCCCACATCCATGAAGATGCAGTTTCTGAAGACCCTTCCAACCATCCACCCCGTAGCCGGCCAGTTCGCCGCTGCAACCTCCAAGGGGCGCCTCCTCGCCTCGCCGACGCTTAAAAGCTCCGCCATGCAGTTCACGACAAGCACCTCAACCCCTTTAAAAGCGTACTCAACCGAAGAAAGAACATGGTTAACCCCCTCCCTTTTGGTCTCGTAAGCGTCGGAGAGCTCGGCGGTCATCGTCAAACAGACGCAGTCAGGTTCCTCCCCGCCACAAAGCCCCCGCCCTATCCTAGATATGAGCTCTGGAAGCTCACCCCTCGACCTAGCCCACACGGGAAAGTACTCCCTAACCACTTTAACCCTAACTCTCCCAGATCCAACATCCACCCTAGCAGCCTTAGTATTAGCGCCCCCCACGTCCAATCCAACAAAAATCATTTCTCTTTCACCCAGAAGGCCCCACTTCCAACCATAGAGCGGGATCCATCACATTCAGATCCTATAAGGTCTCTCCCTATAAGATTCTATCTTTAACGAATCGTAACAATGAAGACAGCAATCAATCAGAAGGCTAACCTATATGATATGCGGGAATACCATCAATATTGCCTGCAACTGTGAGGCGGGACCTAACAACCGCAAACGGAAATGGACAGCTTGATCTACCGGCCCTATCGGAAAAGAAAGCTGGCGATTACCTTGTCGACCCCTACGGGAACACCCCTATTCAACGTGTTCCAGAACTAAGGAAGGCAAACACGAGAGCGAACGACTAGGTACCCCCACCCTACACGCCGATGTTGCACGCTTAGACCCTTCTCTGAAATTGCCCATGGAAACCATACTAGAGGTTAGCCCTCCGAGGGCGGATTCCCGCCTTCACCAGCGCTTCATCTATGCTTCCTCCGCGGCAAACTATAAACCTGTGCCTCTCATTTATTGAAACCTCCCAATCACACACTTCACGCGTAGACGTTTTCCTGAACGCTGCGCCTCCCCTAACCACCACTCTTCCCGGTGTCACCCCTCTCAGACACGAGTCGAAGATAAACCCTGCAATGTTACCTTCTACAACTTCCCTGACACCTAGGTACGAGGTTGTCAGGCGGGGGTTAACCTCCATTATGAACACCCCCCTGCGAGACAGGACCAAGTCCACCCCAACGTACCCCTTCAAGCCCGGAATCTGCAGCGCCGCCTTCTCAGCTGCCTTTAAGGCTTCCTTCTCCAAGCTGTGCTTGAGGGGGAGGTAGCCCCCCTCATAACGTATCCTTCCGTCCTCGCCGATTAGAATCATTTGAGCGTTTAGCGTTAAGGGCGTTGCCTCGTCATCGCCAACTATCAAGCTTGCACTCGCATCCACCCCTTTCACATACTCCTGAACGAGGATCTCCCCGGTTCCTGAAGCAGCCGAGGCGAGCTCAGCCGCCCCCCTAACATCATCCTCGCCCCTAGCTACGCTGACCCCCTCACATCCCACACCGTCAACCGGCTTAAACACGGCTGGAAACCCGACCTCCCACGCCCTCCCAACAGCCTCCTCCACGCTCTTGGCGGTTAAGGTCAGGGGAACGCTTAGCCCTGCCTCACCAGCCAACTCCAATGTTCTCCCCTTATCCGTAGCCAAGGCTACCCCATTGGAGGAGGAGCCCAAAACACTGCATCCGCTCCTTTCAAGGGTTCGCGTTAACTCGCAGAGCGTCCCCCCCGTCTCCGGGGCAATTAAAAGAACCCAGTCAGCCTCCTCCACCCCTTCAAGGAGGCCCCTCTCCACCACGGCGACACTCCTAGCTTCAAAAATCCTCTTCAAATAGAGAAGTCTGGGGTCTAGAGTCGTGAACGTGTGGAACCCTGCGGAGGAGAAGTCCTCGGCGGATGCGAGAAGCATGGCGAGCCCCTCCACTGCAACGTCCACGTGCAACTCCTCACCAGCCATCCCGCCTCCACACATAAACTCGTACACGAAGACCCTTCCCTTCATCCCACCACCAGCCAGGAAGGCAGCCTCCCGCGCCAACCCAAGAATCCACCCGTTGCACCCTACCCCAACCACCTGCTGCCCGCAGCCTCTACACGATGCCTCAGGGCTGAGCCCCTTTCCCGCCACTTCCACCCTGAAGGGGATGGACGATCAATTAGAGGTTGGAAAGTTTTTTATTTGTAGCTACACTATTCTTTTTAAGCTTCTCCTTTTCGCCTGCACCATGAAGGGGAGCAAGGGGTATGCGTGTAATACCTGTCATGGACCTGATGAACGGCATCGTCGTGCACGCTAAGGGAGGCGTTAGAAGAGAGTATGAGCCCGTCAAGTCGGTTCTCACCTCCTCGCCAGACCCCATGAACGTCATGTACGCGTTTAAATGCCTCGGCTTCACCGAACTCTACATCGCAGACCTGGACGCTATAGAGGGGAGGGCGCCGAACCTGGGAGCCATAAGGTCTCTCGTTAGACGCTCCTCCATGAGGATCACGGCCGACGCCGGGGTGAGAAGCGTCGAGTCCGTCGAGAGCCTGGTCAGAGCCGGAGTATCAGGCGTCGTCGTTGCAACCGAGACCATCCCAACCCCAGCCTTCCTCTCAGAGTGCACTAGGCTTTACGGCGAAAGAATAGTTGGAAGCCTCGACCTGAGAGGCGTCTCCGTCGTCTCTAGGAGCCGGGAGGTAGCGTCAATGACCCCTCTTGAAGCAGCGGCGATGTTCGAGGATTCCGGCGTGTCCTCCCTCCTCGTGGTGGACCTATCCCGTGTCGGAATGCGCAGCGGCCCCCCCATCACCCTCCTCGAGAAGCTTGCGTCCCACCTCTCAATCCCGGTGATAGCCGGCGGAGGGGTGAGAAGCGTCGAAGACTTAAAGGCTCTGCGAAGCATAGGAGTGAAGGGCGCGCTGGTTGCGACAGCCCTCCACACGGGAACGATAAAACCTAAAGACCTGCAGGAATTCCTCAACTCAGCCCTCCTAACGTAAACTCGGAACCCTCAGCGATCCGCAGCACACTTAACGGCTTAGCAGCCGCCTCAAACGTCAACCACACTAGGAGGCAAGTTAACCATCCACGCTGCCCTCTCAGCTGAAGACGTCCACTACCCGGAGATCTCCTCCCTCCATCTCGCCCACCTTGGCATTAACCGGGATGGTGTACTGCGCGGCGGAAAACAAGCTCAAAATTCTCCCTCGAAAGTACCACTTGAACCCCTGAGGGAACACCTCGTGAGCTCTCACCATAACCTCAACCCCATTCTCCTCGGCGAACTCCGTGAAAACGTCCTCTCCAAACACGTATATTCCCGGCCCTCTGGGGCTTGGCTTGAACCCCCTCACCCCCTCATGAGGGTCGTTCCACAGCACTTGGAACCCTATGGGGTCCTCGACCTCCACCTCCCTGGGAATCTCCCTGAGCTGGCTCAGCCTTTCAAGCCCCTTAGCTATCCCCCCGTGAAGGCACAGCACCGACCCGTTAACTAGGCAAGCGTATGGCAGGGATGCGAAGAGGGAGGCGTAAACCCTGTAGAAGCTGAAGGAGAACCTCCTCGAGACAGCATCCATGAATCCGTAGTACCTGTTGGCGAGGGGGGTCTCGTGGTTGCCTCTGAGAAGTATCACCCTGTCAGGGTACACGGTTTTAAGCGAGAGGACGAAGTTCATGTTTCCAACCTGCTCAGCCCCCCTGTCAACGTAGTCCCCTAGGAAAACCGCCAGGTCGTAGCCCTCCCTGAGAAACCTCCTTGCCACAGCCATGGTTGAGTAGAGGTCACCGTGCGTGTCACCTACGAAGAGGACCCTCCCACCCTCAACCTCAAAGTAGGTTTCACCCTCGAGAACCTCCCCCGCATCGTAGATGATCCTCTTGACTGCTTCGCCGTCGAGCTTAGATGCAAGCTGCGGCTTCCTGACTATCTCCTCAGCCAGCCTCCCCATCCTTCCACCTACCCTTTAAAGAATGCCCTGATCATCCTCTCCACCGTCTGAAACGGCGTCCTAGGGTCCACGTGCGTGGTCCTCTCCGCCAGCCACGGCGAAAGCCTCCTCCTGCTCTCCCTCCAAGCGTACCTCGTGTCAAGCAGCACCCCAACCGCGTAGTCCTCCTTGTGCCTCCAAACCCTGCCGAGAGATTGGTTCACAGCGTTAAAGGACTGGTCAAGGTACCACCTTCTCCCCATGCTCTCCTCCACCCTGTCGTAGTACTCTCTCTGAGCCATAACTCTGGGGTCGGAAATGTTAGGGTATGGTATGCCGACTATAACTACGGCTCGCCCCGACTCGTCGGGGAAGTTCGCCCCCTCACTGAGCTTCCCCCTGACGACGGCGAAGAGCACAGCCTTGTCCTCCCTGGCCGCCTTCCTGTAGGCGTCGACCAGCGACGCCGTGCTACCCGGAGACTCTATGAAGACGGCTGCGTCGATCTCGCCGAGGACACCGTAAGTGTTCCACGTGTTCAACATCCTATTCATCACCTGGTAGGCTGGAAAGAACACTATGGTTCCGTTAGGGACGTTTCTAACTATCCTAGCGACCGCCTCCCCGTACTCGAGCACCGTCTCCTCGTCGCCCCTCATCTCGTACTTGGTTGTGAGGGGTTTGCCGCTTGGCCCCCTGCCCACAGCCAGAATCATTATGTTGTCCTTAGGTATGACTGAAGGGTAGCTCCTCTTGAAGGCTTCCGGGACCCCCAACCGTGCCGCCATACCCTCCACCGGCGACAGGGTTCCGCTGGTCAGTATGACCGCCCTCGGCTTCTCGGATAGGATCTCGCTGAACGCGACCCTAGGGTCTAGGCAGAGCCACTCAAGCACAGGGTTCTTCTCGTCCTCGGCGTTCCAGAACCCCACGTACTCCTCCTCCCCACTCGACATGAAGGTTTCGATGAAAGCGTAGACTTGGGCGACCCTCAGCCTGTCAAGGATTACAACCCTCCCCCTCCTCGCTATGAGCTCCCTCTGGATGTTTATTATCAGAGGCCACCCTTCAAGAAACTCCTCTATCCTCTCCCTTGTAACCCCGCACTCCTCCATCTCCTTAAGGATCATCCTCCTAGTTAAAAGCTCGTCCTCCTTAAAATCGGCGTGGCTGAAGAACCTTGAGAGAAAGGCGAGGAACTCCTCCACGTCGGATGCCCAAGGCCTGTCAACCTCCTTAACCTCGTCTATCGCTCTTTCAACGGTTCTCCTCGAAAGGGCGTAGGACTTGCTCTCCTTACAGAAGTCCTCTACGTTGTGCGCTTCATCCATAACTATCACTTGACCCTTAAAGCCGGGGTCGAGGAAAAGGTAGTTGTACGCTCCTATGACGACCCTGTAAACCTGCGAGAGAACCTTAGCCAGGTAGTAGGGGCAAACGTCCCTTTCATCCCCATACTCCAGAAGCCTCTCCACGCTTGCAACGGTTGGAACCCCATGGGGCATGTATCCTGGTATCTCAACCCTCCTCCCCTCAAACTCGCAGTAGAGGCGCACGTCGGATGGAAGCCTGTCCTGGCTCGCCAGGCTCACGTCGCTCCTGTACAGGGAGAGCTCGGCGAGGCTCCTCCCATCCTCCTCGCTCCTAATCCTTGAAAGGCAAACTTCGTCCGCCCTCAAGTAGTCGTCCATTTCCCTAACGTCCCTGTCAAGGCAGAGCTGAAGCCTAGACCCCCTAACGACCCCGGTGAAGCCGTAGCCTAAAGAGTTGATCCTTTCAAGCTCGTAGGCGACCTGCCTCATCTGGGTGTGGGTTCTCGAATAGTAGAAAACCCTGTAGGGGTAGGGTAAAACGGCTGAAAGTATCGAGACCGTCTTGCCGAAGCCCGTCGGGGCCTCGAGGAAGCCCACACCTCCCTCCTCAACCAGCCTAGCTACATCCCTAGCATACTCAAGCTGGGCTGGGTACGGCTTATAGGGGAAAAAGCCTCTGAACCGTTCCTCCCTAGCGTCAGCCTCCCTCAAAGAAACCCCTCTGAAACCCACTCCACTAACTAAAGGAAAGGAAGAGCTTTAAATAATGTTGTGTTCCACCGCCCCTCCCGCCCTCCCATCCGCCCATCACAGCTTAAGGTTGTTCTTTATCTGGATGACCTTCCCCACGGCCTCGGTGGCTGTTTGAGCCAGAACCCTTATCATGGCCTCCTTCCCGTACCCTCCCTCATCGTATATGACGTCGGGAACCCCCTTAGCCTTCTGGATCGCCTGCTCCACCCCCCACTGAAGGCTCCTACCCTCCACCAACCTAACCTCCTCTGGCTCCTCCCTCCTGTCGAACCCCGCGACGGTGAGCCCGCTCTTCCTGCACGCCTCAAGTATGTCGGGCGAATACTTTATGTTGACCGCAGCCCTCATGTTCGGGTCGTACTCCATCACCTTCAAGATGACCCTTGCGATGTGGCTTGACGCCCCAAACCTTGGGCATCCAATAGCTCTGGCGCGCCCCCTGAAGCTTGCGATCCTCCCCTCCACAGCCGCCACGTCTTCGACCCCCCTCGCGAAGCTCGTCGCCATGCCAACGTTCATCCTAACCTCAGGTATCAACGCGTCAACGTTCCTTTCAGACTCTATCATGCTCACAGCCTCCGCCACGTCGCTTATAACGTTCCACCTCTCAGCGTCGTGGTAGAGCAGTATCAGGGGGTTTGCAGGCTTCCTCCCCCTACCTATGTCAACAGGGTGGCGGAAAACCTTCTCAACGTACCTCTCAGCCTTCTCGACGGCTGCCGCCGGAGCCTCACCCATGGCGAGGAACGCCGTTATCGCAGCCGAGAAGCAGCACCCCCTTCCATGGCTCGCGCAGTCCTTCACTCTCTCCTTCTCAAACCTTGAAATCTCCCCGTCAGCGTACAGGACGTCGACGACGACGTCTCTCTCCTCGTCCAAGTGGCCACCCTTAACTACGACGGCTTCGGCACCCCTAGACGCTATAGCCTTAGCGGCCTCCTCCATGTCCCTAACGCTCTTTATCTGCATGTCCGCTATGAGGGATGCCTCCGCTATGTTCGGGGTGACGACCGTAGCCTTGGGGATAAGCTGGTTTATTATCGCCCTCTCAGCCGAGGGCGACGCCAGCCTCTCCCCAGACCCAGCCCAGACTATGGGGTCAACCACCAGGGGGAAGCCATACTCGTCCTCTATGTGGCAGACAACCTCCACGGTCTCCTTGTCCCTGAGCATACCCGTCTTAGCGGCCTTAACCTCCAAGTCCTCCATGAGAAGGTCAACTTGGGCCATTATGATCTCGGGCGGAACAACGTGTATATCCCTAACATAGACAGTGTTCTGAGCTGTCACGGCGGTTATGGCGCACACCCCGTGGACGCCTAGGGCGGCGAAGGTTTTCAGGTCCATCTGCACCCCTGCCCCTCCGAGCGGGTCCGAGCCGGCTATCGTCAAAGCTACTGGAACCACGCCGTTCACCCTCCCTAGCTAAAAGGGAGTCAAAAACCATAATTAAAGCATTTCACAAATTTCTCCACAGAAGACTTCACAGGAATGGAGGGTGGCTCGGATTTCCAGCTGTAAGGTTGCCGGTCAGCCAAGGAAGTTTCTTGTGGTCATGTGCGGCCTCCCCGCAAGCGGGAAGACAACCCTCGCAACACGCATCGCCCTCCTAATGGAGGAGGCAGGGATCCCCACGGTCGTGCTCGGATCAGACAACGTGAGGAGTATGATGCCTATTTACAGGGAGAAGTTTGACCCTGCCAGGGAGCCCCTCGTCAGGGACGCCACACTACACCTAGCAGAGTACTTTCTGAGGAGGGGTGTAAGCGTGGTCAACGACGACATGAACTACTACTCTTCGATGCGCCACGACATGGTCGAGTTAGCTAGGAGGACAGGCGCCATCCACGCTATAATCCACGTTGAGGCATCCTTAGAGGACGCTTTAAAGTGGAATGAGGCTAGAGGGTCACCCATCCCCCCCGAGGTCATAGCGTCCGTCAACGAGAAGTTCGAGGAGCCCGGGAAACGCTACCGCTGGGATAGAAGCCTAGCCCGCTTTAACCTGTCTAGGACACCCCTAGAGCACGCTGCGAGGGAGGCGCTGAGCCGCATCCTCGCGTTGAAGCCGGAGGATGGGGAGGCCGAGAGACGGCCCCCCGGATTGGCGGAGGAAATCGACAAGGTAACACGGAGGGTGGTGTCCGAAGCCGTGAAGTCCGCTCCAAGATCAGCGGTCGCGCTCAGCAACGTTCGAAGAAGCTTCGTCAGGGAAGCCTTAAAAGCAGGTCTCACCCTTGAAGAGGCTGAAGCAGCCTTCAGAAGAAAGGTTGAGGAGGCTTTAAATGAACTGGACTCCAAGGGACGGTGACGCCATACTAACAGAGGACGGCCTCGTGTTCTACACGATGGGGTACGCTCACCCCGAGGACAGGGTGGTCGCATACTTAAAGTACGTTCCGTCAAGCCTTAAAGACCTCTTCGACGTTCCGTGGCTACCCTACACCTGGCGCCTCGAAGGGGTCACCCTCGTCAGGCCAGCAAAGCTTTACTCCCCTAAGATCTACCGTAACGTCCTGTCAGCTCTAAGAAGGATCTCGGAAGACTACGTCTACTACTCTCCGTGCGACGGGAAAGAGCTGGTCACGGTTCCCAGGAGCAAGATAAGAAGGGTCTACGTTCCATGTGAACAGCTGAGGCTCCTCCTACGCAAGGAAAGCCTCGACCGGCTGGAGGAGAAGGCGGTGAAGATAATAAGGCTTCTCTCGGAGAAGTCAGGGGTTCCACTGGGCGACTTCGGCGTCCACGGCTCCATATCCCTCCAAATGCACGGTGAGGGAAGCGACGTGGACGTGTCCGTCTACGGGTCGGAAAACTTCAGGAGGGTTAAAAAGGCTCTACTCCTGCTTGCGGACGAGGGCGTCGTCCAGCCCATCCTAGCAGACCGCTTCGACGAGCTTAGAAGGAACAGGGTGCTGTTTGAGGGGGTGCGCGTCGTGGTAAACGCGACGAGGAAGATCGAGGAGATAAGGGAGAGGTACGGCCAGTACAGGTACAGGGCGCTGAGGCCCGTCGAGGCAGAGTGCACCGTAACGGAGGACTGGGAGGCAGTCTTCAGGCCTGCGGTCTACGGCGTGGAGTGCGAGGATGAACGCGTCAAGCAGGTTGTCAGCATGATAGGCCAGTTTAGGGATGTGGCGCGGAGGGGGGTGAGGGTCGTGGCGAAGGGCATGCTGGAGAGGGTTGAAGGGGAGGAGGGCGGTTGGCTTCGAATAGTCGTCGGGTCGGGTGTGGGGGAGGAGGAGTACATATGGCCCGCTGAGGGGTGATCGCTCAGTGTTGAAGGTTAGGGATAGGGACGCCCCCGTAACGCAGGAGGGTCTGATCTTCAGGGTTTATGGTTACGATCACCCTCCGAAGGCTTGCGTGTGCGACGTTGAGTACGCCCCCGAAACCATCTACCAGAGTTCGGATCCTAGAGCGGTCAGGGACGGCCTCCCCATAGTCTACTACAAGTTCTACGGTGATGAAGGGTTAAGGTTTGTCATGGAGAAATACCCCCAGTACACTTTTTTCCATGAGCCTCTTCAGCGCAGGATGGTTGGGGTTAGGGAGGGGCAGCTCTCCGAGGTGAGGAGGCCCGACCACAGGTTTCAGCTTCTCTTCAGCGAGGAGCCTGACAGGATGATAGACGCGGCGATAAGCGTCGTCGAGATGGTCATGGAGGTCTCCGGGCTAAGCTACGGGGACTTCGGCGTCTTCGGCTCGATCCTCCACGACTTCTACAACGAGTACTTCAGCGACATAGACCTCGTCGTCTACGGGAGGAGGAACCTCCTAGACCTGATTGAGGCTCTCAAATGCCTCTACGAGGAGGGCGGCCCCCTCGCTAACGAGTTCTCCCAGCCAAGCCAGCACCTCGGCAAGAACTGGCGCTTCAAAAACTACACCCTTCAAGAGTACCTCTTCTACGAGGAGCGGAAGATGATATACGCCGTCTACGACTCACCCGAGCTTGGACGGAAGGTTAAGGTCGAGTTCGAGCCGGTGAAGGACTGGAGTGAGATAAGGAACGAGTATGACCCGAGAAGCAGGATAACATTTAAGGGGTGGACTAGGGTTGAAGCCACGGTGGCGGGGGACGAGGACTCCTACTTCACACCCGCAGTATACCTCCTAGAGGACGTTGAAACAGTCAGCGGGGCGAGGGCGGACGACGCCGTACGGGCAGTGACGTACGTTGAGGAGTTCAGGATGATGGCTAGGGAGGGGGACAGGGTGCTAATCGAAGGAATGCTTGAGGAAGTTCAAACGCCGAAAAGAACCTTCCACCAGATAACCCTCTCCTACGTGCCTGGAGAGAAATACTACGACCAGGTTCTTAAACCCTCCACCCTTCCACCCGTCAAATAGTAAGCTAAAAGTGGAAAGGGGCTTCAACGCTGGGCGCGACGTTACCGGAGAGTTGCAGAACATCCTTCCATGTAGTTTGTTGCTACGGGGGTTTGCGTGTCAGAGGCGTAAACGTCGAGTCGAATCCTAGGGGTCGATGGGAATGGGGTGTTTAACGCTTCAACCCTCCCTCATCCCCATGAAAAAGTAGGGTGGGTAGCTGCTCTAAGCCGCTTCTAGAATGGCTTCTGGATCGTTGCGTCGGGGAAAACGGCTACCCTAGGCCTCCCCTTATGCGTGTTCTTTAACTCCTCGAGAACTTCCTCCCATGTTTTCAGCTTAACTGTTTTCTCCGGTGGAGCCATCTCCAGCCAGTGCTGCTTCTCAGGGTACTTGGACAAGATTATTATCTTCCCCGCCCTGTCCAGTATTCTTGTAGGTGGAAGCCAGAGGTTTCCACCGACCCTTTTAACACCCCACCTACCATGGACGTAGTGTGAAACTTGCCCCGTTGGGGTGTTGCACACTATCACGAGCGTTCCTCCCTCCCTCATTATGACCGCTGGCCACGCCGCTATGGTCGCCTCGCTGGCTTTAGAGTAAGCGTTAGAGACTACTATGTCCGGGTTCTGGACGAGCTGCGCCCTGTAATGCGTCATCGCCTCCCTCACCCCTTCCCTCTGCGCCCCCACAACGTCGCCCGCGAAGACGTCCGTCGAGTTCCTCCTGAAGTCCACCAGGACGTTCACCACCATGTCCAATCCAACCATTCTGGCTGCCTCCTCAGCGTCCTGCCTCATAATGTTCTCCTCGTTAACCCTCCCGTAAGCCAGCTGGCAGCTGGGGTGCATCTCCCTGTAGTCCGAGGCTGCAGACCATCCGCCTAGGTCCCCGTGGTTAAACGATATGGTTCTCACGCTTGATATACCCGGCAGAACAATCTTCGCCCCCCCTCCGAAGCCAAACTGCGGGTGGGGGACTATGCATCCGATGGCAACCTTCAAGTCGCAGCTCATAACCTCGGCGTTTACCTCCACCGGAGTCCCGTGCTTGGTGTGCCCCAAGTAGTCTACGTTGCTGTACGGGTTATGATTGAAGACGGGGTACCCTTCAACTACTTCCTCCCCAAGCTTCTTAGCGAAGTCCTCCCTGTCAAACGTGCCGTGCGCCCCGTTCGCACAGATGAACCTCACATGATCCTCCCTTATCCCCCCCTTCCTCATCTCCTCAAGAACTAGGGGGGCTATCTCGTACACCCTCGTAGGCCTCGTCATGTCATCGAATACTATTACTGCCTCCTCCTTTCCCTCCGCCAGCCTGTCCAAAGCCTTCACTCCAATAGGGTTCCTCAACGCTGACAGAATCTGCTCCGTGCTTAGAGGCTTTTTCCCGTCGCCCGCCATACCGCAGACATGCACGTCCCATTCCTCGGGGAACTCCAGCTCTAAAACCACGTCACCAAACCATGGCATCTGGGGTAAGCCAACCCTCACAGCATCCACCCGTAAGAAATAGGTAACGTTACGTTAGAAGCTTTTCGCCTCCGAAAGAAACGATTCAAGCAAAAGAAGGAAGGCATTTTAAGGGGAACCATCACTCCGAAACGCATATAAATTTAAAAAAATAGAGACTGGTGGAAAAAGCGTGAACCACAACCAACCTAAGGTGTCCTTTATGGTTGACTACGAGAATGTTGCCTACGTTGTTGGCGTTCTCGGAGCCGTGTTAGCCATCGCTGGAGCCATCGAAAACATCGTAGCCCCCCTCATCATCGCATCCATCCTCTCATATATGCCCTTCGCGTCGATAGGTGCATTCTTCATCTACGCGTTGGCACCATTCACAGCCCTTGAAAGCCTAATTCCCATAGTGCTAGGCGCCATTTCACTGTTAGGATGCAGGTACGTGGGTCAAGGTGAGGTTAAACGAGCGGCAGCAGTGTTTCTAGCCACGGGAGCCACGCTCACGGCCCTCTCCATCTTGGAAATATGGTTGCCTGTTGCCGGCAGCATAACAGGGGGAATCGCCCTAATAGCTGCGGGAATAGTCTCATACCGAATTTAGCATGCGGGGTTCAGCGGACGTGGTCTTTATAGGTGCGTGTCCGCTTTAGGGGCGTCAGCCTCGTCTCCCTCTGGATTCATTGGGGGCGTGTCATCGGTCTCGCCCCTATCGAGGGGGCCCACCCCTCCTCGGGTCTGGGGAACAATTTCCTCCCAAACCCTCATTGAAGGAGGGAAGCCTCTCATCCTTAGGTATAGGTTTACTGAAGCGTTCAACTGTCTATTTACACTCCAGAACCTGTCCCTTTCGGTGCTCCATCCTCCCACCGCATCTGGGACACATCTATCAAAACGCCCATACATGTCCACCAAACATTTAACAGTTTCGCAAGGCTTACAGTAGAAATGTGTTCTAATTAGAATGTCGCCTTCACCGTCTAGGTTTTAGGTCGCCTCCCGCCTTTCTTAGAAATTTATTTATACTGCTTTTCGGTTATGTTGAGTTGCGGGTGTGATGGAAAGGTTCCTCCTTTTTATCGCAACCTAGCAACATTCCAAGTGTTGGTTTAATGTCGCTGGAAAACGTTTTGAAGAGTGCCGTGAGAAACATAAGAGAGGGACGCCTTGACCTAGCTGAACTGGACCTAAAGTCCGCTAAGGGAATGGCGCCTAACCACCCTCTCGTCTGGTATTATGACGGAGTGGTTCAGTTTAGAATGCACAACTTTGAGGCTGCCGCATCGTCCATGAAGAAGTCGATTGAGCTCGGAGTTCCAGGCCCGGAGGACGCATACTACTACATGGGCTTCTCGTACATGAGGCTGAAAAGGTACGACGAGGCAATAGACAGCCTGGAGAAAGCGATCTCCATACGTCCCGACATACCAGTCTTCTACTACGTTCTAAGCGCCTGCTACGCCGATAAAGGCGAGAAAAGGAAGGCAGTGGAAACGATAGATAAGGCCATAGCGCTCGACCCGGAAAACGAGGCCTTCAAGGAGCTAAAACAGGATATAGAACGCCTACTCTAAGCCACACGTTCTCCTTCCTTCCCCCTTTTTTAAATCCCTTTTTTCTCCACCTTGCACGTTATTAGCAAGCATCCCCCCACCCTCTCAGCGTTTAGAATTTTAAGCTTCACCGCCCGGCTCACCCTGCCGAACCCCTCCCCCTCAACGAGCGTCACCGCCCTGCTTCCGCCAACTATCACCGGGGCCACGGCAACCCTCACCTCGTCCACTAGCCCCTTCTCGAACATGCCCCAGTTAAGGTTTCCTCCCCCTTCAAGGAGGAGCCTTCTAACCCCCATCTCGAAGAGCTTCTCCATGAGAACCTCCAAGTCCACCCTCCTCCCCTCGCCGCACAATAGGATCCTCGCCCCTGCCTCCCTCAGCTTCTCAACCCTTTCAGCTGGAGCCCTACCCGTCACGGCTATCACGGTTGGCACATCCCTCCTGTAGGTGAGAACCCTCGCCGTGGGAGGGGTCCTGGCCATGCTGTCGACGACAACCCTTAAAGGGCTCCTCCCTACCTTGGAAGTCAGCTTAGGGTCGTCGGCTAGCACGGTGTTAACCCCAACCATTATCGCGTCGACCTCGGCCCTGAGCCTGTGCACTCTCCTCCAGTCCTCCTCGTCCGAGAACTCCGAGTCCCCCCCTACAGTCGCTATTTTGCCATCAAGGCTCATGGCGGCGTTAAGTATAACGTAGGGTTTACCTTTCATAGGCTTTAACACCCCCAACGTAGACGCACAGCACGTTCTCGGACTTAACCCTGTGGACAAGCGCCTGGTAAGGGTGGTGAACCGGCTTAACGTTGGCGGCGTCAAGGTCTATGACCGCAAGGTCGGCGTACCTCCCCCCCTCAATCCACCCCGAGTTCAGCCTCAAAACCTCAGCCGGGTTAACCGTCACCATCTTAACTATCTCCCTGGCCTCGAGGCATGCTGGGCCGGACCTAGCCCTAACCATCTTCCCCAGAAAGTCCATTTCTCTTAGGAGGTCGGGGCTGTTCACCATCACGTTGTCCGTTCCAAGGCAAACCCTGACTCCCGCCCTAACCATCTTCTCGACGGGGGGGAGCCCGACGCCAAGGTACGCGTTAGCCCTCGGGCAGCATGCAACCCCCCTCCCCGATAAGAGGGGTAGCTCCTCCTCGTCAACGTGCGTTAAGTGGACTAGGAGGTCGGCGTTAAGCACCTTAACAGCCCTCACAGCATCCGACACACCATACATCTTGACGGCCAGCTCCCTCTCCCTCACTGTTTCGGAGGCGTGAGCCGCCACTAGAAGCCCGTTCAACCTGCATGCCTCAGAGATCCTCCTCAACTCCTCGTCGCTGTAAAGGTTGGTTGAGGGGAGCCCTACGCCATCGCACACGCGGAGCAGCTCCTCCAACCCATCATTCCTTCCCAGTATTATGTAGCGTATAGGCGTGCCCTCAAGCGCCCTCCTAAGGATCAGCGCCCCCCTGACGCCTCCCTCCCTGAAGTCCGCGAAGGCCGTGGTTCCGGAGGACAGCATCTCCTCCGCCGCGCACCTAATCCCCTCCTTAACGTCGTCCTCCCCTGCATTCCTTAAAAGCCTGTGTTTAAGCCCGTCTGGAGGCGCAACCAGCTCCTCCACGGGAACGTTAAACCCGACCTCCTTAAAGAAGGAGTCTCCTACGTGCGTGTGAGCGTTGATGAACCCCGGGGTGAGGAGGCATGAATCATACTCCTCATCCACCCTCCTAGGCGGGGAGGGTGAAACCCTCTTTATGAATCCGCTGCTCGAGATCGTGACGTAAACCCTCTCCTCAAACCTTAACTCTCTGCCTAGGAGGGCGTACTCACAGTAGATAGTCTTCACGTGGTGGCCCTCCCAGGAAAACCACGGGCTCCCCCGTTTTACCCCTCCTTATCATCGAAAGAGCCTTGTTGGCTTCTGTTAGGGCTTCAACAGCGTTCCTCCCGAACCCTACGCCTGCCTTAAGCTTCAGCCCGGTGCTCACCTCAAGCCTGTAAAGGATCTCCCTAAAGTCGTCCTCGCTCAAACCATTGCAAACAGATATGAAGTTATCCCCGCCGTTGAAGAACGTTAATACGCCCTTACTCATCGACAGCTTCATCAGGACGGTGGACAGGTTTGAGACCAGGTACATTGCCTTGTAGGCGTCCTCCCTGTCGGTCACCTGCTCCGTGAAGCTGTTAACGTCTATGTGGGCTATCTGGACGTATCCCCCCCTGACAGGCCCGTCAAGGTTATGGGCCAGTACGCTTCTCCTTTCAGGCGACTGGGCGCTCCCGCTCCTCTGAAGCATCCTCGTAGCCATGCGCTGCGCCTCGTAGGGTGTCTCCCCAACCCCGATCCCCATGCTGACGGTCACAGGGTACCTCCTAGCGATGCTTTTCAGGATGGCCCTGTGATCCTCCACCGTCACCCCGTTCGATACAGCGAGCATGTTGTCAAACCTGGAGAAGAAGAGAAGTCCACCCTTCGAGGAGAACATCCTCTGCAGGTCGGCGTAGAGCTCGGACTGTAAAACCTGCAGGTCAGCCTCCCTGTCATCCCCAAGGAACTCCGTCCAGGGACCGTAATTGTCAAGCTGAACAAGCGTCATCTTTATCAAGGCGTTCAGCTCCCTTAGGTTGAAACCTCCCTCATCCTCTTAACCATCTTAACAGCCGCCTCAACCGCCCTCCTGGCGAACTCCTCAATCCTCTCCATGGCCTCCATCCTAGTCATACCTGGACCTGAAACCCCCAAGGTCACGGGCTTACCATACT
The DNA here is from genome assembly GCA_029258835.1 of Thermoproteota archaeon. Classification (GTDB taxonomy): domain Archaea; phylum Asgardarchaeota; class Jordiarchaeia; order Jordiarchaeales; family Freyrarchaeaceae; genus Freyrarchaeum. The sequence continues at coordinate 18,828 of JAPDJY010000022.1, read as the reverse complement.
CCAGCGCTAGGTCAACCATTTTACGCGCCGCGTGCTGTGCAACCACCTGGTCGTGGTCGGTGTCGCCCTTTACGATCGCCCCTATGGTGACGACGGCGTCGACGTCGCCTCTCTCGAGAAGCTTCTTAACGGCGAGAGGCATGTCGAACGCCCCGGGAACCTTCACCACCTTAACAACCTTCGCGCCCAGAAACTCGGCGTGGTCCACCGCCCTCTGCAGCATGAGGTACGTTATATCGTAGTTGAACTCGGAAACTACTATGCCAAGGTTCACGCCCTCACCAGCCACCTTCACCACCCTTCAGCCTACCTTCCCACCCTCAGCCTTTTAAGGCTTTAGGGGTCCTGCGTCCGGGTGCCCCTGCCTGAGACCCTGCCCGGCATGCCTGGTAAGCCACTCCCTGTCAAATATGAGCCTCACAGCGTTCCTAGCGTGCTTCCTCGCCCTGTCCTCACATATCGAGATGAGCTCCTCAACGCTCCCCCCCTCGTCCTCGTGCACGAAGCACTCTATTATGTGCTTGTTGGTCATCAGCTGGGCTTGGATTATCCCCATCGAAGCCTCGTGGGCGCACAGCTTGTCTATGGGTTCAGGGCCAGGCATGCCGAACGCTATAACCACCTCGCACCCCTCCTCCTCTATGAGCTTCTTGGCGGCAACCGGCAGGTCCTTCACCCCTGGAACCGTGTACCTCACTATCTCCACCTTGCTCGTCATGCTCTCGATCTCCTCCACTGCAACCCTAGCCATGTCGTACCTTGCAAACGTCGTGTCCGCTATGCCTATCTTAACCTTCATGGCTCCTCTCCCACAGCTCAACTATGTCCTCGCCCCGCAGGAAGTTGAACCCGTACCTCTCAGCATACCTTTTAGCGTCCCTTACCGAGAGGGCTCCCCCCGTTTCGCCGTCGAGCATCTCGCAGAGCACCATCACCGGTGGAACCCCCGTCACCTCTGCAAGCGACACCGTGAGCTCGGTGTGCCCGTGCCTCTCATGGAGCAGCTCCCTTGCAGCAAGGAGGAGGTGGACGTGTCCAGGAGACCTGAACGCCTCCCCAACCCTCCTCCGCCAGTCTAAGCCGGGATCCTCGATGGTCTCCCTCCCCATTCTCCCTACCTCGCCTATGGTTAAAGCCCTATCAGCATCCGTGATTCCAGTGTACGTCTTCCTATGGTTGACGGTGATCGAGAAGGCAGACCTGGAATCGTAGGGTATGTCGTTTGGCGCCAGGCTTGACAGCACACCATACTTCATGCTTGAAAAGCTGAAGACGTCGTGGAGGAAGGGGAGACCCCACCTCTCCCATATTTTAGGGTGGAGGGCTACGCAGATGAGTCCTCCGGCATCCCTTCTAAGCCTGTAAACATGTCTTGGGGTAGCCTTCTCAGCCAGCATCACCATGTCGACTTCTTCCTCTCTCCCGTCCTCGTCGTATACCAGCACAAAGTCTCCCTTCAGGAGGCTCCTAGCAACCCTTCTAACCTCTGCCCGCCGCATGCGTGGACACCGTTCCTCACAATAAGAAGATCTCAAATATATTTGTTGCTACCCGTTTTTGAGTAGAAAGCGGGCAGACGAAACCAGAAAGCATCACCCTGCCTGTTAACTCGTCAACCTATCTGACCATGGCGGTTTGAACGTGAGGGCGGGGATGGGGTGGTGCCTGAGCGTGGTGGCCATCAGCCTTCCTTTCCTCTTCTCCCTCCTTCTCCTCGCTGGGAGGCTTAGGCTCAGGCTTATATATCTTTATGAACGGGCCAGGCGTCACTATTATGTACTCCCTCCCGAGCTGTGCTATGTCCCCGTCAAGCTGGCGGCATATCCCCCTAAGCTGGTCGACGGCCCTTTTAAGCTCGTTCCTCGTCCTGTCCCTTTGAAGCATGGGCTTGATGTGAAGTATCACTATGTTACCCGCCCTAAGCTCCCCTGCCGCCCTTTGGACGTCGGAAAGCATTATCAATGGGATGGACTTAATGTAAACCTCCTCAGGCATGCAAAGGTTAAACGTTTCAGGCTCTATCCCCGAGCAAACTCCGCCATGCGGGCCAGCCTCCTGAAGGCTGCCATGCCCTCTACCTTTCCTCTTAAAGAGCTCGATTATACCCATGGGACTCCCTCCCTACTGGAGGGAGGCTGCAGTCCACCTATAACAATTAATGTTCCACGGATCTTTCGGGAAAAATACTAAAAATTCGTCCTACCTCCCTTCGCCGCCGAGCCTCCAATCCAGCTCCTTAAGCCGTCACCCCCTAGCACCCCAAAGGGCGGGGTTCACGCTTGATAGGCTTTTATGGGTAAACGGTTTTTGCCTGTCAGGCGTTTCCCCATCATCGAGGCATACGCCTCTATTAGGGCTTTCGGGGGAACCCCGGCGCCCCGCATCCGAAGGTTCAGGACGGCAACAACATCCCTATCCAGGACCAAACAACACTCTTTGCATCGCATTAGTCTGCCCTCATAGGCCGCCATGCGGCCAGAACAGAGAGGACAGGTCTTGAAAGAATAGGACGGGTTAACGTACTTCACAGGCAGCCCACCCCAGCTTGTACCCTAGCATGAGCTGGAATGTTCTTGCGTTCCACTTCGAAATCCTGCGGTTGATTCCTTTGCCCCCGTTGAGAACCCTGGCCTTGACGCCTTTCAGGTCTTCGAGTATCGCCCCGCTACGTAGCTCCTCCAGCTCCCCGGCAATCCTGGCCGTCAGCTTATGCATGAAATCCCTGTCCCTGTCCCTCTCCCTCCTGGAGTACTTCCGCATGAGCCTCTCAGCCGTCCTGGGCTTGCGTTTAGAAAGCTTTTGTATTCTCCTTCTCTTCTCCTCGTAGACCCTGTGGACGTGGTACAGCTGCCTGAGGTCGTACCTAACTATTCTCCCGTTGATCAGGGCGGTCACGTTGGTTAGGTTCACGTCGAACGAGGCCCAGCCCCTCGGCTCAATGCTTTCCACTTTCTTCTTGAAGTTGATTATGAGCCCGTTCTCTGTTAGTAGTAGTCCTCCGATGGAGTCGAAGTCCCTTGGCAGGTAGCCATACCCTGCCAGGTCCACTTCAAGGTATCGCTTGTTTGGTTCAATGCTAATTTTTAGCTTTCCATCCCTGAACGTGAAGAGTGTCGCCTTCACGTACACCGTTTTCCCTGTTATTTTTGGTTTGGATTTTGCCCTCCCCCTGTTGTACAGCTTTACCCACCCCTTAACCAGCCCTATGGCCGAGTTTATCGCTGAGTCAACGTAGTGCCTGGAGTACTTCCAGCCCTCCAGGAGGTTGTTCCTCAGCCTCCTCCTATCCCCGGCTTTGAAGCTTAGGTGGCCTTTCCGCTTTCTGATTGGTGACGTGTTTCATGATTTCTTCTAGCGCTTTCTTCTTCGTTCTTCGCCTCAAGGTATGCTTCCATCAGGTCTCCCGGCGCCTCCACAGGAACCCTATACGATTTAATCGCGGCCGCTCCCCCATCCAGTGTTTTTCACCTCGCTCCCCGGGTCCTGTGTCTTCCGCTTGGGGCTCACCGCCCTGACCCCACCCCCCTTAACCCACCTGGCAACGGTGTGCCCGCCAACTCCTAGGAGCCCGGCGACCCCACCACTCCTCAGCATTCCCTCCCTTCTATCCATACACACCACAAACACCAAAATAAACAAACAAGTATATAAACTTATCTAAAACGCAACAGCTACACAAGGCTACAAAATTTAAAGCAGTGGAGGTAAGCGGGTAAAAGTGAATGTTCCTTGAAGGATGTTGAAGGGCGCTTAGGCTTCCTCCTTAACCCTGTCTATAGCCATCTGGTGAATGCTCCTTAGTATTTCTCTCATGTGTATCAGCACCGCCTCGGCTGAGAGCTTGGCTAGCCGGTCGGGTATTTCAGTCGCCTTCTCCATCAGCCTTCTAACCTCCTTCTGCAGGAACTCTTCTGCCCTGAGGACCGCGTAGGCTTTCCCTTCCTCCCCCTTAACGTTCTTGGCGGCTGCTTCGAGGAGGTCCCTGACCATCCTCATAACCCTCAAGACCTCCCACTTTATTTTCCCTGTTATGCTTCTCCTGGCTACGGCGTGGGCCGTGTGGGAGAGGTAGTCCGCGACGTTTTCAAGGAGCGAAACGTAGCTCGCCTTCTCCATCAGCCTCTTAAGCTTCCTCCTTGGCTCCTGGAACACCTGCCTCCTATACCTTTGAGCGTACCTGTGGACGTTGTCGTGTGCCTCCTCAACGGCCTCCGCTATCAGGGCATCCTCCCTCTCCACGGCCTCTATAACGTTGTCGAAAAGCTTCAGGGTGGACTCATATATTACTTCCAATATGTCTTCCAAGCTTGCCTCCATCACGTCCTGGAGAACTATGCTTCTAGGCGTGTAGAACGAGACTTCAAACCCTGGCAGCCTGTATAGCAGCGCGTTGATCCTTTCCAGATCCTCCACGGTTAAGGGCTCGCTTAGCTCTATCCTAAGCGACCTCACCCCTCTCATGTAGTACGACTCTATCAGGTGAACTACGTTTTCCAGGTCCTCCCTTTTCCTGATGATGACCCTGCCTTCTTCCCTCTCCAATCGAAGCTGCCCCCTTACTGGATGGTTTCCAGCTGGTTTAAGAAAAACGATTTGCATTTACTTTTTATGCCCTTTTATGTAAACATATACTGAACCTTTCCCGGATTAAACTCAAAAAGTTTAAGTAGAACCCCCCATATTGTGCCTCTGAGCGTGACGGAAATGTCCGATGAAGAGCTAGAAATGATCAAGAGGCGCAAGCTCATCCAGCTGATGAAGATGGCTGCTGCCAAAAGGGCTGAAGAGGAAGGTAGAGCGAAGCAGAGCGAGGCTGAGAAGGAGAAGGAACGCTTCTTCACCATGGTGCTGACCCCCGAGGCGAAGCGCCGCCTCGAAAACCTCAGGGAGAGGAAGCCGAAAGTAGCCGAGAAGATAGAAAGCGCGGTAATATACGTTTTCGCCAACAAGCTGGTTAACAGGAAGCTGACGGAGATCGACATAATGAGAATGGAGAGGAAGATCGAGGGGGTGGAGCCGAGGATCATGATTAAAAGGCGGGGCGAGGAGAAACCATTAGACCTAACCGAAGCACTCAGGAAGGAAGATTAACCCTTCATCCACCCGAGCTTGATGAACAACCTGCGTGCGGTCCCCGTCAACTCGTACCTTCCCAGGTCATCCAGCCTCACGAACCTGGCGTCTAGCGCGTCGGTGCCAGCCCTGAGCACTCCTCCAACGGGCTCCACCAGAAAGTCAACTATAACATAGTGGAACCTCACCTCCCCCTCCTCATCGTAATCTATGTAGTCAACCACGTCTATGAGCCTCTTAACCTTCACGATCAACCCCGTCTCCTCGTAAACCTCCCTGACGCAAGCGTCAGCCACGGTCTCGCCAAGCTCAACCAAGCCACCAGGAATAGACCACTTACCATAGGACGGCTGGCTCCCCCTCTTAACGAGCAGAACCCTGCCACCATCGAAGACGACCCCTCCCACTCCAACCAGGGGACGCTCAGGATACTCCCTAGCCACGGTCCACCCCCCAAACACGTGAAGGAAGCTTCATCCCTAAAACGCTTTCGCCTCCACGCTCAGCTTCCACCCTCAACCTCCACGCTCAGCTTCCACCCCGTCCACCAAACCATGTTGTGGAACGGACGGGGAACGTAGCGCCCCGCCGAGGAACCCGAGAAACACAACGCTAGAAACCCGGGAAGCCCGATTAAAGTAAAACTTAAAGCTAACTCTTTCCTTTACAACTACGATCAGTTTACACGTGGGCTACCTGACGGCGTCATGGTGTCTGGCATGGACTCCATCACCGCACCGCCGCTTGAAAGCATCTCGTTAAGCTTAGATGCACACTTCAACCCGTCCGTTGCTGGTAGCGGTGAGCCCCCGTTAAGCTTTCCTTACGCCCATCTAGCCCCGCCCACGTGGAACAATGCATGTCGAACCCGTCCTTAAAGGGATGGGCGCCCACTCGGGGATGAAGGAGGAAGCGGTAGTTGAACGCTAGGAAGCTGCTCCTTTTAACGGCCCTCTTTCTCATAATTCTCTTCACGTTTCCCTCCCTAACTCACCCGCCTCAGGTAGCCGCACAACCAGGTAGCATCGGTTACGCTTGCTCACCCTCTCGCCCCGTGAGCGCGGCTGACAGCAGCCCATCACTAACGGTTCAAGCACTTAACAGGACGGTTAGCATAAACGGCTATGGCCTAGTAACCATAAAGGACAACTTCACCGTAGTGAACACGGGAGTCGAAAACGCCTGGTGCATTGACGTATTCTACCCGTCCAACCTCTACACCCACCTGCTTCAAGCATCCGCAAGGGACCGGTCAGGCAGCACCCTAACGATCGAGAACGTTTCGTCACCCTACGAGGGGAAACGTGTAGTCTTCAACTACCCTGTCCCCCCAGGGGGAACATACGTCTTCACGCTGACCCAGACGTTCAACGGCTTAGTTCATCCCAATGGCTCATCGCTGGTGGCGTCAATGTGCAGGTACCCCTTAATAGCCCACCCGGTTTCGAACTGCACAATACTTGTTTCGCTCCCCGAGAACGCAACCCCCCAGTACCCCTACCCTGAAGGTGCAACGTTCCAGAACGGCTCCCTAATAATGAACGACTCAAACATAGGGCCATTCAACAACACGGCGATGGACGTGAACTACTATGGCCCATTGGTCAGGATAGAGTGGCACTTCAGATACGTCTCGCTCGACCCGTGGAGGGGGGTGGAGGTGTTCGACTTCTACCGTGTTAGGAACGATGGCCCCCAGCAGGTTAGCAGGCTGGAGTGCATGGTTGCCCCCGTCCCGGTCCAGTTGCTGGCGTACGACGCGCTCAACGTTATAGGGGCGTGGCCTGAAGGAGGAAAAATATACGTGTACCCCCGCTTCCCCCTAAAGCAGAACTACACTTACGCTTACTACGTGAAGTACCTGATCCCTATGCCCGCCTACCACGTTGGAGCATACGGAAAATACCTTTTCGCGTTCCCTGTCACGCAGAGCTACGACACGGTAATCCCAGCCACCGTGACTGTCATATCGCTAAGTGGGGAGTTAACGGTTGAAGCCATGCAGCCTCCGTCGCCCTTCCTTCAATCGGGCACCATGCTGAACGTCCAAACACTGCTCTTCTTCAGCACCGGGAACGTTTCGCCCGGAACACAGCGTATGGCGTACATCTACTACACTTCACCCATGCTCGCCCTCTACCTTCGACCAGCATCCTTCACCCTGATCATCTTTTCAGCCCTAATGGTCGTCATGATCGCCGTGAGAGCCCGCGTTAAGGCCGCCCCGCCACCAGCGGAGGAGGTTAAGGTTGAGGTTGAGGTATCCGGGCTACTCGAAGAACTCTGCGACCTCTACGAGGAGAGACACCTCCTCATACTTGAGAAGGACGAGCTTAAAAGAAGGTATAGCGCGGGTAAGGTTAAGAAGTTTGAGTTCACCAAGAGGAGGAGCGACATCGAAAAGCAACTTAAGGAGCTGGAGAAACGCATAGGTGACGCTAAGAGCCGCCTCCTCTCCATCGACAAGCGGTACGAGCCAGAAATAGACGAGCTCGAAACGGCTGAAACGCAGGTGGAGCAGGCGGGAGCAGCCCTAGACTTCGTGAGGAGAAGATACATGACGGGGAAAATAGGGAAGGAAGTATACGAGAAGCTGAAGAGGGAGCAGGAAAAGAAGAGAGATAAAGCGATCTCAAAGGTTGACAGGAAACTTCAAGACCTTAGACGCAAGGCGTTATATGGATGAAAGCCAAGACCATAAGCTCCCTCCTTAAGGCCTGCAAAACCAGGACGAGGAATGTAGAGGATGGGTGGTAGCCCGGCCCAGATTCGAAGTCCCCGGCGTCTGGGGTCACGGGGTCCAAAGCCCCGTATGCTGAGCCCACGTGTTTGGCCACTCTGCGCCTACACGCTCTACACCACCGGGCTCCAGTTTCAAGGTTTAAACCCGGAATTTTATATAGTTTTCGAGTCAATCCTCCCTAGTTTTCATCTTGGCTGGTGGAAATCTGGGTAGTACTCGTCTTCGCCTTCCTCTTCCTCTTCCTCCAGCTCCTTCATTCCTTTCACCACTAGGGCTACCGTGAGGAGCACCGTCAGAAGTATTACGAGTATGTAGCCTCCCTGGTAAAAGAAGATGATCAGCAGTCCGACCTTTGGTATTGTGAATATCACCTTCCCGTGGACTAGCCAGTAGGGGGTAGGCGCCGGGTCCGGCTGAGGGTTTGTGACCCTGTTGTCCCCCCACGTGTAGTAGCATATCTGCCCGTCCATCACGGTTACTCCCACTACCCTGTGGATTACGGGAACCGGTGGCGGCGCTTCATGCGCGTAGAAGTACCAGCTGTAAGCGTCGAAAACTATTATGTCCCCTATTCCTATCTCATACCATGGGACGTGCTGTATCACAGCCATGTCGCCATAGTAGAGGGTTGGCTCCATGCTTGATGGCGCGGTGGACACGACACGGAACGGAGCAGGAGTACCCAAGTATAACTTTAAAACTTGGAAGCCGCCCACGATGCACAAGATGAGTACCGCAAGCAGGAAGATAAACTTCAGGGCTTCCCTTGCTTCTCCTCCGCTGCTCAACGCTGTCCCCTCCGCTTCAAGGAGGCGTGTTTTCCTGTTCGGCTCTGTCCATACTAGTATAAACGTTTTATGGGTGTTTCCGTCATCCCTTTTATCACCTCTGACCGTAACGGTTTAACGTTAGAGCGTAGCGGACACGTCTCCTTCAGGAAAAGCGAAAAACTTAATTTCATCTCTCCTCCCTCAGTGAGGATACAACAATGAGAGATGTCGTGGATGGCCGAGGGATGGCTCCGATACCTCAACTCCAAGCTCTTAACACTATACTTCGCAGGGTTTGTCGGCCCTTTATCCGCGAACACCGTACTGGCTTTAATCCCGATTTTAAAGTCGACGTTTAACGTTGACGTAGGCACCGTCCTCCTTTCCATAACGGTTCTAATGCTTCCATTCGCCTTCTTCCAGCTCTTCTCGGGGCCCCTGTCGGACATGTACGGTAGGCGGAACATTTTGGTGCTGGGCTTCCTAATCTATGGCACGGGACTGCTGGTAATCGGCTTCAGCCCGAACTTTAACATATGGGTTTTTCTGGGGGCACGCTTCGTATGCGGCGTAGGGTACGCGTTCATCGGCCCCGTCCTACCCGCAGCCATAGGCGACCTCACAGAAATAAGCTACCGTGGGAAAGTGATGGGCATATACTCGTCAGTAGCCACCCTCGCAGTCGCCCTAGGCCCCCTACTAGCCGGCTTCTTCGCCTACTCATGGTGGTATGTCTACTTCATGCTCAGCGGCATGGCGTATACTTCGATGATTCTCATCTGGTTTATCCTCGGGAAAATAATAGAACCCAGAAAGGCGGATGTGCAGGTTGCAAGCCAAGTAGCCAACGACCTGAAGGACGCATGCTCAATGGGAGGTGTGATGGCTCTCAGCGCCGCCGGCTTCCTAGGTTTCCTCAGCTTCATGGGCGTCCAGTCCTTTCTCTCGGACGCCCTGTCCCTGCACCCTTACTACATGCAACCAGACGCCATAGGCTTGATCCTCTCGGTCGGCGGCGCCGTCGGAATATTCGTCTCCCCAGCAGCCGGTCACCTGGCCGATAAGCTGGGGCGGGGGAAGGTGGCGTACCTCGGAGTTGCTCTGAGCTTTGCCTCCCTCATCCTCCTACTTATCTCGCGCGACTTCCCAAGCTTCATGCTTTCAATGGCCCTATTTGGTGTTGGAAGAAACCTCTTCTGGCTCCCCTTGGTGGCTCTCTCGGTTGAGCTCTCACCCAGGCAGAGGGGGGCTACCTCGTCGGTCTTCAACAGTATACGCTTCTTCGGCTACGCCATAGCCCCGTACCTTCTCACGCCCGTGTATGAAGGATGGCTTCTCACAGGGTTCTCGTCAGGGCTGAATGCTGTTACCATCGTAAGCCTGCTACTCCTCCTAGTGACCATTCCCTTAATCCGGTATGTAGCTGGGCGAAAGCTACCCGAGCTAATGGTGGAAACGGCGGGGGTGCTGGAAGCATGAAAAAGCCGCGGTCTTTCCAGGAGTGCCATCCCTCACCGCCTCCACAGACAATAAGTTAATTAATGGTGTTTTAGCCTATTTTTTATATCATATTTAAGTCTGGGAAGAGTCCATCTAGGCTTGGGGGCTGGTTTAAGTTGACCGTCTCCGTCGACGTCAAGGAAAGGCTTGCCCGCCGAGTTGCCGGCGAGATAGTGCTCGCCGACGACCCGGGGAAGATGATGCGCAGGTGGAGGGAGCTTTTCCACATTAGCCAGATAACCCTGGCAGAGTACCTTGAGGTGTCCCCCTCGGTGATAAGCGATTACGAGGGTAACAGGAGGAAGTCGCCGGGGACAAAGACCATTAAACGCTTCATCGAAGCCCTCCTAGACATAGACAGTAGGAGGGGTGAACCGGTGATCTCGGCTTTCGGACGGCTAATGGACGTTGAGATCCCGTCAAGCATCCTCCTCGACACTAGGGAGTTTGTCTCCCCGGTTAACGCGTCGTCGTTCTGCTCAGCTATAGGCGCGTCATGCGTCGCGAACGAGGACCTTCTCGACTCCCCACTTCTAGGCTACATCGCGGTTGACAGCAGAGCGATGCTCAAGGAGTTGTCGAGCGAAGGCTTCAAGAAGCTCTACAAGGCTGCTGCTGGGAGAGGCCTCGTCCTCGCCAACCTGAGCACTGGGAGGTCGCTCACTGTAACCCTTAAAGAGAACGAGTACATGCCTGGCCTACTGGTGCTCCACGGCGTATCCGAGCCGGACCCATTAACGCTGAATCTAGCTAAGGAGGAGGGGTTCCCGCTCGCCGTCCTGAGAAACGTGACGGTGGAAGAGCTTGTTAAATCCCTAAGGCAGTTCTCCCAGCAAATAGGGCCTTCCCCCTATTAAGGGGGCTGGTGCGGGTTTGAAGCTCAAGCGAAGGCACTTCCTGAAGAGGTCGGAGGTTAAGGAGCTGGGTCGAAGGCTTAGTGAACTGTTCGGCACCCATCCCCCCCTAGAAGGCTTGGAAGTAGCCGTCACGGAGGGGAGGACCGAGGTTTTCTTCCGTTCGGGTCAGCCGGTGCTGATCCGTGAGGGCGGCCGCCTTTTCCCCACGGTTAAAGCCCTTCTTAACGGCTTATTCAGCCTCCCCAGAGTGGTTGTGGACATGGGTGCTGTACCCTACGTTACCAGAGGGGCGGACGTCATGCTCCCCGGGATAAGGTCTGTAGACGAAACCGTTAGGAGGGGCTCCATAGTGGTGGTCGTCGATGAAACTCACGGTAAACCTTTAGCTGTTGGCGAGTCGCTTCTCGACGCGGACGAAATACTGGCTGGAGGGAAGGGGAGAGCCGTTAAAAACCTGCACTGGGTTGGAGACAAATACTGGCATCTTAAATGAAAGTTAGGGTTGGTCAGAAGGTTTAATAGGGTTAAGCCCCATTTTCATAAAGAGGGAATATTAAAGGAGATGTGCGGCTTGTCCAAGGAGAAGAATGATGCGCCTCAAAAAGGTGCTCCCTCACCGCTTCCTTCAGAAGCCGCCTCACCACGTCACGGTAAAGAGGTTGTGGAAGCCGGGAAAGAGGTGAAGCCAGCCGAGCCCGGGAAACCCGAGTCGAAGGCTCCCACGGCGCAGGGAGCAGAACGAGAAGACCTAGCCCTCCTTAGGGTCATGATCAGCATCATGGAGGACGTGGCTAAAACCGTCTTGAGGCTTGAAAAACTCTTAAACGATAGGGTTTCCATGCTTGAAAGGAGGCTTGAAGAGATAAAGGACGAGCTAGCTGAGAGGATCGAAGGCGTCGAGTTGAAGGGTGTCGCAAGGCTCGAGGAAACCCTAGAGAAGACGGTGAGCAACCTTCAGAAGGGAATGGAAATTCTAACCCTAAACGACCTCGTTAAAAAAGTAGAGGATTTAGCCGTTCAGGTGAGAGAGGGGAAGGCCGTAAGGCCTGAAAGAGGAGCCGCCAGAGAGGAAAGGAGGGAGGAGCCTGTCCCGCCCGTCGTAGCGAGGAGGGGGACCAGAAGGGAGGCTAGGGCTCCTGGTCGGCCTCCAGCCCCCGCCTACGAGGAGCCACGGGAGGAAGAGGAGGAACGCCTGATAAGGCCCTCGGACCTCTTCAGGCGAGGATACTGAAAGATTACGCGGCACTACCTTAGGGCTTCGGCTGGCTGGGTGCTTGCCGAGCCTCCCCCATTTCCTTCTGCAGCTCACCTATCGTCAGGAGGAACCTTCTTATCAGTATTAGTGTTTGAAGTATCCATATGGCCTCCCTGACGCTTTCAAGGGTTTTCCTGTGTATCTCTACGGTCTCCTTCCTCATGGATTCCACGTTAACAGACTGCAGTTTCTTCAGCTCCTCCACTATATTAACGGTTGACTCGTTTAGGTGGCGTATGGTCTTGGTCCTCTCCTCCCTAACCACGTTCGCTAGGTCCTGCACCCCCCTCATCAACGTGTGAATGTTCTTCGTGAAGAAGTCGGTGAACTTTTCCATCTTCCTAGTGTAGTCCTCAACCCTATCACTCAACTCCTCTATTTTACTGTATATGTCACTTAGGGCTTGGGTTATTAGGGGTATTATGGCTTCCGGGGCCGCCATCACCTAGCCCTCCTACCTCGCCGTCCCCCTCCCCGCCTGGGAAAGTATTTTTAATGATGCCTGGACGAGCTCAGCCATCATGGGCTTGATCTTCTGGGGGTCAACCTCGCCCTGGACGGTTTCAAGCACGCTATCCAAGAGCTCCTTCGTTTCGGTGAACGTTTCAAGTTTAAGCATGTCCCTGATCCCTCGAACCTCGAAGTTGAAGGAGTTGAGAAGCGTCTCGACCTGCTCGGCGAACAGCTCCTCCTGCTCCCTGATCGTATTGGTCAGGTTTTCGAACGTTGCGTTCAGCTCCCTAATACTTTGCTCAACCCTCTCCATAAGCCTCGACAAAAGCTCGAAGTTTCTCTCCATAACCTTAAGCGACTCGTCAAGCTTCGCCGACAAGCTCTTAAACTTGTAAAGGATATTTTCAACCTCAGCTGACACCAATAAGCACTCTCCCTCACTACTTCATAGAGAGAAAGCGGGCTTATCCCACATAAACCCTTCCATCCAACGTAGGCTACTCCTCCATCGACCTTAACTTTTCCAGTATCTCCCCCGACATCGACGATATATCTATCCTTTTAACGGTGACAGCCTTGCTCTTAACAAGCTCCGCCACAACCATTATCACCTCGTTCACGTCCCTGCCAAGCATGTCGGCCAACGTCTTAATGTTCTTCTCACCATCTATCATCGTAAAGAACTCCACAACCCACCCGCCAAACCTCTCGGATAACTCCTTAGACACGCTACTATTCATGAACTCTAAGGTGAATATTTTCTTTGTGGGAACGGAGAACGCTATGAACTCGGCTGGAACCCTCATCTCCATGGCAAACCGTCTTATGGCAGGGGTCAGCCGCGGCATAAGCGCCGGCTTAGAAACCCCTGAAACACCCTCCCTGATCCCCTCCTCCTCGAAGGCCTCCCTGAACATGGCAACCCCCATGTTCAGCTTCGAGTGAACCCTCTCAGCCTCCCCCCCGCAAACCACCGCGAGGATAAACTTATCAGTCTTCTTCAACCCTATCACCTTGCTTCCCAGCTCGGCTACGAAGCTGGACACGGCGACCCCTCCAAGGGAGAAGAGGAGAGACTGGATAACATCCTGTTCCTCCTCGGGTATGTGGGAGACGAACACGTTTCCGTCAGGGTTCAGAATGGCGGCCGCCTCCACCCCGATTCTCTCCTCAATCTCCAACAGCAGCCTCTCAGCATCCTCCATGACGTGCGTCCCCCTAAGGTCTCCCCACACATTTTAAAATAGAAACCAATATTAAACCTTCCCGTACGCCTGCCGTTTGTCCCTACCGCTTCATTCTATTTAGATTTGTAGCATATTGTATCTGCGGTGTGGACTTCCACCTCGCCCATAGGGACTTGCTTAACCCTACGGGGTCATGGGTGGCTGTCGAGCCGAACGGAATGCGGCTCCCATCTACGAGCATAGACCCTATGGGGCTTGGAGCATGGCTCCCATCGCCCCACAGGGTTCTGAGGAGAAGGTTCCAGCAGGCAGCAACGTCTCTATGCCATTGCTCTCCACCCTTACTACATTTTCCGACTCTTAAACCATTATTGTAGACTATGGGTGTATTGTGAACCGGGCACAACTTAGAGGTGTTCTTCGGGTTAACGTGGATTACTGGTACACCGTCCTAGCCTTCTCTTCTATAGTTTTTTGAATACCTTTGAAAGAGGCTTGGAATATCCTATGTCTTAGCTGTTTATCTTTGATCCTCGCTATCATGTTGCTGGTAGGCATTTTACCGAGCTTCTCGAGAACAATAGCATATTGTTTCTCATATGCTACTCTAACGATTATGTTTGCTATCTTCCACCTAATGTCTCGCTTCTTCTCCCTCTCCCTAAGCTTCCTCAAAACCTTCCTCTTAACCCTACACCTTACACCATAGAGTTTATCGTACCTCTCCTGCATTCTCATCCTACGGTAATAGTAGCCAAGAACAAGCTTCTCGGTATTGATTTCAAAGAGATAAGCAATCCCATTAACTAGCGTGGTTACATTGTTCTCGTTAACATCAACAGATAAATAGCCTCTAAGCTTATACTCTTGAACTTCCTTAACAAATGTTAAGTAGATTACGAGTTGCCTACTCTTCTTGTCGAGTTTTATTTTAGCTTCAGAAGCCAGTTTCCATCCACGATTAACATACTTCCAGTACTGTTTATGGGACTCAAATTCTATCGTTATCCATCCTCTATGGGTAGCTATCCTAATAGACGTTAGCCTGTTTGGTCTCCACAGGTGATCGTCGAGCCATATGCTGACACCCCTAACCTCTGGATACTCCCTCTCAGCTAAGCCAAGCTTCTTCAGCCTTAGGAGGCTTTTAGCCCTAGTAGAGGCGTCTTGACCAGCGGTATAGACGTAGTGTGATGGTAGATGTGGATAGAGGCTCCTCAACTCTCGGTACTTTAACGCTTTGAGCTTAGTGAAGCTCTTAATGCTGTTCCTAACAGCATAGATTACTAGCTGTTCAACCATGTTACGGTACATACCTTCAAGCTCAACGAAAATCCTGAACAACTTTCTCGGTAGCCTAACACTCTTCACAATAACTGTTCTCATTACTCCAGCCATTTTTCTCAACCTCTTCTAGGAGCTTCTTGAAGCCTTCGACAAGCCTTTTCTTCTTATGGCTCCTCACACCATAGAGCTTACCAGCGAAGAAGGTAACAATTGCTAACAAATCCTCTACAAGTTCTTGATATGCATCTTTTGGCTCTTCGCCATAGACAGCCTCTATACGTACACCGTACTGCTTGAAGAAAAACTCTAAATACTCAAAACCAAATCTGGTTAGTCTATCCTTATAGGTAATTACTACTACGTCTACTTGCTTGTTCACCACGTAGTTGAAGAGCTTCATTAATCCTCTACGATTAGCCTTAAGTCCACTAGCTACATCGCTTAAGACATCAACTACTCTGTAGCCTTTAGCAGTACAGTACTGTGTGAGGTACTCTACCTGTCTCTCTAAATCACTCTTCTGGTCCGAAGAACTTACACGAGCATAAATAACAGCTCTAACCTCTCTGACTTCTCCTTTACCACCTATTATTCCCTCTATCTCGCTTTCTGGAATCATCCACCTACCAGTAGGAGTCTTAACAGCCCTAATCTTACCAGAATAAATCCACCTCTTCAAAGTGACAAAGTGAATCCCAAGCCTTCTACAAGCTTCCCTAAGCGGTAATAACCTCTCATTCATATACTACACTTCACTACAAAAAGTTACACTTCGCTATATTTAAAGGTTTTTGCCCCCAGTCAAAAAAGAGAAAAGGAAGCTAAGAAAATAATTTGCATGTCTAGGAGGGTTATCCTTGCAGGAGCACGTTTTTAGAGCGTACGACATTAGAGGCGTGTTTAACGAGGACCTAGACGCCGAGTTCAGCGTGAAAGTGGGCTTAGCCTTAGGAACATACCTTAACGGGTCAGGCGTCGTTGCGACGGGGAGGGACGTCCGGGCAAGCTCACGCCTCGTCGAGCAAGCCCTAACAGCGGGGCTATGCTCCTCCGGGTGCGACGCAGTCTCCGTGGGGATGGTTCCAATACCAGTATTCAACTTCCACCTCTGGACGGGCGACTACAAAGCTGGAGTCATGGTCACAGCGTCCCATAACCCTCCCCCATTCACGGGCATAAGGTTCAGGCACCCGGACGGAACAGGCTTCTCAAGGGAGAACGCCGAAGTAAAAAACATATTCCTTAAGGGCTCCTTCCTT
Organism: Thermoproteota archaeon; assembly: GCA_029258835.1. Lineage (GTDB taxonomy): Archaea > Asgardarchaeota > Jordiarchaeia > Jordiarchaeales > Freyrarchaeaceae > Freyrarchaeum. Next base: position 2,444 of record JAPDJY010000022.1, on the reverse strand, counting down.
AAGAAGCCATGGGACAAGATCGGATCTCCGAGAAGCATAAACACCGAAGTGGTCGTAGCATCCTACCAAGAATTCCTCCTCGAAAGAACGGTTATAGAGCGGCCGTTAAAGGTCGTCCTCGACCCGGGGTGCGGTGCAGCATCAACGGTCGCCCCGGAACTCTTCAGGCGGGCGGGAGTGAAGGTTTACACGATCAACGCTCAGCCTGACGGCTCCTTCCCCGGGAGGGATCCTCATCCCAAGGAGGGAACCGTGAACGAGCTGCAGTCCCTCACCCTCTCCGTTGGAGCAGACATGGGGGTGGCATACGACGGAGACGCTGACAGAGCGGTCTTCGTCGACGATAAAGGCCGCGTCCTCAGGGCTGAAACAGCGGGCGTAATACTCGCCAGGGAGGCCCTCTCACGCAGGAAGGGGAAGGTCGTGGCGAACATCTCGTGCTCCATGATAGTCAAGGAGCAGGTGGAGTCCCTTGGAGGGGAGCTCGTCTGGGAGCGGGTGGGAGACGTCTTCATGACCGAAGCGATAAAGAGGCACGGAGCCGTCTTCGGGGTGGAGGCATCCGGACACTACTACTCAAGCTTCCTCTACCCCTTCGACGACGGAATACAGGCAAGCCTCCTAATGGCTGAAATAGTTGCCAGGGAGGGACGCCCCCTATCCCAGATAGCGGACGAGATCCCCCAATACCCGATAGTTGAGAAGACCGTGAAGTGCCCGGACGAGGAAAAGTTCCAGGTGGTCGACCGGGTTAAGGAGGAGCTGGAAAGGTCAGGGTACACCCTCAACACGATGGACGGAGTGAGAGTAGACTTGGAGGATGGATGGTTCATAGTGAGGCCTTCAAACACCCAGCCCCTCATAAGGGTGACCGCCGAGGCGAAGACGGAGCAGAAGCTGAAAGACCTCGTAAAGCTAGCAATGGAAACACTCGAGAGAAACATGGGGTGATGGCTGCGGCAGTCACTTACCCGTCTGCCTCAACGCCTGGTCAAGCCTCCTCACAGCCTCCTCCACGTCCCTCCTCTTAGAGCCTATCGCCGCGTTCATCGTGATGTAAGCCGTCCTGTACTCCCTGCAGCAGGTTCCCCAGTCCCTTGGGCCTAGGGCTCGAGGGCCGTTCACCCTCAAGTTGTAGAGTGCCGCTCCAACCCTCAACGGGTCCCTACCTGTAAGCGTCATCGCACATGCCACAGGGTTAAAAACCCTCAGAATCCTCTCACCATGCCTCTCCGCCAGCTCCCCCATAAGCCTCTCCAGCAGCCTCCTGTTCTCCTCCTGCTCGCTTCGAAGCCTCTCATACCCCTTAACGCCAAGGGAAAGTATGGCCGCCAGAAACTGGACGATCGGGGCGGCGGTGGCCCTTCCAGGGTACATGCCGCTAACCCTCATAACAGCTTCCTCGTCGCCAGATGCAACTATGGCCCCCCCAACCGGCGTGAGGAAGTTCTTGTCCGTGCTCTGAACCACGGCGTCAACCCTCCCGGCGTCAACGGCCCCACCAACCATCCTCATTATCTCCCTGCTCTGAACCCCGTAAGCATTGTTCACTATGTGGGGGACGCCGAGGTCCCTTGCAGCCTTAGCGATCCCCTTAACGTCATCCGGCTCCCTTGGAGGGAAAAAGGTTGTCGTTGAAACTATGGCTGCCGTCTCCCCGTCGACAGCCTCCACGACGTCGTCGACCGGAACCCTCACGGCATCCCCCTCAACAACCCCCTCAACAACCCTCGGCTTAAGCCCTGCAAGCTCTATCCCTTTAAGAGGGGACCTGTGATCCACGCGAGGATACACAACGTACCTTCCCCCCTCCCTCTTAAGGGCTGAGAGGGCGAGAGCCAGGCTCAACCCGGTTGAGGCTGGAAGCACCACCGCGTGGCGGAGGTTTGGGGCGCCGAACCTCCTCATGGCGTCGGACGCCAGCATGTTCGCCAAGGCGTACATGACCGACGCACCTGGCGCCTTTGGTTGGGGGGCTGCAACGACGCCGCTGCGCCCGACACCATGGCAGAACCCGGCGGCGAGCTCGGCGACGAGCGGGGAGGCAACCCTACCCTCCCTCTCCCCAACCCTCGCAGCGCCGGGATCCTTATCAGTGTCCATCATGGAGAGAACCCTCAGCAGGATCCTAACCTCGTCGTCGCTCCACCCCTCATCGGGAATCCTCCTCTGCTCGAAGAGAACCCTAACAGGCTTCACTAAAGCCCTGTAGACCGTTAAACCCCTCAGCGCCATGCTTCTAGGCAGAATGTCCGAAACATACTTCTCCAAGTCCATCAACATAGCCTCCTCCTCACCCTGAGAAGCCTCAGGTAAACCTCCTCCCCCTCCCTCACCTCCCCCCTGAAGGCGACCACCACGTCCCCCCTGCCGCCGAACGCCCCAACTATCCTCCCCTCAACCCCCCCTGCAGCCTCAACAGTCCTGCCAACGATCCTCTCAGC
>JAPDJY010000076.1:0-52812 GCA_029258835.1 Thermoproteota archaeon | reverse complement strand
CGCCCTCAGCGCAACAGGGGTAAAGCTTAAGGGCACCTTAATGTTCACGGCCGTCTCCGGTGAGGAGACAGGGAGCGCTGGGACGTTAAAGCTTATCAGGGACGGGTTGAAAGCCGACTGCGCCATTGTAGGGGAACCAACAAACCTTAACGTAATAATAGGGGCTAGAGGGATCACCCCCGTAACGATAACCGTGCATGGCAAGAGCGCCCATGGCAGCATGCCGGAGAAGGGTGTTAACGCCGTGATGAAAGCTGCGAAAATCCTGTTGAAAATGGAGGAGGTCCTTCCGGAAATCTACGAGGGGAAGCGTCACCCCATCCTCGGAAACCCATCATTCAACGTCGGCATCATAAAAGGCGGCAGCGCACTCAACATGGTTCCAGACCAGTGCATCATCCAAGTTGACAGGAGAACGATCATAGGGGAAACAGCCGAGGAGGTTCAGAGGGAGTTTGAAGAATTAATTTCCGAGCTTATGAAGGAAGATAGAGACTTAAAAGCTGAAGTAGCAGCCATCACAGTTATCCCTCCAGCCCTAGTAGATCAAAACCTTCCCATAGTCGATTGTGTCGTCGCCTCCGTAGAGAAGCTAACCGGAAGAAGGCCGCAGATCGCCTCCATGTCATACGCTACGGACGCATCGCACTTAATCCATGCAGGCATACCAAGCATAATATTTGGGCCGGGGGATCCCGAGAAAGCCCACACCGCTGACGAGTACGTTGAGGTAAGCCAACTCCCCCTGGCGGCTAAGGCATACGCTATGGCAGCAATGAAGTACCTCTCACCATGAAAAACCTAGCTCTTCTCAAGGAACCTTTCTATTGTTTCAAAGTTAAGCCTTACACCCAACCCGGGCTCCTTGGGCACCACAGCGTACCCGTCCTCAACTCTTATCGGCTCTTCCAGCATGTAAAACTCCTCTGGGAAGAGAGGGTACTCCATCCATGGGGAGTTGTAACTTGCAGCTATGACCTGCAGGTTAGCCGCCATTACCAATCCAAAGCCAAATATGTGCGGCGTCGCCTCCACCCCGTAGGCCTCAGCCATGGCAGCTATCTTCCTGCACTGGAGTATCCCTCCGCATCTGGTTGCATCCGGCTGAACTATGTCGTATGCTCCTGCGTCCAGTATCTCCTTAAACCTGAATATTGAGAAGTCGTTTTCCCCTCCAGCTATGTCAACGCCTGAACGTGCCCTGAGCTCTGCGAGAGCTGACAAGTTATCTGATGGGAGCGGCTCCTCAAGCCACCTTACATTGTACGCCTCACATATCTCGGAAAGCCTGACGGCTTCCCTCACCGTCTCATACCCCGAGTTTGCATCCACCATTATTTCAATGTCTGGATGCTCCTCCCTAACGGTCCTTATGATCTCTTCGTCCCTTCTGAGTCCTTCTCCTATCCTCACCTTCACAGCGTTAAACCCTCTCTTCCTAGCGGTTTCAGCCATCTGGCTGGCTGCCTTAGGCTTCAAGGCGAATGGGAAGCTAGCGTAAGCTCTAACCTTCTCCTTAAACCCGCCGAGAAGCCTGTAAACAGGAGTCTTCAACGCCTTCCCAATCACATCCCAGATCGCGCACTCCACAGCGCTCGTAGCCTGAGCTATACCGAAGAGAATCCTGTTACACGTGTTGTACACGTCCCTCCATATCGCCTCAACCATGAATGGATCCTTACCGACGACTATTCTCCCAAGCACGTCTTCGATGTACCTTGCTAAAGCCCTGTCAGAAACCGGAAGATGCGTCATCGAGTATCCAATGATCCCCTCATCCGTCTCAACCTCGACGAGGGTCCCGGAAGCAGGAATCCTAGGCATAGCCCCGATCTTTATCGAAAAAGGCAGCTTGAGGACGGATGCTCTAACCGAGCTAATTATAATTTTAACTCACCACCATGCCTTTATCAGTAAAAGATGACTTAAACCCATTAATATGTCTTCACCAGCCACTAAAACGGGGTGGCAACGTTACATTTAGAGGGCTCTAACTGCCTTGAGGAAAAAATTATTACTTTTTCGTCTTATCTCTTTATCGCTGTGTGGAGGGTTGCCTTTTGAATGTCCGAGATCCTGTCTTCACGCGCTTCAGCCTCCTCCTAGGTCTTCTCCTCGCTTTCTCCTCGGTGTTCAGCCTAAACCTCCAAGTTGAATGGTTAACCCCCCTTATCCTCTCATCGTCTGCCCTACCTTTCTCCCTTCCACTCTTAATCCTCTCCGCGGCTCTCCTCTCGCTTCCCTTAGCGGCTGGAGGCCGAGATAACCTCAACTACGCTCTCTCCGCGGGCACCCAAGTCTTCCTATCCTACATGGCAGTCCTGTCAGGATACACCATACTCTTAAGGGTCCAGAACTTATCCATAACGCTTTGGGACGGTTTCACGAGGCAGGCAATGTGGGTTCTCCCCTCCATCCTCTACTTCGTAAGCTGGCTTCGCTCCATTAAAGGCTTCTCCTCGGTGAAGGATTACCTCCCCCTAGCAGCGTCCGCATCTCTCCTCCTCCCTCTCTTACTCTTCAACCAATCCCCAACCCTAATATTAGGGCTGGACTCGTACTTTCTTCTGCTCCCCACCGGCCCCTCCTCGTCCGCCCTAACAGCATCCCTCCTGGTCTTCGCCTGCGGCCTTATAGGCGTCAGGCCACCAGCGAAAAACTTGGCTGGAAAGGTGGCAGCAGCGTTGACGTTTACGCCCACAATCCTCCTTCCAGCTTCGGAGTCGTTCGTAGCTGAAAGGGCAGCCTCCATTCTAGGATGGTACGACCACCTGATCCATTCAGCATTCCCCCTCCACTTCAACGTTTTCACGTGCATCTCGGTAGCCACGCTTCTGGGAGGGGTAGCACTCTCCTCGACTAGGAGGCTGGAGCAAGCCTCCCTCCTCTCCTGCATCGCCCTCATCCTTTCCTACCCGACGCTATATAGGATGCTGGCTCACCCCCTCAGGCCGGTAGCCGTAGAGCCAGCCCCCCTTGTATGGTTAACCGTGGGTCTAGCAGCCTTAATGCTACTTCACTCCAGCACCAACCTCCCTAAGCCTCCTCAAGCGCTGCTCATCACCCCCCTTCTCCTCCTCCTTTTCACTTATCCACCCTCCCTCCCCCTCCATCCCTTAACCCTAACTCCGCTGACCCCTCCTCCCATGTCAGTTGACGGCCGAATAGACCCGTCCATACTGGAGCTGGAGAGCCCACCTGGCCCCATACACGTAATACTGCGCTTCCCCTCCCTTCCAGACGACGTCCTAGAAAGGCTGAACGCCTTACCATACTTTAAAATATCGAACCACTCAGGTAGGCCGGCAGTTTACAGGACCCCCGTCAACCTTGTTTACGGAGTTCTGAACGCTTCAACTAACAACTGGAAAAACCTGGTTAGGAGCTTGGTGGGAGAGTTCAATGTGGAATACGTCCTGTTGGACAGGAACCCCTCGAAGCCCCCAACGTTCACCCTCCACCCAGCAGTGTACTCGATCGACGCAGACGTTCTCCATGCGTTAAACATAACCGGGCGTGGCGTGACAGTCGCAGTCATAGACTCGGGAATCAACGATGCCGACCCGGAAATATCGGGTAAAAGCGAGGGACGCATACTCTACCAAGTGAACTTCATAACGGGGGAGGAGGGTGATCCGCTCCTAGTTGGAGACCTAACCCCGGCCGGTAGCAAGTATCATGGGACATTCGTTGCGAGGACGATAGCAGGGGTGGCGGGGATAGCCCCCCACGCGAACCTAATAGACCTTAAAGTCCAGCTGGAAATAGGGGAAATGTACTACCCTGCAAGCCTACGCATAGTCGAAGCCATAGAGTGGTGCATACGAAACAAGCAGAGATTCAACATTTCAGTTATAAACCTAAGCATGGGCAACCGGGAGGGGACTGGAGGACCAATAGATGAGGCAATAGAGAAGGCTGCTTTAGCTGGAATAACGGTTGTCGCTGCAGCTGGAACATACCTGAATCCGGCGGAAAACCATCTCAACTCGATATTTACCCCTGGGACGGCGGACCTTGCAGTCACCGTAGGGGCAACTCAAAGTTACAATGACGACTCTTGGGCTTACCTGCCGGCAAGCGCCGTAGGGCCGGGATGGAGCACGCCAAAGCCAGACTTGGTGGCGCCGGGACCATACACTAGCGGTTCAGCCCCCGTGGTGGCGGGAGTAGCCGCCCTCCTTCATCACGCAGCTGAGAAACTGCATGTACCTCAAGAAGTCAGGGGTATCGCCGTGAGGCAGGCTTTAATATATGGTGCCGCTTGCCACGACCTAGGTCCACCCGGCTTTGACCCCTTCTACGGGTACGGGAAGGCTAACGCCCTCTCATCATATTTTACATTGAAAAGCATGTTTCACCCGCTTTAGCAACTGTTCCCCTTAAGCACTTCAAGTCAAAGCACTTCTTAACGGTCTTCTCCACCATACTCAGTCTGGTTTCTTCGCCTTGTGAAAAGCAAAATTTCCTCCCTTTTTCCTCCCTTTTCCGTTATGTCATGGTGCTGGAAGGTGGAGGAGCCTCGTTAAGGATGTGCAGATCCACAGGAGCACCTAATGTTTCCTCAAGTTGTAATCTTCCTCATTTTAAGCGTGTTTGTGCCTGTGAACCTCTTATGGCCGCCGTAGCTGAAAAAGAAAAAGTAAATATTAAGCAGAGGGGTAAGGGTAGTGTAGCTTTGAACGTGGAGGGCTGGAAGCGTGAGCCTAGTTGTTTTAACCCTACTGCTTATCGTCGTATTCATCTTCATAGGGCTTTACAGGACGTACGGAAACCCCTTTAATCCCCGAAACGTGGATTGGAGGGTGACGGCAATCCTTCTAGCAGCTTCCGCAGGCATAGTCCTCTTCGCCCTGTTTGGGCAGCCTATTAACCAGCCTAAATGGCTCACCGACCTTCAAAATGCATATAATACTTACTTAGTTCTTCAGAAAATACTGTAAAGGGGGGGTCGGTTGACCGAGCTGAGACGCGACTACCTCGCTGAGAGGTGGGTGATAATAGCTAAGGAGAGGGGCATGCGCCCCTCGGACTTTAAAGTTGAGAAGGCGTCGCAGCCTCCAAGTGGCGCCTGCCCGTTCTGCCCGGGAAACGAGCACATGACTCCCCCCGCAAAATTCTTGTACTTGGAGGAAGACGGTAGGTTAACTGTTAAGGCAGACCGTGATGGTGAAAGGCTGAAGGGATGGCTGATCCGCGTAATCCCGAACCTTTACCCTGCTTTAAGGCCTGACGTGAAGCCTCTTGAACACGTCAACGGTTTTAGGGTTTGCGTCGGCGGGGCAGGAGTGCATGAGGTCATAGTTGAAACACCGAGACATGAAGTTCACGTTCACGCCCTTGATGACCGCCAGTTAAACCTTGTTTTCAGGGTGTACGCTGAGAGGTTTAGGTCGTTGGCAGCCGTACCTTACGTGAAATATGTGAGCCTTTTCAGGAATCATGGCAGGATGGCTGGTGCAAGCCTGTCACACCCTCACTCCCAGATAATTGCCACCCCAATCGTGCCGCCTAAAATATCAGAGGAGACAAATTCGTTCAGGAGGAGCTGGGATGGTTCTTCATGTATTCTCGATGAAGTTTTAGAGTATGAAGCGGGCTCCGACAGGTTTGTGGACGAGAACAGGGATGCTGTTGCCTTCTGCCCCTACGCGTCTACGGCTCCATTCGAAGTATGGGTTACACCAAAAAGGCACGTGAAAAACATAGCCGAGCTAACTGAAAGCGAAAGAGCCTCCTTCGCCCTCCTAGCTAGAAGAGTGTTGAAGGCGCTTCACGACCTGCTAGGCGACCCCCCCTACAACTACGTTTTCCACCAGTCTCTCTCACGTGAGGAGTACCACATGCACCTGCGAATCCTCCCGAAGCTTTCAACCTATGCCGGTTTCGAACTAAATACTGGAATAATCATAAATACCGTTCTACCAGAGGAGGCGGCAAAATACCTTCGAAAACTGATCATGAAAAATACTTGATGAGGCAACAGATGAGAAAACAAAAAAGAGGAAAACGTTCCTCCACACGGTTTTCTTGACGTTCTTCAGCTACTTCTCCCGTAGGAAGTTATGGTCTGGGTCGAAGTATCTGAGTATCATGAGCTCCCTCAGCGTGGGGGGCTTCTCTTCTCTCACCTCTTCAGAAACCCTGAGCCTCCATCCTGTTTCAGACTTTATTCTCTCGATAATCTGCTCCTTGCTCTGTCCCTGCTTTGGAAAGTACCCTGTAAGGGTTAGCTCCCCATCAACTTTTTCGAAAACTCCCTCCGTCGTTACGAGCATCGTCACTTTCTCCCCGGGTGCAGTCACGTAGGGCACCCTTTCAACCAGCCTTAATGGTGAATGCCTCATGATGACAACCACCTCCTCAGCTGTTGAGGCTACGTCGTTGGCGCCACCAGACCCTAGAAGGTACATTGAACCCGGTATCACCGTCGAGTTTATGTTTCCATGCTTGTCTACTTGCCCCGCCCCTAGAACCCCTATGCTCCTACTATCCTCCCGCCCCATGACCGCACCTAAGATCTGCATGGATCCTAGTATCCCCTTACACGTCGGGATGTTTGCCATGTTGAAGACAAAGGGGCTGGCTGGCCGAGGCATGTACCCGTAGAAGCCTATCTCTGCTACCAGCTCAATAGGGTACCCCTTCTCCTTAAGCATGTAATTGGCCATCCACGCCGCAAGGTTTGAGTCACCTATCCCCGCGAGAATAACCCTGTAGCCTTTCTCAACGCATTTCTCAGCTATTTTTCTGGCCCCCACAAGCACCATTAGCTCAACGCTTAACGGCTCCTCGCTCCTCGATACCTCCCCCTCTTTCCCTTTAGCCTCGTACCTCCAGGAACTCCTCCTCGCCTTCCCCATCAAATATAATAGCCTTTCAAAACCTAGTTTTTCAAGGTACTTCTCGTGGTCGACGCCTAACACCCACTCATCAATCCATTTTTCAAGGGTTTCCTCCCTTCTAGCCGCCTCTCTAAACTCCACAATGAAGTCGTAGTCTTCAGCGTATCCTCCCCCGAAAGACTCGGGCACATACAGGGCTGATGGATGAGCTCCAAAGGGTAACTCTACAACCGCCCTTACAAGGTACCCGGGGATCTTTACAAGGTAAGAATGTCTCCTTATAAAGTCGCTGTCAACTATTTTTTCAACAGTTACTATAACCCCGTTCTTGCTTGCGTAAGCACCCCAGAGGGCCACTCCCTCAACCGACGGGTTAAACACGATCGTGTTTCCTTCCTTATCCGCACACCATCCATGGTAAACCGATATATCTGGCTTAAGCTCTCTTAAAACCCCCTGCTTCCTCCCTGTAAACGGGTTTACGATCTGCTTAAACCCCCTGTTTTCCTCCATGCTTGACCCCGATATGGAGTTTGTCGGCATGAACCCTACGTTTAACGCCCCCGCCATCAGCATCTGGCAGATCGATAGAAGCGACCAGTTTTCGTACTCTACTCTCCCCTCAACGTAACTTTTCTGGATGACCGGTGAGGGGGATGGAGAAGGGTAGAAGTCTCCAACATAAGATGTAATTATCTTGTCCACTAGGCCGCCGAAAACCATGAGTTGAAGGTTTAACCCGCCTCCGACGCTGACCACCTTAAACCCCGGCTTACTCCCCCAGAAAACCCTAGAAATCTCGTAGCACACCGCATAGGGCAGAGTATGCGTCGCACCCAGATGAATTAAAAACCCAGGCTTTATTATTTCTTCAACCGCACTCTTAAGCTCCATTCGCTTATCCTCACCACCAAACTCTAAGTCGAAAAACTCAAGTCCCATAGTACCTCCTCCTAGCTCAACTTGAATATCAAGTAGAACTTCTTTAATTTAATTACTAGGCGAGTCACTTAATTATGCTATGTTCTGAACTTGCACTTGCAGGGGTTCTGGAGGCATCGTGGACACTTACCCGGGTATTTGCGTGTAGCTGCTTCCTCCATGTCAACCTCTAAAACGTTAGCTAGGGATGCAAGCCATGCTAAGACGTCTGCTATTTCCTCCTCAATTTTTCCCTTGTCTCCTTCCCTTATGGCGCGTGCGAGCTCCCCTACCTCACTTACAAGCCAAGCGAAGTTTCCGAGAACACCTCTCCTAGAGTCGTTTTCAAAATACAATTCATACATTAACCTTTGAAACTCCTTGATCTTCACACGCATCCCTCTCTAAATGTTAGAGGAACCCCTCCTTTTAATCCCTTGTAAGCCTTTGATCGTATCTAATGTTTAGGTTTTACCGTTTCATTAATCTTCACGAAGGAGAACTGGAAGCGTGCGCAGAAACCCGAAGCTAAAATGCCGCATGTAAAGCCTTGAGACGATTGGTAGTTCTCCAGTAGCTGAAGTGAACCTTAGAATAACGTAGCTGGTAAGAGTGCAGTTGATGATCCGGGATATTGGTTAGCTGGAGAGCAGCCACTCGGTTGCCGGGGTGAAAAACACTTCCTTATTGTTAACTCTTACTTTGTCCCTGTAGTTCCAAGTTACTATTTCGCCTCTTGCCAGGCCGATTGACCTCAGCCCTTCAATCAGTCCTTCAACCTCCCTTCTGAACGTGTTCGTGTCTGATGGGTCATAGCACACGTTTATAAGCCTTACCTCGCTTCCTCTCTTGGCTACGAAATCCACTTCCCTCTTTTCCGTTGGCAGGTAATAAATGTCGTATCCTCTCCTTTTCAATTCTAGGAACACTATGTTCTCAAGTATGGCTCCAATGTTCTCAGAGATCTTAAATCCGACCGTGTTAACTAGCCCGGTATCCACCGCGTAAACCTTTTTAGGAAGCATGAGCTGGCTTTTAACCTTCTCCGAGAAGGCTGGAACCCTAAAAATCAAGTAGACGCTTTCAAGATAGTTCACGTAGTTCTGCACGGTCTCAAGCCCTAACCCTAAGATACCTCTAAGCTTCCGGTAGGTGACCATCTGGGACGTGTTCGAAATAAGGTAGTAGGCTAAATCTCTGACTTTACCGTAGTTTGCGCCGAACCTGCTCACTACATCCCTTGCAACTATGTCCTCGAAGTACTCTAACAGGATTCTCCTAGCCGTCTTCTCTGAGTGGAAGAAGGGCTCAGGAAACCCCCCCTTAACCATGTACTCTTTAAGGTGCCCTCTAAGTATCGCGTGCCCCTCCGTCCCAGCAGCTCTTTCCACTACACCCTTAAACCTTAAAAACTCCCTGAAGGATAAGGGGTAAAGTTCAAGGGATATCTTCCTACCTGTTAAAACCCTAGCGTAATCTAAAGGGATAAAGTACGACGATGAGTCGGTGACAAAAACTTTTGCTTTACCTAGATCCGTCACCCTTCTAACCAAGCTAACCCAGCCGGATGCCCCGTGAACCTCGTCCAAGAAAAGGTAGACGTTAGTGGGCCTTAACTCCTCAAGATACATCCTGTATATTTCCTCTATGGGTGTAGACGCCAGTCTAACGTCGTCGAAGTTGAGGAGAAGCACGTTGCAAGCATCCTCCCCTGTTAAAATGCTATCTATAATCTGGTAGAGAAGCGTGCTTTTACCACACCTCCTAATCCCAGTAACGACCTTAACCTTAGATAGTTCAACATACTCTAATGCTGTGCTAAGTATGTCGCGTGTTACCCCTTTAAGATCCTCGCTGACTTCACCCTCACTCCACCAGGGGTTCCAGTCCTCTAAGGCTTCAAGAAGCATGTGACCACCAAACAGTTCAATTTACCCGTATAAATGAACTGTCGACAGTTCACCTTTAAATATGTTCCCGCTAACAGCATACCGAGAAAACAACTAAAACTAAAAGAGACTAAAAAATAAGAGTTGGGTGCTGTTGCAATCCATAAAAATTAAATGATAGGAGGCTACCCAAACGCTTTTTCCACGGGGGGAACTACCTGCTTTTTCCTCGACATTACACCCTCCAAGTAAACTGAGCCGTCCTCCACCCTCTTCCCGAATGCTTTTTCAACGATGTCCAGCTTATCCCCCACGGCTAGAAGCTCCGTTCCCTCCTTTATAATGTCGGTGAGCATCATGAGGATGAGGCCGTAGCCCTCCTCGCTTCGCTTCCTCTCCATCTCCTGAAGGATCTCCTTTTTCCTCTCCAGCGCCTCGCTGAGGTCGACCACCTCAACCTGCCCTATCCCTACCTTAACCCCCCCAAACTCGTAATCTTTAAAGTCAGACATCAGTATCTCCGCGGCAGTCTTCCCTTTAAGGCTCGCCTTCGCCTTCTTTATCTCCACACCGAACTTCTCGGGGTCGACTTGGACGATCTCAGCCAGCTTTAACGCCACATCCCTATCCCTAGGAGTACACGTAGCAGACCTAAAGACGACGGTGTCCGAGAGGATAGCCGCAAGGAGCATCCCCGCCACTTCCCTGGGAATGTCCGCCTTACGGTCAAAGTACTTCTCTGCGATCAACGTGGCTGTTGAGCCAACAGGCTCAACGTGAAATCTTATAGGTTCAGGATACTTGAAGTCTATCCTGTGATGGTCCAACACCTCAACTATTTCCGCTCTCTCAACGCCCTTAACAGCCTGGGAAAACTCGTTGTGATCCACAAGAACCAGCTTCTTACCTGAAGCGTCCTCCAAGAGAGGCGGCTCCTCAACGCCGAAATACTCTAAAACGTACTTTGTCTCCGGGTTTAACTCGTCCGCTCTAGCCGCTTCAGCGTCAACACCTTCAACCTCCCTCTTAAACCTAGCATACGCGATCGCTGAACATATCGAATCAGTATCAGGAGCCCTATGCCCTATAACGTAAACATCCGGCAACTTAACCCCTCACATTCCTTTCTAGGCAAGTTGAAGCCTCCATCGCATATAAATCAGTTTTGCCGTCTCTCATCCAGCGTCGCCAGCCTACACAACTCTCTTTAACCTTAAAGGTAAAAGTCAAGCGTGCTCCCTCCACGGAGTGGTCAGGGTTTTTCAAACTCCATTACGTAGAAGTATCCCTTGAAAACGTGTTCAACCTTAACGTTTACAGCGTCCCCCTGGGATCAACTCATAGGGCGGCTTATCCCTTCTCAGAATCTTCTCCAGAATGGTTACTTGCTCCCCACGACCACATTCCCACCTAGTTTAACGACCCTGTACATCTCCTCAAGCGCCCTTCTCTTATCGTTGAAGTAACTCATCCCTCCAAAGTTTAGCAGCGCGTCAAACCTCTCACTCTTGTAGGGCAGGTACTCGGCGTTGCCCAAGCACAGCTCTAAGTCCCATTCCCGCTTATTCGCCTTATCCAAGCACTGCCTTAGCATCCCCTCGGAAAGGTCTAATCCGAAGATCACGTTCTGAGTACGTCTCCTGATTAGCGGAACGTTTCCACCTGTTCCGACGGCAACCTCCAGCACGACGTCGCCTCTCTGTAGGTTTAATCTATCCACCAACTCTCTTCTAAGTTCCAGTTCGGACACGTTTAAAAAAAGACGGCGGGCGGGGGCTCCCTCAACTAGGTCGTAAAGGGGGCATAAATGTTGTAGGCTAGGGTGGAAATCCTATTGGAAACCGTTAACCGCTCATGTACGGTCAGATCGGGTAAGTCATTCCTTCACGTAAGTTCTACCGCACCGACCACATGAAATCACCCCGGAAACTACTTCCCCTCCATGTTCGTTGAAGTCGATCAGGCTTAGCTCTCCTTCACAGCGAGGACACGCCAAATAACTTAGGGCACAACGCCTCAAGCTCTCCCCCTCTAAGAGCGAGAATCCCCCAGTAACTCTTGTCTTAATTAAGGAAATCTTTAAGAACTTATCGAGAGCGCTACGGCCACCTCACGTCGGAATACCAGCACTCCGTCAACTTAAAACCTCGGCTGAACGCTAAGCATTAAGGAGCCGTTTGCTCTCCAGTCATCCTCATCCTTACCTTCTCCTCGGCTTCACCCTTCATTTTTAAAGCCTTAACCATCTGGACGGCTTCCTCCACTGTGTGTCCAACTGGCACCCCGTTAAGTTCAAGCCCCTCCACTATCATCTGGTACTTCTGAACCCATGGCACGTAGGCTACAACAGGCTTCCTGTACTTCCTAGCTATGTTAGATGCCCTGCGCCCAAGCTGCATGGTAATCGTAGGAGGGTAAGGCAGCATTAAAAGTATGACTGCCTCAACCTTATCCATCTCCATCAGCCGTTCAAGCACCCTTTCAACATCCCTATCAACCACGCTTCCAGTAAGGTCTATTGGGTTTCTCAGCGATGCTATGGGTGCGGCGGAGGGGTTCAAAAGCTCCTGTAACTCCTTCATCTCATCCTCCGTGAACTCCACGAGCTTCAACCCATACCTAGCGCACAGGTCCGAACATATAACCCCATGTCCACCGGAGATCGTCAGGATCACAACGTTCCCATTACGGATTGAGGGTAACTCGAACGACAATACCTTACTGAACGTCGTTATCTCGTACTCCGTCTCCACCTCTATTATCCCCCACTGCTTAAACGCCGCTGAGGCAACGTTCAGGGACGCCATGACGGACCCGGTGTGGCTCATGGTGGCACGCCGCCCATAATCTGTTTTCCCAGCCCTGAAGACGATAACCGGCTTCTTCGCAAAGCACTCTGCAGCCTTCCTAAGGAAAGCAGCGCCCTCCCCCTCCTCAAACCCTTCAAGGTAAACTGCCACTATGCCAGTCCTCGAGTCCTCCTTAAAGTATTCTAAAAGCAATGTTTCGTCTACTACCGCCTTGTTCCCCACGCTAACCGCTGCTGAAACCCCTATTTTCCTCTCAGCGTATTTACTGAAAAACTGGTCGACGAGTACCCCTCCTGACTGGCTTATCACTGCAACCCTTCCGGGAGGCGGCGTTACAAGCCTCTCGCTTGGAAGGAAAAAAGTGTCCACGTATGGTGGACTATAAACGCCAACACAGTTCGGCCCTATCAACGCTAAATCATACTTTTCCGCTACTACGGCGAGTTCCCTCTGCCTTTCAACGCCCTCCCCGCCGACCTCTGCGAACCCCCCTGAAACCACCACGACACCCTTCACGCCAGCCTCCCCGCACTCCTTGACTATCCCGTTAACTATGGGCGCGCGCACGCAGATCACCGCTAAGTCTACGTCCTTCGGCACGTCGGACACAGACCTGTAAAGTTCGCGGTCCTCTAAGAACCCTCCTCTCGGATTCACGCCGAAGACTTCAACCTTCATCTCGTGCATGTTCTTCTGGTATATTACTGTCCCAGGGTTCAGAGGATTTGTCTGCGAGACGCCAACCACACACATGGTCTTAGGCTGGAAAATAGCTCTCAGGTTCATCAAGTTCATGGACTACATCACCCACCCTGCGCCATCGTAACCTTAATTTTCCCTTTTTAAATAATACTACGCCGGTGTCCGCTTTGACCGAGGTTTTGGTTGGGTGTTGCGGCTTCCCTATTGGCATGAAAAAATACTTTGAACTTTTTGTGGTTGTCGAGGTTCAGAAAACGTTTTATAATCCCCCCTCACCCGAAACACTTAGGAATTGGCGTGTCTCAGCCCCGAGTGGCTTCGAGTTCACCGTGAAGGCGTGGCAGTTAATAACCCACCCTCCTTCTTCCCCAACTTACAGGAAGGCAGGGTTAAAGCTTAACGCTTCCTCACAAGTTGGCTTCTTTAAGCCTACACGTGAAGTCTTCGATGCATGGGAGAGAACCCGTGAAGCATGCACTATTCTAGGGGCAAGAGTATGCGTTTTCCAGACACCACGTAGTTTCAAGGAAACCCCTGAGAACATCAAGAACATGAAAGAGTTCTTCTCGTCGATCTCTGACGGGGTCGAGTTTGCATGGGAGCCTAGAGGATGGAGCCCGGAAACTGTTAAGCTTCTCTGCGAAGAGCTAAAAATACTCCACGTAGTCGACCCTTTCAATACTCTCCCGGCGACGCAGAGCGAAACAGTATACTTCAGGCTCCACGGATCTCCACCGGGAAAAAAACTTTACAGGTATAAGTACACTGAAAGCGACCTAGCATGGCTTGCCGGAGAAGTGAAAAGGTTAAGTGGACGTGTATACGTAATGTTCAATAACGTTTACATGAAAGAAGACGCTTTAAAATTTAAAAGCATCATTTTTCAACAGCCTCCTCCTTAGCGTTCCCCTCCGCCACGCTCTGTGAATCATTACCATCTCCACCTCCATCAATTCCGGTCTCTCTAGCATAAGCACTTCTCCTAAAAGCTCGATTTTGCCTTTTTCATCCGGTGAAGAGCTTAACCTGCCTAGGGGTGCATGGAGTCCTGCAAACTCTGCATTTCCCCGTGCACCCCTCGATGGGTACGAACCTGCCGTCCCTTCTCTTTACAGGGGGAAAGTGGAATCCTTCACATTTATCTCCTATCCACAGGCTTGGCAGCCCCTCCATGCACAACCCATAAGTAGTTTTACCCTTCGCCTTTAAAATCAAATCTCTTATCATTTTAAGCCTCTGAAACCTATAGCTCTCGTCTGCAACCCTATAGCCTGAAATGGTCTTCCCCCTAGCGAAGAGGCGCTCATACTTCTCTACGAGTTCTCCCCTCCCATTAACTTTAAACCAAAGGTAAAGGTACTCCTTATGGCTCGGGGACGCAACCCTCAACCCCATAAAACTCCCTATTATGTGATTTACATCTATGTCCAAAGCTGTCTGAGTGAGTTCCTCGATTTGCTTCGGGTGGTCGGTTAGGAACGGCATGTGCGGGTCCTCCCTTAGGATCGTGAACACGCCATAATCCTTTGCCCTGACAAGGTTTCTAACCCTAACCTCCGGGGGAGGCGCATTCGGCTCCAAAAAACGGGATACGTCCCTGTCTAAGGTGTTAAGGGAGACTTGGAGGGCAAAGAACGGGAATCCCTCCACAACTTTAAGAAGCCTAATGGGAACCTCACCCTTCGTCACTAGGTAAAAGGGAATTCCCTGTGATACGAAGAACTCTGCTAGGCTAACAGTAGTCTCAGCTAACTTCTTAGTTGCCAGCGGGTCGCTTACAGGGGACATGTAAACTGGCTTAACGACGCGTGAATGCTCCACGAAGCCTCTCACCCTCGCCAAAATGCTCTTCCTCGTAAAGAACGCTCCATGGGGCGGTGAGGACGGCATAGCTCTAGCGTAACAGTAAACGCAGCAGTGGGGGCACCCATCCGTGAGGTTAAGTGAGTACTTACCCATCAAACACTCCATGTTTGCCGTCTTAAGGGGTGAGCCCTTAAATACTCGCAGTACCTCTATGACTGGAACGCGCCCCTGCTCCTTCCAGTACCCGAAGAAGCACTCGGGATGTTGAGCGAATCCTACGTTTCCCACCTTGACAGGCTTCTCCAGCTTCCCCCCACATACAGTGCATCGACTAGGTATAAGCTGCCAAACCCAACTCAAACCCTGCTCCTCCAACTTACCCCTAAAAACATAAGCAAACATAACCGTTTCTCGTCAAGCGGGGATAATGGAAGCTAAAACCCAATACGTTATTGATTACTGCATGGCCGCTCTTCGTCGCTGCTGTCTACAGGCAAAATAGACTAAAATTTTGTGGTCCGCTGAACAGATGATGCCAATTAAATTTAAGTATTTTAATATGCCTATATTTTTAGTAAAAAAGTTAAACATGCCTAAGGTGGTAGGTTGCAGAGCGGCGATCCCCTTTTAAGGAAAAAAGTGGAGATTCTAAAAGCTCTAAGCGAAGAGACACGACTTAAAATCTTAGACCTTCTAAGAGAAGGTGAGAAGTGTCAGTGTGAACTGATCCCCTCCCTTGGAAAGTCGCAGTCAACCATCTCCCAGCACGCTCAAATATTAATAGACGCCGGAATATTAGACTACGAAAGACAAGCTCAAAGGAAAATTTACAGGGTAAAACGCCCCTTAGTCTTTAAGCTACTTGAAATCCTTCACGAATTAGCCCTAGACTCCATTATGGAGACCTCAGAACTAGTGGAAAAAGTCAAGGAAACATAATAGTTTTACATTTTTAAAAGATGGGAAATGCGTACTTCATTGCGAATTCTCCTATGAATATAGAAAAGCCCATCATTGATAAAAGCGTTGCCCGTTCTAAATATTAGTATATGTAAGTTTGATATTCGATCTTTTCTTCACACATCTCAGCGGTTCTCGTTTTCTTCTCTGTAACTTTCATTTTTTCCTCGTCGATGGGGAGTTTAAGGTATTTTTTAAGGGTTCTGAGAAGCGCGGCTACGGCTTCCTCATCGCTTTGACCGATTGCAGCTAACTTCCCGTTTGTTTCAGAAAGAAGTATTACACCGTTGATCCCATACTTCCCCTTAGCGATTGTTGGAACTAGTCCATTAGCACCCATAATCTCCCCCTTAGGCATCCTTTCAAGCTTTCCCATACCAGAGAACTCGCCCAGCTCTCCTGTACTGGTGAAGTATACGCTTCTCTCACCACTATCAGAATCTGAAAGGTATCCTCCCAGTGCAACCAGAAACTTGACGTTTAACTCCGATATCAACTTAGCTATTTGCTCCGATAAAGCATATATTCCGGGAGCAGTCATAGGCTGGTCGTCACCTATTATAAGCAAAAGGTCTTCCTCCCTGCCAGGGTTCCTCCAAGCGTAAAAGTGGACCTGCGGCGGCCTTACAATTCCATTCTCCACTATAACTATCGGAGGCATATCAGTAAATTCTACCTCAACTATCTTCTCTGCTCCCAGCGCTTCAACCAGCCTTTTAACGGCTGTAACGCCTACTTCTGTTATATCTGGAAGTGCGTGAACGCAAACAGGATCTTTAAGCTTCACGTTTTCCCTAAGCTTCCTCACGGTTACCTCATACATGGCCTTCACCGCCACATCCAGTGGAAATAAACCCGAATTAACCAAACAACAATTTAAACTTTTCAATATTTAAAATCGCCTATCATCTCAGTATTATAATAAAGTAAGCAGCCAGCAACCCAACTACCCCCTCAAGACCGCCAGCCATTAAACTGGAAAATGCTAAATTGGCCAAGTAAAACCGGGCAAAATATTTAAACGAACAAAATATTTAAAATAAGGTTCCCCTCTATGTGGTCTAAATATAAAATACGAAGCGTAAACCGTGATAGAATCCTGCTAAAAGCCGCGTGGGGCGTGAATTACTGTTTGACGGGAAATGTAAGCTATGACAAAGTTGTAATTTGCGAAGATCATGGTGGAACTAGGCTGGAGATATCTCTCCCGTTATCCTCAAACGTGGACGTTGAATCCCTAAAAAAAGATCTTGGACTAAGTGACTGTAATTACATAGATACCGAATACATTCCCATGAAGAGAGCGCTTTTAATACTTTGGGCCGGCGAGAACATTCATAAGGTTAACGAGCACGAGGAAACACTCAAGAAAGTAATCGGGAAAAAGAAAGTTAATAGTTCTCCCATCCCAATAAGGCTTTTCGGTGGAGGCGCGTTCAAGCTTCACTGTAAAAGTTCAAATAAGGGTGGAGAGTTCGAAAGGAAGCTGAATGACATAGACATAGTCGTGCCGAGAAGTCATGGTAGTGCCGCTAAAAATTTGCTTTTATGCCTTGGCCACATTTTCGGAAGCCTACACACCCACTTCCTCCTCATGTCAGACAAGGTTTTCAACGCTATGAGGAGGGGGAAACGGTGGAGGGTGAGGGGAATAGACGCCGTTGAAAAGGACGAGCATGGCTGTGAAGTCCCCGTCATAGGTGTCATGGACATACTAACCGACGAGATAGAAATGCGGCACACCATAGATGTTAGAGAGGAACTTAAAGAGCCAGGAGTAAGAAACCTTTACACCATCGGGTTGGAGAAACTTCTCTTAACGAAGTGCCAGTTCATAGAGGATCACCCTAAAAAATACATAAAACACCTTGAAGACATGGGAATGTCTTACCGTATCCTTCCATACCCGTACTTCAACGATGACAAGTTCATCATAGGAATGGAGTATAAAGACATAGTCGACGTTTGCGCTCTCCTACACGACCATGAAATAGTAGACGAAGACCAAAAATCGTCTGGCAGGCAAAATGAGACGAGAGAACAATTAAACATGCAAAAACTAAACCAAATACTTTCAAAGGACAAGAAACTCAGGAAAACGGTACGCTTAAACCTTGAAATGCTAACACAAAACATAGATGAAATTCCGCTAAAATGCTCAAATAAAGCTAAGGAGAAAGTATGTGAAAAATGTAATATTCTTCTTAGTGAACTACCAGAATCCCCCGAAAAGTGGGGGAAACCATGGTGGAATACCTCGCTCTCCGACGTAGAAGTGAAAAAGTAACTTGGTAACTTCCTAAGCTACAACGTTCGTAACCATTCCAACTCGCTCCATAACAAGTTTAACAGCAAGCCCGAATGGTTTCTCGACATTAATATTATTCTTTGAACTGGTTTCAACCCAATAGGCTACATTATTCTCCTGCATAAACTTCCTCACGTCCTCCTCGAAAACCTTCTTCTCCAAGTCACATTTAGCTCCAACAAGTATAACTGGTATGTCCCCGGCATGCCTCCTTGTAAGTTTAAGCCACTCCTCCAAGTTCAACAATGACTTTTTCCTAGTAACATCGTAAACTAAGAGAGCTGCATTGGCGCCCCTGCAAAAGCTGGGAAGGAACTCTCTAAACCTTTCCTCCCCGCCGAAATCCCATATCATAAGTGTAACGTCTTCTCCGTTAAACTTGACAACTTTCTTCTCAAACTCAACTCCTATAGTCATTTTTCCATCAAAGTATACTCCCTGACAATATCTCCTCACAAGAGTTGTCTTCCCAACCCCACCATCACCTTCCACAAGAAGTTTAATTACAATCAAATCATACACCCCTTCCCTGAGAACATCGAGAACATATTTGTAATTGCCTCAACTATCCCTCCAATCTATTGCAATATTTTTATGCTTTCCTTCCCTTAAAAACTTTTGGTTGTATCACGATAAAAAACAATTTTTTACATTTTTCATAAGTAAATCTTATAAAAATAAACGATTGAACATTGATATTTTCGATTGCGCTTCCCTTCAAATAAAATTATTTTTTTTAACCCTTCTATCTTCCCACCTAAAAGTGCCATATAAGTTGGTTAACGAATCAATTTTATAATTTTCTTTATAATTTCATGGTACACTTTTCAGTATTTGTCGGTTCTAATCTATCTATCCAATAGGAATGTTAAACGGTAAATGTTTTCCCGAAATTCAAAATTAGGAAATTTTCATCTTAGAGATATCAAAGAATATTTTTGGTGGTGACCTTGATGGGTTCGTGTCCAAGGTGCGCCTCAAGCGGAGTTAAACTTGGAACTGTGCTCACACCGATAGGTAAAACAAGATCAAAAAGAGTTAACGTCTTTGAGTGCTCAAAATGTAACCTAGTTTATTACGAATCTACTAAAGAATAAACATGGTTTTCTTCTTTTCTCTTTTTATGTCAAACCTTTCTTCTTGCTTTTAGAAATTCATAGTAGCCCTTGACGTTCCTTAAAGCTTCGCATGTTCTTCTCATATCTGGGTAAACTGGTATTCGTGAAGCAGTTAGTCTATCTTTAACTTTAACCCATAACTCCTCGTGTCCTACAGGGGATAGCACAACCATGAATGGTTTTCCCTTCTTCAATGTTTCTTTTCCACCTTTAACCATAGCATCCACGAACTTCTCCTCGAAGTTATCACTTTTCTTCCAGTATGATGCAAGGTAAACTATTGGCAGGTCAAATACGACTATGTCTATGTTTGGATCTCCACTTACAGCTTTAATTACCGCTAAGACTACGTCAGGATTATAGTATGCTGCTGAAATGTCAACTGGGTTTACGACGCTTATCCCCTCAGGATACACTTCCCTGACGACTCCTTCTATTTCCTCTATAGTATCCTTCTCTAAAGGAGGAACCCTGAATCCAACATCCGAGAGAAGGTCTGTTATCGTGACGCTTGCACCGCCACTTAAGGATATGGTGCCTACCCTGTTGCCGTTAAAGGGTGGGAGGAACGAAAATCCTAACGCTGTGTCTATGAGTTCTTCGAGTGTTTTAACCTCTACAATCCCTGCTTGCTTGAAAACGGCCTTCCAGATAGTGTATGAACCAGCCAGAGAACCTGTGTGCGACGTGCACGCTCTGGCTCCATCCTCACTTCTTCCACCTTTCCACATGATAAGCGGCTTCCTTAAAGACACCTCAAGGCAAGCTTCCGTTAATCCTCTTCCATCGTTCACACCTTCAAGGTATGCCCCTACAACCCTTGTTTCCTCGTCATCTCTAAAGTACTCAAGTAACTCCATGAAGTCTATGTCACAGGCATTGCCAAAGCTCACCACCTTGCTAAACCTTAACCCTCTATTGTAGCCGTAGAGGATGACAAGATTTGCCAGTCCGCCGCTCTGGCTTATGAATCCTACGTCTCCAGGTTCGAGAGGGAAATTTATCCTCCAAGCTAACCCAACTCGCGGATTGTAGAGTCCAAGGCAGTTTGGCCCAAGAACCCTTGTATTGCTCCCCTTAACCGTCTCCTTAATCCTCTCCTCCAAGGTTTTCCCTTCATCCCGTCCAGTCTCGCTGAAGCCAGCCGTGAAAATAGCGATGAGCTTCACTCCTTTCCTAACGCAATCCTCTACAACCCCTGGAACATTAGGGGCGCTCGTTTCAACGAAAACATAGTCAACCCTACCAGGGATAGTTGCCACGCTCGGGTAAACCGTCATGTTCAACTCCGGTATCTCGCTCCTCCTCGGGTTGACAGCGTAAACTTTACCTCTAAATCCCCTTAGAAAGGACCGTAGAAAAAAGTAGTCTCTCTTACTTGATGCACCAACCACGGCCATGCTCTCCGGGTTGAAAGCATCTTCCAGGTTTCCTCTCCTCAAGCTATGCAGCCTCCGAGGACGGGTAATTACAGGGGGTGGAGGTTCCTCCTCATACCCTTTATAACCTTCATCAACCGGTAAGGTTCTCTTTTAACGTTCCCCCTACTACTGCCTCTTACTTTCCCTCTTTTAAAGTCTCCCTTCTCGTCGAGCTTTCCCTTTTCTACAATGGACGTCGTTTTACGCGTGAAGAATTGCAGCACTCTGTCTGTTTTTTACGTTTTTCGCATTCTCGGTTATTCCTTACGTATTTTTCAATTCATCAGATTAAATTTTATTTAATTTATTTTCCGAGAAAAATTTTTAAGTAAAAGTAACGATAAAAGTATCAGTATGGTACCTCTAATTTGCTCTCGTGGCTGGAGGCTGGGTTCTTCTTGATACAGGAAGTATGGATTGTAAAGGATGGTGTACCCATATTCCAACACAGGGAAGATAGCCAAAAACTGTTTAAGAACCCAACCTTAACGGCCGGTTTGTTATCCGCCATGTTACAGGTTGCTAAGTCTGAGCTTAATGAAAGGGTTCACACGATAAAGATCGGCTCTCTCCAAATAGTCCTCAAAGAGTTTGGCGGCATTATAACGATTACCATAGGCGACGATGAAAACGAAGCAAAAATACTAGCTGAAAGGGCGGGCTCTGAATTTCTAAAGATCTATGGTAGCTCCCTAGACAGCTGGGATGGAGACGTAAAAGCATTCGAATCCTTCCGCAGCCACCTAATAAACTTGATCAGGAGAAAGGAGATTTACAGGGCTGAACTCGAAAACGACCTGAAAAGCATTCTTACCGAGAGTTAATGAAGGGGGTGGGGTGGGGAGCCTGCAGGAACGGTTCACCATCCGCCGTTCCTGCGGGTTCTCCTGATAACACTGTTTCCCCCCTCCAAGCTCTCGAAGGAGAAAAATAATCTTTTTATCTTTCCTTTCATCTTGTTAAATTTGGAGTCGGTACGCTTTCTGGTGATCCGTGTTGGAGGAGTTAGACGCTGCATTGCGACATATTATGAATGCCAAGGCTTCCCTAGAGGATGGTGGCAATCCCGCAATGGACATCTGGATGGCCCGCGCGAAACTGGAGGTGTTTCTGGTTAAGCTCTCGCTCCTGCACGGCTTCGAAGAAGAACCCGAACCTAACCTGAAGCATACCGGTAAGGTGGAGATTAACGTTGAAGTTCTCGACGAGATCTTAAATACTCTCTCCTTAGTTAATGAGGCATACCTGTCCGAGAATTTTAGGGAGGCGTTCGAGAAGGGGTGGCTTGCCCGCGAACTACTAACCAAACTTGTTTAAGGTGGCCTACTTGCTTAAGCATGGCGTGAGAGTTTTAGGGGTTGCCGAAAGCTTCGTCAAAAACTGTGAGCGCTCTATTATTTCTGGCGTCGTCATGAGAGGGGACTTCCAGATAGATGGTTTCTCCTTTTCAACAACAACTATTGGAGGAATGGACGCCACCCAAAGCGTGATCAACCTTTACGAGAACCTAAATAGGAGCGACGTAAACTTCATCATGCTTAACGGATGCATAATAAGCTGGTTTAACATAATAGACCTCAACCTCCTTTATAAAACCATAAAGAAGCCGTTAATATGCGTAACCTATGAGGAGTCTGAGGGGATCGAAAAGTATCTTAAAGAGTATTTCCCTGACTGGAGGGAACGCTTAGAAGCATATCGAAGCCTCGGAGAAAGAGAAGCGGTGGAGCTTCACACAGGCCACCGGGTTCTGGTACGCTGCCTTGGCGTCACCGTTAGGAAAGCACGCCTCATACTCAACAGGTTTACTCTGCAGGGTGCAGTTCCAGAGCCTTTACGCGTAGCCCGCCTTCTATCAAGGGCGCTCCTAAGATGTGACCTTATACCTGAAACGTTGCCGCCTAAGTCTAAAGGTCAACAAGCTCCTCCACAGGGCTCTTGTTGAGGTCTATTCCAAGTTTACGTGGCTCAATCCCCATGGCGAGCCCTAAAAGCTGGGTCAAGTAGAATACTGGAAGGGAAATTTCCGGATCCTTCGTAACCTGCCTTATCATGTCCTGCTTCGTATCGTAGTTATTCTGGCATGCCGGGCAGGAAGTCACCATTGCGTCAAACCCTCTCGCTTTAACAGCCTTCAGCTTCCAGCCGCTCAGGGCGGCGACAGCCTCCGGCTCAACCAGGTTGGCGCCAGCCCCACAGCACTCCAGCCTTTCAGGGTAATCTTCAGCCTCCCCTCCAAGAGCCCTTATGATCTCCTCCATTTTCACAGGGTTCTCGGCGTCATCGACTCTAGGGTACTCTGTAGGACGCAGAATGTGGCAGCCATAATGGCATGCAAGCTTAAAACCAAGTGGCTTCTTGACGACACTCTTAATCCTGTCTAAGCCGAGCTCGTCGTAAAGTAGGTCTATGGTGTGAAGTATTTTGAGTGGCTTCTGCGGGTTAAATTCAATGTCCTCCTCGCTCAGCAACCCATTTACCCAGCCTACAAGCTCGGGGTGTTTGAGCAGAAGGTGCTGTGCCTCGCAAAGGGAAATGTGGCATCCATTGCACGGTACGAAAAGAGGGTTATCTTTCTCCTGTGCCGCCGCTAAAATGCGGCTTGCCAAATACAGCCAAATCCTCAGGTTAACCTGCATTAACGGGTAGCCGCAGCAAGCGTTCCAGTCAAGGTCGACGAGCTCCACGCCAAGCCTGGGAAACGTTTCACGCACGGAAATCTCATATGCGTACTCTATTGTTGTTATCATGCACCCCCAGTAGGTCGTGTACTTCACCTCTCTCCACCTCCAAGAAGCCTTGGCTCTATCTTCCTTAAGTTCCGCCTGAAAACCTCCATGTTAGGCGTCTTCATTTCAGGCAGTCCCAGATCGCCTCTGGAGACAAAGTCGAAGTCTTTGTTCATCGTTTCCTGCGGCTGCTGAATCGTGGAGTACTTTTCCACGTTTTCAAGCATAACCCTGTACCCCTTTGGAGGGCCACTCCCTCTACTGACCAGAAGGTTTCTTATGGCTAAGATTAACGTCGCCGGTTTAGCCTCCTGAGGGCAGCGGACATCACACTTTAAACAGAAAAAGCAACTCCAGATACCCTCCTCGACTTCTCTTAGTAGCCCAAGCCTGAAGAGCTGGATGATCCTGTGAGGCGTGCACCCCGTTTCAACGGCAAGGCAACCCGAAGAACACCTAGTGCAGTTATAGCAGACGAATGGGGTTAACTCCGCAACAGTCTCCTTCATCTTTCCCAATAACTCGTCTGCCTCCGAGAGAGTTGACGTATCCACTCTTCTCTTACCCCCACATGCCTACTGCTTAAAATCAACGATTAAACCCTGAGAAAGCCTCCATCATCATTAACGTGGCCTCCACTTAAAAAGTATACGTCCACCCCAGTCAGATAGCCCTCCAACCCATACACCCTGCATGTTAAAGAAGTTTAGCCATAAAAGCATGGATTGAAAGACGTAGCCCACCTTCAACCCATTAATGTTTACGGAACCCTTTAAGGAGCCTTCCGGGAGACTACCTCTCCACACCTATACCTCCAACTTTCACGAGCACCATTCCTTAAACAGCTATCAGCTACGCGCCACCTCCGCCCCCTCTACCTTACTTACTCGCAGAAGCGAATTCCTCCACTAGAGCTACTCTCGGGAACCAGACACCACCGGTTCCCTGCTTAAGACTCCCATCCTATCTTCTTCCAGCAGCTCCCACTCCCTTCCCCTCCCCGCCGCCGTTATCGAGACCTTCAACTGCCGATGCAGGCTGCTGACGTGAAGGCTCAACATAAAAAAAGGAGGAAGACAAGGTAGGTTTTTACCCATCAAAGGGAACCTTGAACAAGTTTAACCCTCAAGTAACGTGGACATGGTGAATTATAGAGGTTAGAAATGAACTAACAGCATCCGTCCCAATCTACACACATGACTTTATCGTGTCCCGGGTTCGCCATCGCCCAGAAACCTTTTTAAGGGTGATGGGCCTAGCACCCTCAACTCCTCAACGAACTCCCTAACTATCCTAGCGAACCTTTCTCCTTCAGATGACGAAACCCATTCCACCCGCACCCTTTCAGGCTCAACCCCCAGCTGCTTAAGCATAAACCTTAAGAGGGCAAACCTGCGCTCCGCCCGGTAGTTTCCGTTAACGTAATGGCAATCTCCCGGGTGGCATCCTGAAACTAGAACACCATCAGCCCCCATCCTAAGGGCGTATAACACGTGAACCGGGTCAACTCTGCTACTACACATAACTCTTATCACACGTATGTTAGCCGGGTACTCTATCCGGCTCATGCCAGCTAGGTCTGCTCCCCCGTAGCTACACCAGTTACATAGAAAAGCTACAATCACAGGCTCATACACTGAACCCTCCACCCTTCTCACCCCTTCACTATGGCTTCAACCTGAGCCATGATTTGCTCATCAGTGAACCCGTGCACTTTTATGGCGTTAGACGGGCAAGCCGCCACGCAAGCGCCGCAGCCGCGGCAAAGCGCCTCGATAACCTTAGCCCTCTTACCCCCATTTTCACCCATCTTTTCTTCCATCTGGATCGCTCCATAAGGGCATACGCTGAGGCATATTTCACACCCACTACATATCTCCTGGTTTACCTGAGCTATTAATGGCTCAACTTCGACCATTCCCCTAGATAGGAGGCCTATCGCCTTGGCTGCGGCGGCGCTCGCATGGGCCACAGTCTCCGCTATGTCCTTAGGGCCATGACAGCAGCCAGCCATGAAGATGCCCCTCGTATGCGACTCGACCGGTTGAAGTTTCGGGTGTGCCTCCAAGAAGAACCCTTCAGCGCCTATAGGGGCGTTAAGAATCCTTTGAAGTTTAACGGCGTCCTCCACTGGCTCTATGCCTACTTGAAGAACCACCATGTCAACTTTAAGATTTAAAATCCTCCCTATTGATTCGTCGAAGACCCTAATGGTCAGCGTCCCGTCGGAGTTCTCGAACACCTCAGACGGTGTTCCACGTATGAAGCGAACCCCCATGTCCCTCACCCTCCGGTAAAACTCCTCGTATCCCTTCCCCGACGCCCTCAAATCTATGTAGCACACGTAGACTTCAACCTCAGGATCTTCCTCTTTAAGGAGGAATGCCTGCTTTAGCGTTGCCATGCAACCCACCCTGCAACACCAGCTGTTATGCTTAACGTCCCTTGAGCCGACGCACTGGATGAAAGCAACACTCCTAGGCTTCTCACCCGAAGCCGTTAAAACCTTTCCTCCAGTCGGCCCGGAGGCGCTGGAAAGCCTCTCCAGCTCCAACCCGGTTATCACATTCCTGTATCTTCCATACCCGAGTGAAGGTATCTTTCTCGCGTCAAAAACCCTGTACCCCGTGGCAACTATTATCGCGCCAACTTTCACCTTAACCTCCTCGTCTTTCTGGTTGAAGTTTATGGCTCCCCGGGGGCAAGCCTCCTCACACCTCCTGCACCTCCCCCGTGTCAGGTAGAGGCAGTGCTCCGGGTCTATAGTGTACTTGAGTGGTACAGCCTGGGGGAAGGGGATATAGATCGCCTTCCTCATGCTAAGCCCCATGTCGAACTCGTTTGGAACCCTCCTAGGGCACGCCTCAGCGCACATCCCACACCCAGCGCACAGGTCTTCCTCAACGTACCTCGCCTTCCTCAATATGGTAACTTCAAAGTTTCCAACGTATCCCTCGACGCCAACCACTTCGCTATATGTTAGCAGGGTTATGTTAGGATGGTTTGCAACGTCAACCATCCTAGGCGTTAAAATGCACGCTGAGCAGTCAATGGTTGGAAAAGTTTTGTTAAGCTGGGCCATATGGCCCCCTATGCTCGGCGACTTTTCAACAAGATAAACCTTCATCCCAGCCTCCGCCAAGTCTAGTGAAGCTTGGATCCCTGCTATACCTCCTCCAATGACGAGAACCGACTTTTCAACCGGTATCTTCCTCCTTTCAAGGGGCTCCAGTAAGCGCGCCTTCGCTACAGCAGCTCTAACGAGCGCTTTCGCCTTCTCAGTAGCCTTCTCCCTCTCGTTTGGGTGAGCCCATGAGCATTGCTCTCTAATGTTCGCTACCTCTAACAGGTACGGGTTAAGCCCGGCAGCCTCGATGGTTCTCCT
Organism: Thermoproteota archaeon; assembly: GCA_029258835.1. Taxonomy (GTDB): domain Archaea; phylum Asgardarchaeota; class Jordiarchaeia; order Jordiarchaeales; family Freyrarchaeaceae; genus Freyrarchaeum. Next base: position 25,918 of record JAPDJY010000076.1, on the reverse strand, counting down.
GAACGTACCTTCATGCATCTTAGGGGAGCAAGCGGCGATGACAACACGGTTTAAACTCTGCTTCCTTATATCCTCCTTTATCGTGTTCTGCCCTTGATCAGAGCAAGTATACATTATGTCTCTCGCTATGACGACTCCGGGAAGTGTAGATGCATGTTTAACCACCTCATCAACGTCAACTACACCCGCTATGTTTGTGCCACAGTGGCAAACGTACACTCCAATCCTCGCATCCAACAGTAAACCTCCCGCATAGCAGAGGTATCTCCCGGCTTAAACGACATCAGAAGAGTATATAAAAATAAGTTTTTCAGCGGCCCCCTCCACCCTCCTTCTATAGGGAACGAAGTTTTATAGGGGGAAGTGAATCGTTTGTTAACCGTGTAACGCCATTACTAAGCCCTAACAACCCACTCTATCCTTAAACATCAACTTAACTTTTTCTGTCCCCCGTTATCCAAAAAAGAGTAGGTGTTTTATGTTTTAGCTGCGTACACTACCGCAGCTATGAGCACCCCGAAGAGAACCAACGCCACTACTCCTATGATAATTAAGTTTGTTCTCTGCCTATCAGCAAAGTACTTCAGCATAACTGAGTACAGGTAGGCGATAATCATGTCCCTTACAGGAGGGGTAAGTCCTATTGAAGCGGAAACGTAACCGCACCCTGCCACGTCGCCAAGGTAGGGTAAGATTAGAGAGGTTGCCCCAATGGCTAAAGGCGCCATTAGCATGGCGATAAGCGCCAGCCCCACCACACCTCTAACTTCCACCTTCCTTCCTCCAAGGAATCCTATCTAAAGGCATGTTAAACTTAGGGTTTAGCCTCTCCTCTAAAATATTTCCTTCCCTGCAATTGGCAAGCCGGTTGAAAGTTGAGGCGGTCGTAACGTGAGAGGCCGCTGAGGGATCCTAAGAAACATATATCTTTACGTTTACCATTTAATGTCTAAACGCCAGACTGGGAGAGGTGTCTTCGAATGTTAAGCCAAGAGGAAATTTATCGCTTCCTTGCAGGGGTGGTTGGAGAAGACGATGTAACAGTGAACGCAGCGGACCTATACGCATACTCAATGGACGCGTCGCTACGCATGTCTCTACCAACAGCTGTTGCGAGGCCTGAGAGTAGGGAGGAAGTCGTCGAGATATTGAAGTGGGCGAATGAAAATAGGGTTCCCATCGTCCCTCGAGGGGCTGGAACAAGCCTGAGCGGCCAGGCTGTACCTGTTAAGGGGGGAGTCGTGCTTGACATGTGTAAAATGGACAGGATCAAAGAGATAAGCTTGGAGGATAGGGTGGCTGTCGTCGAGCCGGGCGTAATATACGATGAGCTCAACAGGGAGCTGGGGAAGCTTGGCTACGTTTTCCCGCCTGACCCTGGCTCAGCCATATCATGTACCGTTGGAGGCATGGTCGCCAACAACGCGAGCGGCATCCGGGCGCTAAAGTATGGGGCAACCGTCGACCACGTGCTGGGCTTAGAGGTCGTCCTCCCCGGGGGGAAGGTGATCAGAACGGGAGGGAGAGTTTGGAAATCGTCTTCAGGCTACAATTTAACGAAGCTTATGGTTGGCTCTGAGGGGTCTCTCGGCGTCTTCACCGAAATAATTTTGAAGATTACACCCAAACCACGCTATTACGGTTTAACTGTTCCGGTTTTTGAGAAGCTAGAGCAGGCCTTAGAAGCCAGTACGGAGATAATAAGGCAGGGGATTATGCCCTCCGCGATGGAGATCCTCGACGACCTATGCATAATGATATTAAACAACGTTTTAGAGGAAAAGCTTCCAACAGGCGAAGCGCTGCTATTCATAGAAAACGATGGCTACAGTGAAAGCCCAGTGGCGGAGGAGAGCAAGCGGGTTAAGGAGATCTGCGAGGAAAAGGGCGCCCAGAAAGTCGTTTACACCACAGATCCTGAGAGGATAGAGGAGCTCATGGGGTTACGCCACACCCTCTACAACTTGCTCGCCAAGATCAGAGGTGAAAACATCCCTCTTAACAACATACAAGATTTCGCCGTCCCAATAAGCAAGATCCCGGATGTTGTCCGAGAGTTTAAGTCGATTGCGCAAAGATACGGCCGTCTTATAGTGATGTTTGGCCACATAGGTGATGGTAACATTCATTTTGGCACAGCGATTAACCCGTGGAGCGAGGAGGACAGGAAAGTAGGGGTTAAGTTTGCTAGGGAGCTGGCGGAGGCCGTCGTAAAGAAGTATGGTGGCACCCTCTCAGCAGAGCACGGGCTGGGCGTAACCAAGTCCAGCCTCGTGGAGCTAGAGCACGGTGACACGCTCCGGTACATGAGGGAGATCAAGAAGATCTTTGACCCAAACGGCATAATGAATCCTGGAGTAATGGGCCTCATCGAAATACCCGAAGACGAATTTGTCTACATGCCGGTGGTGTAAGCGTGGAGAAACTGGAGGAGTTTAAAACCAAGATCGCCATGTGTAACCTTTGCGCATGGTGTAGAGTCACATGCCCCGTTTACAGCTTAACCAGATGGGAGTCAGACTCGCCGCGTGGCAAAATGACCCTTCTAAGAGGTATAGTGTACAACTTACTTGAACCCACGCCAGAAGTCATCGAGAAAATATACTCTTGTACGTCCTGTGCGCTGTGCAACATTAACTGTGACGCTGAAATAGACCCCCTCGACGTTTTCCTGGCCGCTAGAAAGGCATTTGCTGAGAAGGGTATAGGCCCCCCGCCGCCTAACAGGAAGCTCGACGCTCGCATAGAGAGATATAAGAACCCTTACGCTGGAACGCAGGACGAGCGCTTCCAGTGGCTTGACGTGGCGCTCCCCGGGAAGGCAGACAACCTTCTCTACATTGGATGCGTAAACTCTTTCCGTCAACCGGAAACGTCTAAAGGTGCCGTGTCCATTTTGAGTGCTGCCGGCGTCGACTTCACCGTGTCAAAGGAGGAGATCTGTTGCGGAATGCACCCTTACTGGGATGGGAAGCTGGAGACCGCTAAAGCACTAGCTGAGGAAAACGTTGCAATATTCGATAAGGTGGGAGCGTCAACCGTGATAACGCCGTGCGCCGGCTGCTACTCGACGTTCACTAAGGCATACCCTGAGCTGCTTGAAAACTTCGGCTTTAACGTTAAGCATATTTCAGAAGTCATAAGAGACCTGGTTAAAGCAGGGGAGCTTCAATTAAAGGATAAAGGAGAGCTTACTGTAACCTATCACGATCCATGTCACATGGGGAGGCATTGCGGACTATATGATCCTCCGAGAGACGTGATAAAAGCTATACCGGGAGTTGAACTTGTAGAAATGGAACATAACCGTGACGCTGCTAACTGCTGCGGAGGCGGAGGAGGATACTTCACGTTTAAACCCGAGTCGGCTGTTCGAATAGCCGAAAAGAGGATCCGTGAAGCAGAGGCTACAGGCGCCAAGTTGCTAGTCACGAGCTGCCCTCTCTGCAGAACAAACCTTGACCTTGCTGCGAAAAGGCTTGAATCACCACTGAAAGTATGTGACCTCGTTGACCTGGTAGCATCTCACCTTTAATTTACGTTATAGAGCCTAAGTGGTTGAAATGGCTAGAGGGTTTCACGCGATCCTTTTTGACCTTGATGGAACCCTGATCCGAATGCCTTCACCTGATTTTTTTGACTCTATCCTCGTTGAAACACTCAGGAAACTATGCTTACCTCCTCCTCCACGCAGGGAACGGTTAAGGCTCTGGGTTAGCGGGCGAGAACACTGGAGGATCCTCAAATCATGGGGTGTAACTGACCCAGGTCTCTTCTGGCGTACGTTTGACGAATTCGACTTAAAGCTTAGATCACGCTTAATAAGGAAGGGAGCGATAAAACCCTACGTAGACGTAGAGTCGCTTGAAAACCTCCACCTTACAGTTCCCCTGGGCTTGGTTACAAACACCTCTCCTAGAGTAACCCTCCTAGAGGTTAAATCGTTCAACCTTGAGAAATACTTCGACGTTATAATAGCCCTGGGAACTGAAAGGCAAGAAGACGCGAAGCCGGAGGCAACCGGTGTTCTGGAAGCCTTTAAAGTGTTAGGATGTCATCCATCAGACGGCTTAATGGTTGGTGATAGCGACGCCGACGTCCTAGCCGGTAGAAACGCTGGCTCGACGGTAGCTGTAATTAAACGCCCACACGTAAGATTAAGAGTTAAACCTGACATGTACCTCAACAGCCTCTACACGCTTCAGAAGCTAGTTGACGATTGAGTTAACATCCATCCCACCGCCAACCAATGTAAAACCTCAAGCGATGCTCAACTAAAAATAATTAGTTTAAGGTTTAAATGGCATCAGTCTCTCATTTCTCCTTTAAGGTGATATGTTTGAAAACTAAAAGTACCCTTTTAAGGGATAAGGCGCCTGAAATTGACGCGCTCAGGCTCGGCATGGACTGGACCATTGAAGATTTAGGTAAGCCTCAAATTATAGTTGAGAGTACATATGGGTATGCTCACCCTGGCAGCATACACTTGGACAAGGTTTCTAGAGCTGTTGGCTTAGGCGTGTTCGAGAAGGGCGGGAAGCCAAGCTACTTTTACGCCTCCGACATGTGTGATGGCGTAGCCCAGGGGCATGAGGGTATGAACTTCAGCTTGGTTTCGAGGGAGATCATAGCCTACATGGTTGAAATCCACGCATTGTCGTCCCCATTCGACGGCCTGGTTCTAGTCTCCTCATGCGACAAGTCTATGCCCGCCCACCTCATAGCCGCTATGAGGATCGATATGCCGACGGTTATAGTACCTGGCGGCGTTATGGCTGAAGGCCCAGGCATGGTGACGCTCGAGCAAGTAGGCACCTTCCACAGCATGCTGAAGAGGGGTGAGATTTCAACCGAAGAGTATCTTTCGAAGACGCGTAGCTCATGTCCGACATGTGGGGCGTGCGCCTTCATGGGAACCGCAAACACTATGCAGGTCATGGCTGAAGCACTCGGCTTAGCTCTTCCAACATCAGCCGTACACCCCGCCTACCTTAACTCGTTTTACAGGCTTGCAAGGGAAGCGGGAAAAAGGGTGGTGGAGTTGGTTGAAGAGAACCTAACCCCATCGAGAATAGTTACGAGGAACTCCATAGAGAACGCTGTGATGATCCACTCAGCCATAGGCGGCTCAACCAACGCGCTCCTCCACATACCTGCCATAGCGAGAGAGGCAGGAATCAACGTTGGAATAGACCTCTTCGACGAACTTCACAGGGAAATACCCTTCCTTCTTAATTGTAGGCCAAGTGGAAGATATCCAACCTCCCTGTTCTGGTATGCTGGCGGAGTTCAAGCCGTCATAAGAGAGTTGAAGGATTACCTTCACATGGACGAGCTTACAGTCACAGGGAAAACACTCGAAGAAAACCTTAAAGAGCTTGAGTCATCCGGCTTCTTCGAGAAATCAGCGGAATACCTGAAAAACTACGAGTTAAACGTTAGGGACGTTCTGGCAAGCGTAAACGATCCGTTAAGCAGGGAAGGAGCCATAGCAGTGCTTAGAGGGAACTTGGCTCCAGACGGAGCTGTGGTCAAGAAGATCGCTGTAGACCCACAAATGCTGGTCCATAAGGGCTCAGCCAAGGTCTTCGACTCTCAGGAGGAAGCGTTGAAAGCCATTTTCGACGGTGAGATAGCGAGGGGCGACGTCGTGGTCATAAGGTACGCTGGGCCGAAGGGCCTAGGCATGCCTGAGATGTTCTACGTGACGGAGGCGATCGCATCTAATGAGGAGCTTAGCAGGACCGTGGCGCTGGTGACGGACGGCAGGTTTTCAGGGGCAAGCAGGGGACCATGCATAGGCCACGTGTCCCCTGAGGCTGCGGAAGGAGGGCCAATAGCCTTTCTAGAGGATGAAGACTTAGTCGAGATAGACATACCTGAACGTAAACTTAACATCGTCGGGTTAAAGGGGTCTGAGGCGGAAAATGAGGAAATCGAAGCAGTCCTAAAGGAAAGGGCAAAGGGATGGAGGCCGAAGAAAAGGTTTACTAGGGGTGTGCTTGCACTATACACGTCGACCGCTACGTCCCCCTCTAAGGGAGGATACATTAACCCTCCTCAACCTTCCCATCAGCCCTTTCCTGAAGCTTTATAGTCGAAAAGTTTAATTCTCACCGTTTAACACTTTTCTCTTGCATTTCCGACTCTAGTTTAAGAGTTTTCTCTTCTTTGGAGGGCAACTGGTTGGCTGAGGGAAAAGTTGAGTACAAACCTCTTAGTGTTAAAAGTATTTTAACTTCGATTAAGAACATTTCCGAGTTAACCATCGACTTAGCCTACTCGGCAGTCTTGTTTAACGACGCAGACCTCAGGGAGGAAGTGCTGGAGCTTGAGGAACGCGTAGACTACTTAACTTACCTCTTGTTCATGAGCGCCTCGTTCGCGGTGAGGGACAGGGAGGACGCAGAGAAGATGGCTGGCATAATGAAGGTGGCCTTAGCTGCTAACAGGATATCCGACGCCGCCGGGGACATAGCCTCAACAATCGTTAGAGGGGAAGGCCTCCAAATACTGTCGCATGCTTTCAGCATGACGGAGGAAAGGCTGGTCAGAGCGACCATATCAAAGAATTCTCCCCTCTGTAATAAGCAGATTGCCAGCTTCAGAGGACGCCTCGGAGTAGACGTCATAGCCATTAGGAGAAAGGATAAGCTACACATTAACCCTAAGGAGAACACCAAGCTGCTCGCCGGCGACACGGTTATCGTTAGAGGCTCGGGTAAAAGCGTCCAGGAGTTTAAGGCTTTAGCGGAGGGGGATGATGGGGTTGGAGGAGGACGAGGTTGCTGAAATAGAGCAGATGCTCGTGGAAATGAAGAACACCTCAGAGCTAATGGTTGACCTCGCCTACTCAGCCTTTCTCTTCAACAATAAGGAGATTGCAAAAGAGGTAATGGAGCTAGAAGAGCTCTTCGACACCTTCCACATAAACTTTGAACTTAAAGTCATAGATGCAGAGGACGAAGTGATAAGCCCCGACGCGAAGCTAGCCCTCATAAGAATAGGGATTGCATCCGAAAACATAGCTGACGCCGCCGCTGAAATAGCCGATGCAGTCCTGAGGGGGCTAGAGCCACACCCAATACTGAAAATGGTCATGGAGGAAGCGGAGGAAACCATAGTGCGGACGTGCGTCGGCGCAGGATCCAAGCTGGAAGGGAGAACCATAGGGGACGTAGCCTTAGATGACCGGATAGGAATGCGGATAATCGCCGTCAGGAGGAGAGGCAAGTGGTTCTACTCGCCGTCCGACTCATTCAAGCTCAAAAGCGGAGACGTGATAATAGCGAGAGGTTACACGCAAGGCAAGGATCTCCTCCTCGATCTCGCTAAGGGGGAGAAATGCGAGGTAGCCTAAAGCCACCCCCCGGGCTTCTAACCATTATGAGGGGCTTATCGCAGACACACTTAAAATTAAACCTTTCATACCACCCAACAAGATAGCCGAATGTTTCAACCATTATCAGGCAATCACCATGATCCCTTACGATCCGAGCTAAGACTTCGCTTCCAACCCCTCTACCCCTGTACTCCCTGCTAACATTTATCACTTTTATCTCTGCCCCGCCGGGGCCACGCGTAACTTTAGCGTAGGCTATAACGCCTATCCCGTAGTCGTCATACACCCTGTACTCGAAGACGTCCTCCTCCACGCTACATTCCACTCTGCAAGCCATCCTTACTCGCCTCGGGAAAGTAAGCCAACAAGGTAGAGCTAAAATATAAAGATTATGGAAAAAAGGACATAATACAAAAAGCCTTTTTTAAACATTCATGTTGAATGATGCCTGAAGCGAAGAACACGGTTAAGGCAACGTCGACCTAAAGCTCCAATAAAAATACTTAAACAACAAAAGCACTCTTAACCGACCATAACCCGGCAATCAGCTTTCAGCAACCATAAACCATAAAGTTTAAAATTCTCTAAGTTTCTCATACATTAACGGCGGGGGTAACCAAGCCCGGTTATACATTCTGCCGACAGGTGCCGGCCTGCTAAGCCAGCGTTTTGGAGCGAAGCCGGTTCCCCATGGGGGAGCGCGGGTTCAAAACCAAGGGAGCATCCTGCTCTAAGGTGGCAATCCCGCCCCCCGCGCCAACATCTCTCAACCACCCCTAAAACTTCCTTCTGATAACTTGTTTAACCATCAAATTCCTCCCTTAATCGGCTTCATCCATTTAAATTTGAAGCAAACTCCTACGTTAATAGCTATTAGAGAAAAATTTATGTTTCTATTTTAGATTAGTGTTCCCGTCCCTTTAGGGTTGAGGAGGATTCCAGAGATGTCGACTGAAATAATTGAGGGTGTGCATCCGACCCGCATGGAGCTTTTAACTTTGAAGAAACGTATGACGTTAGCTGAGCGAGGCCATGATTTACTTAAAGAAAAAAGAGATGCTCTTGTAATGCAGTTCTTTGACATATTAGAGGATGTGGGGCGGATTAGGCGTGAACTTGTGAACGCCCTTAAAGATGCTTTTGAAACCCTCACTATGGCTAAGATGCTTATGGGGCCTCTTAAGGTGGAAGAGGCGGCTATGGGCGTTGAGCCATTCTATGACGTTGATGTCTCCCTGCAGAATATAATGGGTGTTAAGGTTCCACTCTTAAGGGTTAAGGAGAAAGGTAGTGTGGCGTCGTACAGTTTCGCCACGACGTCTGCTAAGCTTGACGAGGCCGTTCAAAAGTTTAGGGAAGCTCTAAAGCTTACGGTTAAGCTTGCTGAGGTGGAAACGGCAATAAGGAAAATGGCCGAGGAGATTGACAGGACTAAAAGGAGGGTTAACGCGTTAAAATACATAGTTATCCCCAAACTAGAAAACACTATTAGGTACATCTCCCTCCACTTGGAGGAGCGGGAAAGGGAAGACCTGTTCAGGCTGAAACGCGTTAAACAGCTTCTGGAAAGGCAAAAAGAGCAGGCTGAACAATAATAAATTAAATTAATTGGATTAGTCCGCTTTCTTGAGGAGGAGTATTGCCTTAGCTAGGTCACCTTCTGTCTCTACGAGTGCCCGTCTTGCCTCTTCAGGCGTCACCCCCGCCTGTTGGGCTACTAGCATGACATCCGCCTCTGGAATTTCCATTATTGCTTCCTCCGCTTTTTCTGGGGTTAGAGGTTTTTCCTCCACAACGCCTGAAACCTGATAAACCCTCTGTCCTCCCACCTTCATCTCGACAACCTGCGGGCTTGACACAACTATTTCCTTGTCATTACACTTTATTATGACAACCTTTACGGATGAGACTTCCCTCACTCCCATCTGCTTCATCATTTTCCTAAGCTGCTTAGGGCTAACCTTCCTCAAACCATCCCCTCCTTACTTTTAAACCGTGGGTTTCCGATCCTGGTTTTCACAGCCACCCCCCTCGAGAACGCCACCATTTCCTCCCCGTTCAGAACTGCTCTCCCAACCGCAGCCAGCTTGTCTGCTTCGTCCACCACGAGGACTTCGCTCCACGGGCGGATTTCAGGGTCCGCTGCAACAACATGCTTAGCGAACACGTTTCTTCCCTCAACCACCAATCCTGCAATTCTTTCCGTGACGATCACCCTCAGTGTCGGCCTTTCAAAATGCTCTAAAAGCAGCTCTCCCCCTCTAATGTTAAGAGCGAACGTTCCCTCATCAGGTCTAAAGCTAGCCACAAGATCTCCATCTAAGTATACCTGCCTCACCCTGCCAGTCTTGGAGGAAAAGACAACCCTCACTCCGTCCGGGAAAAGAACCCGCCCAGCCCCCGGGAAAAACTGGTAGTCGGCAATTAACCGTATTCTTCGCAGCGTCCAGTAGTCAGCTGCCTCCAAGAATACTCCTCCACCATCCAAAAAGCCGCCTTAACAGTAGATTCCTTTAGGCTCGCCCCCAGCTCCCTTTCTCTTCAGAACCTTCTCTATAGCCTGCTCAAAGTCTTTGAATTTCACCTTCACCCTAAAGTTTCTGATGGCAAACATCCCCGCCTCTGTACATATAGCCTTTATATCCGCCCCCGTAGCGTTCTCGGTCATCTCAGCCAGCACCCCCAAGCTCACGTCGCTGTCAAGCTTCATTCGACGCGTGTGTATCCTGAATATTTCCTCTCTGGCATCCCTGTCTGGGAGGGGGAAGTATATTATCCTGTCGAAGCGTCCAGGCCTGAGAAGAGCTGGATCTAATATGTCAGGCCTGTTCGTAGCTGCAATTATCCTGACGTCCCCTCGGGGGTCAAACCCGTCCATTATAGAGAGGAGTTGCATTAGGGTTCGCTGGACCTCCCTGTCTCCGCTCGTCCCCACGTCAAGCCTCCTGCTGCCTATAGCATCTATCTCATCGCAGAAAACTATGCTCGGCGCCTTCTTCCTAGCTAAGTTAAAAACCTCTCTGACCATTCGCGCTCCTTCACCAATAAACTTCTGAACCAACTCGGATCCCACCACCCTTATGAAGGTGGCTTTCGTCTCATGGGCTACCGCCCTCGCAAGCAGGGTTTTCCCCGTTCCAGGGGGGCCACAGAGAAGGACGCCCTTCGGCGGCTCAACTCCTACTTCCTCGAAGAGGTGAGGGTGGGTTAGCGGCAGCTCAACGGTCTCCCTTACCTCCCTTATTTGCTCCCTCAACCCTCCAATGTCGTTATAGGTTACCGGCGGCACCTCTTCAACTTCCATCCCCCTAACGAATGGATCCTCAGGAGAGGGTAAAATCTCAACTATAGCGAACGTTTTCTGGCTTAAAGCGACATGCGCCCCAGGGACAAGCTTATCCCTAGGAACGTTGTTTGAAACGTAAACCACAAAGTTTGGACCAGTTGAACTTCTAACTATAACTCTCCCATCCTCAAGCGTTTCAAGCACGGTTGCGGCTATAAGAGGCGGCTGCCTTAACACCTCCAGCTCCTTCCTAAGCTGGATGATCTCCTGGCGAAGCCTCATTCTTTCAGCGTCAATCTTGTAAAGTCTTCTCTCAATATCCCGGGCATATGCGATAATATCATCATAGCGTCCACTATAGCTTTGACCACTGTTCTCCGTGGATCCGGGCACAACCACACCCCCACACTACATTTAGCTCCTAGCCGTTAATTTACTTTCCGCTTGACGCACTAATCTGCCTTCCGGCAGTACTAAAACTTTCTTAAACCCTCCTTATTAGGCTTACCGCCGCTCATGTAACCGCATGGCGTGAAGCGTCCTAGCCGAGAAGGAATACTAGTAGCCTTCAGAAACCTGAAAAACGCGTAGGGCACCCTTTAAGGCACCCTTTAACAGGTATGGCTGGATACGAAGTAGCTGTCATGGCGTCTCCCCTGTTGGAGAAGCTTTAATATCGTTTACGCTCCTTCTCTTACTTGGGGGTTAAATTGAACTGTGAGGTTTGCGGCCGTAAGATCGTTGGCCCAGCCAGAAGGGTCGTGATCGAAGGAGCAGTTATGAGTGTATGTGAAAACTGTGCTAGGTTTGGTGTAACTCCTAAAACCTGGTCTCGAATCCCTAGGAAGCCACCCGTTAAAGCCATGCCCGTAAGCCCTACCGTTGCTAAGTCGAAGAGACGTATCCCGGCTGGCAGCGACCTTGAACTCGTTGAAGGATACGGGCGGCTGATCCGGGAAAGTAGGGAAAAAATGGGGCTATCCCAAGAGGACCTTGCGAAGATGCTTAAAGAGAAGCTTTCAGTGATAAAGAGAATCGAGGCTGAAAGGATGGAGCCGCCGAGGCAGCTAGCCAGTAAAATAGAGAAGGTTTTGAAGATCACTCTTTATGTGCCGGCTAGCTCGATGGGCGGTGTATCTACATCTAAAGGAGGAAGAGAGCTAACCTTGGGCGACGTGGTAAGGCTTCGGAAGTAAAATATCCGCCTTCTCCACAATGCTTGCTAGGTGACGGGGTTGCTCAAATCTAATCCTCGGATAGTAGTCTTAAGGCTGGGCCACCGGCTCATACGTGACGCCCGCGTCTCAACCCATTTAGCGCTTGTCGCCCGGGCCTTCGGCGCATCCGAAGTGATCTTCCCGGACACCAGCGACACGAAGCTGGTAGAGAATGTTGAGGATGTTGTAAGGCGTTTCGGTGGATCATTTAAGGTCTCCGTTGGAGGGAGCTGGCGTTCCATAGTTGAAAGCTGGCTTTCAGGTGGGGGGATAGTAGTTCACCTCACAATGTACGGCATCCCCCTTCCCAAGGTAATAGATGAGATCAGGTCATCAGGTAAAGATTTAATGGTCGTTGTTGGAGGCGCAAAGGTTCAACGTGAAGTGTACTCCTTGGCAACATACAACGTTTCAGTTACAAACCAGCCCCACTCCGAAATAGCAGCCCTAGCTGTTTTCCTAGACTATTACCACCAAGGCAAAGAGTTCTACTTCAACTTCGAAAACGCAAAAATTAAAGTTGTCCCCTCACCCTCCGGGAAGAAAGTAATATTTACAAGTGGGGAAGAGAGCGACTAGGCTTCTTTTCCCTCATGAATTCCCTCACTTCCTTAGGAATAAACGCCTTCATTGGAACCCCCTCCAGGTAGCCGCCTATCTCTGCTATGATCCCAGGAGCGTCCGTTCCATACTTACATATGATTGCATGCTCCATTAATCCAAGCCTCTCAATAGACACGATGTCCTTCAAGTGGCCTGACTTTATGATTGCCCGTCTAACTTGCTGTCTGGTTGCACCGCAGACAATAACACGGTCAAACCGCGTCTTAGCCCATTCATCCAGCTTTTCGATCTCTCCATCACTTAATTCTGCCTCTATTCTTCCTGCAGGATCAACGTCTACGACCCTAACTCCTAAAGGAAGATTTTCAATGAACCCGTAAACCCTAATTATCCTTCTAAGGGGAGCCTGCCTTCCCCCTGCAAGCTGCCTTCTAAGCGTGTAAAGGGGTAGGAGTGCATCCTTCGGCGAGGGCGCGACAACTCCAATGTCAACGTAGAGGCCATAGCCGTAACTAAACGGCTGGACGATTCTCCCACGGTAGTTTTCACCCTCCACAACTTCCTTTATGCTACGTGTGTACCCGTACTTTCTTGCAAGGTATGTCCCTGCAGCCTCCTCGTCCTCCCCTTCGAGGACGACTATTATCCTTCCCTTTTCATCGGCGGATACTTCCTTCACCTCAACTTCTAGGTCTGCTACTTCCCCTCTTAAAAGCATGTAAGCTGCTTTTAACCCCTGCTTAGCCCACGGCCCGTAAACTCTTTCAAGTATGGTTACTCTTCGCGTCATGGGTCAATAAGTGCCTCAACGTCCTTTTGAAGCTTCCTAAGTCTTTTTAAAGCATCACTTCCTTCTCCAAGCTCGGCCTTGAACCTTTCTATGACCTCGTCCATGCTAACCTTCCTGTCTCCAAAGAAGAGATTGTCAGCATGAGCAACAATCTTTTCCTCAGGCGTCAATGGCAAGTAGTCCCTTGCTGGAAGCCCTAAGGCTTCAGCTTCCCTTTTAGGTATTCCAGCTCCTACGTGTCTTTCAACTATTAGTGCAATCTCCTCCGGTAAACCCATTGTTCTAATAATCCTTGCACCCACTACTCCATGATCTACTCCGTGAGTTCTTGCTCGTCCTATGTCGTGTAGCAGCCCTCCTGCCTCAACCAGCCTCACATTCACCCTATTACCTTTCCTCGCCGCCCTCTCCGCCAGCATACGGGCGTAACGTGAAACTGCTATACAGTGCTTAATCACATTCTGCGGTGCACCTACGCTTTCAAGGATTTTAAGGCATTCCTCTCTAGAAGGTATTTTTCGCAACGTCCCTCTAGCTCCTTAAGCTCCTCTTCCAACTCTTGGAGCTTAACCTCTAAAACCCTTATGCTCTCACTGCTATCTTGGTAATTAAGCCTTTCACCGCAGCTTGGACACTTAAACTCAGCTTCCATTGCCTCGTCAAACGTTAGGCGTGGACAGTTCTGGTTTCCGCAATGGAACAACATGTTGTTCTTCTCATACTCAAACCTTTCCTTAAGCTTAAGGTAAACTTCTCTCTTCCTCCTAAGGACGAGGTCCTTAACCTTCTCAGGTCTTATCCTCCAGAAGTATATGAACCATCCTGTCTTGGTGTCCCTTGTACGCCTGTAGGATGCAAGTCTCTCCTCGTATAACCTGTAAAGCACTTTCCTGACCGAGTTAAGCTGAAGTTCAAGCTTCTCAGCTATCTCCTCGTCCGTTACCTCCTTATCCGCTTCGAGAAGGACTCTAACAACTTTGTAAGCGTTCTCCCCACCTATTTCCTCAACGACGGCTTCAAGAAGCTCCTCACCACATGCTTCCTGAGACGTTAACAAGTTACTCCACCGCCTTTCCCGTGTACAGAGGAACCCCCTAAGCTATATATGTAGAGTTTATCCTTAAAAAATCTTGCCTTTTCTAAGTTTACCTCTAAATTTGACATCATAAATAATTATTTTAAACGTTTTTTTGTATTTCAAAGCCGAGCTCTGTTAAAACCTTCCATATCATTTTAAGAAACAGTTACCATAACATTCTTAAGGAACTGTTTATTTAGTAAACTTCACTAAATGGTTGCAACAGTACACTTAATACTCACCTTCCCTTAGAAGTGATTAAACTCTGCTAAATTTAGTTCAGTCGTGTTCATAAGCATGTTAAGTTAAAGAATCATGGGATGGTTGTTAGGTTGCAGGAAAAGCTTTTGGATGAAATAGACCGGAAATTGATCGCTATGTTGCGGAAGAACGGCAGGTCAAAGCTTGTCGAACTTAGTGCAGAAATAGGGTTTACCAGCATGGGGGTTAAAAAGCGCCTTGCCAAGCTAATAGAGAAGAATGTGGTTAGTGTTTCTGCCCTGTTAAACCATTCACTCTTTAAGCTTCAGCCTGCAAGCATAACCGTTCAGCTACAACGAGGCTGCCTTAAAAACTTAGTTGGCTGCTTCGAGAACTGTCCTAAGGTGGTTTCCCTTTTCACCCGCAGGAACAATACCCAAATGGCGATGATGCTCGTGGTGGGTGAATGTAGAGGCGCCCTTGAAGGGCTGCTCAACTCGGTTAAGTCTCAAGAGGGCGTTTTAGAGGCTGAACTACAAGTCTTCAATGAAATCTATTACTCCCCATATCTGGCCGTGAGGGTAGATAAGATGCTGGGTGAAGAGCCTCCGTGCGGAGCGGAGTGCTCGTCATGCATCTACTACTTGGAAAATAACTGTCCAGGATGCCCTCCATCGAAGGCGTACCGTGGCCCCCTCTAGAAAGGCACGCTTGCAGAATGCCTACATGTACTTTGTGAATCCGAACTCGTTTGCCCACTCCTTATACCCCGCCCTCCACAGTTTCAACCTGTTTTTGTTAATCTTATAATCTAACTCGACTTCTCGGGATGGTTCCTCTAGGATTCTCCTGTAGTCTCTATAGTATTCATGGGCATTCTTCGAGTTTTCGATGAGCTGAAGCATAGCCTTAACGGTGAAATACAGGATTAGGTCGGGCTTTTCCGGAGCGCCTCCCTCTTTGAGCGCAAGTTCACTATTCCCCATTTTCATTAAGTGGAAAACAAGGATCTCTTCCCCGTCTAGGGTAGGCGAGAAAACCCTATACTCCCATATTGACCCGATTTTTAAATGCTTCATCAGATCTGGATGGTTTGGGTAAAATGACCTAGCTTTCTTCAGCAACTCGTCTTTCAAATCCGTCACCATCCACGATCCCCCACATAAAACCCCTTTTAGCTTACGCCTTCCAGCCACGCTAACTATGAAAGCGAAACCAGCGTTAAAATACTTACTGGATGTCAGCCCATTAAAGTTTAAGAAACTTTTTCAAGAGACTAAAACCTTCAATGTATATTGGCGACCGGTGAGGGAGGCACCCGAAAAGGGGCAGCCTTCGTTGAGTTCTCACTCGCTCCCGATGATCCCCTTAGAAAGCATGTAATGCAAGTTCTGGACGGGAGATGATGATACCTGTTCGGTGGCTTCGAATGGTTCCCGGACGTTTTTTCTCGTCTAACGTTTACATCATCGGTGAAGGGGAGCTAACCTTGGTGGACGCTGGAGGGCCTAGAGCGCCTAAAAAGTACATTTTCAGGGAAATGCAGGGCTTAGGGGTGAACCCCCGTGACGTGGCAAGAATAGTCATAACGCACACGCATCCTGACCATATAGGAGGTCTCCCCGACTTTCACAAGTTGTCCGAGCCAGAAGTGTTGGTTCACAGGGCTGAAGCGCGTTTCGTAGAGTTCATAGGAGTCCCGCCTGAGAAGATCCTCTCAGACGGAGACGTAGTGAATGTTGGAAGCTGCAGTCTACATGTTATTCACACTCCTGGCCATTCACCAGGATCCATATGTCTCTATGAGCCGAGCCGGAAGATCCTCTTCTCAGGAGACACCGTTTTCGCCTATGGCATAGGCCGTTTCGATCTCCCTGGGGGAAGCATAAGGCAGCTGGCCTCATCCATATCCCGCCTCCTAAGGCTGGAAGTCGACCTCCTCCTTCCAGGACACGGGAACATCGTCCTAAAAGGGGCGTCGAGGAACCTAGAGGCAAACTATAGATATGCCCTTTCCCTTATGGAGGGAAGAGGAATAGGAGGGGAAACGTTTTGAAGGCGCTAGTGTTCGATGGCGCGTTACGCTACGTGGAGGACTACCCCATAAGAGAGCCTAAGCCAGGATGGGCCTTAGTCAAGGTATCCCTAGCGGGAATATGTAAAACAGACTTAGAGATAACGCGGGGCTACATGTCCTTCAAAGGGGTTCTGGGACACGAATTCGTAGGCGTGGTGGAGAAGGCATCAGACCCCGAACTCATCGGTAAAAGGGTGGTTTCTGAGATAAATATTTACTGTGGCGAGTGTAGCTTTTGCACCAGCGGTCTAGAGCGGCACTGTCCCCAAAGAAAGGTGCTTGGAATAATGGGCGCGGACGGTGCCTTCGCAGAATACGTTCTCACCCCTGAAAGAAACCTCCACCTTGTTCCTGACAATGTTGAAGATCAAGAAGCAGTCTTCACGGAGCCCTTAGCTGCATGCCTAGAAATAACATCCCAAGTACACGTCAAACCAGAGTGGACCGTTTATGTCCTCGGCGACGGCCGTCTTGGCCTCCTAGCATCCCAAGTCATACGCCTCCACGGCTGCGACACGCTTCTCATATGGAAGCATCCTGAGAAGATGGATGTGGCACGGAGGCTGGGCGTTAAGACAGCCTCCTACACCGAGTTGCCAAAGGAAAAAGCAGACATGGTTGTGGAGTGCACCGGAAACCCTCAGGGAATCAGCATTGCAAGAACCCTCGTAAAGCCTCGAGGCGTGGTCGTGGCGAAAAGCACGTACAACCAGCAAGCGCCCGTCGATTACTCTGCCATCGTAGTGGATGAACTATCAATTATTGGGTCGCGGTGTGGGCCCTTCCCTCCAGCCATCCGCCTCCTCCAGCATGGCCTCGTCCAAGTGAAACCCTTAGTAACGTCCCAGTACCCGCTGGAAAGAGGGATGGAAGCCTTCAAGCATGCTGAAGACAGGAAAGCAATTAAAATACTGCTTAAACCCTGAAAAACCATGAGTCGTTAAGGGCATGGAGATGAAAATGGAGTTTAAGGTGCTTATAACGGATGTAGATGGCACCCTCACCGGCGAGGGAACGGCTCTTCACCTGCCCGCAGTGGAGCTCATACGAAAGCTAGCTAGGAAGATATCCGTAATCCTGTGTTCAGGCAACACTGCTTGCACCTTGATGACCTTATCCCTTTACATGGGGTCAAATGGGCCTTTTATAGCGGAAAATGGCGGGGTAATAGGTGCCCCCTTCTGGAAGCCTCCTCTTCAAGTTTTAGCCTCAAAGGAGGCCCCTCTTAAAGCTCTTACCGTCCTCAAAAAAGTACTGGGGAACACGATACAGGAAATAGATCAAATTTTTAGGTTGACGGACGTGGCTCTCAGGAGGACGGTGGCGGTGGAGAAGCTGAAGGAGGCGCTAAGTCGTTCCGGGATAAAAGTTAACATTTTCGACTCAGGCTACGCCATTCACCTTGCTGATCCTAACGTCAGCAAGGCGACAGGAATAAGGGAAACGCTCAAAAGGCTGGGAATAAGAAGCTGTGAAGCCGTTGGAATAGGGGATGGACTTAACGACGTGGATCTCCTTCGTGAATGCGGATACGGGGTAGCCCTCAGGAACGCCCCTCAATCCCTTAAGGAAATAGCCGACCACGTAACCACGAAGCCTTACGGGGAAGGGTTCGTAGAAGCCGTAACTCAAATCTTCAGAGACCATCTCGGAGAACGGTAATGGAAACGAAGGAAGAAGGTTCGGGTGGTCTCCTCATACGCAGGTAGCATATGAGCGGCAATTCATAGCCATTATTAACAGGATAGAACCGTGAATAACGGGAAAGACTCCTTCTTTCTCGGGAAAAACTATATTTCTCGGTTTAAAGAAAAAGTTATTGATGTTTCCTCTTCTTTCCGAGGTGAGGAAATGGAGCTTGAAATAGTTAAAGCAGGGGAGCGGGAAGGAGCAGCCCTTCTAAATCCTGAAGATGCTGCATCACAAAACATCTTTGAAGGCACGATAATCATATTTGAAGACCCTACAACAGGAAACTTTGGAGCAGCACCAGCATATATGGATAAAAAGGTTCAAAAAGGAACAATACACATAGATTCTACCCTTGTTGAATCCTGTGGGCTAGACGAAGGTTTCACAGTGAAAGTTGAGAAATACGCGGGGAGAATTCAGCCTCTTAGGGAGCTCGTAATAGGAATAGAACCCCTAGGAGATCAGAAACCTGAGGACGTCTTTAAGATAGCGCAGGAAAGAAGGAAAGAACTTAAAAAACTACTGGACAAACGGGTGATCTTCAAGAAAATGAAAATACGCTGGAAGGACCTCAACTCTAACATCTCGATAGAAGCAACCAAACCGGACTTAAAGGGAAGGGAGCTCGCCATAGTTAACTGGGCGGAGATGGAGAAAGCTGAAATAGTGCCTATAGGGCCGGCTATGCCCTTTAATGCAATACTCCTAATAGACATTTCAGGAAGCATGAGCACTAAGGACATGGAAGTAACAAACATAGCACCGGCAAGAGAGGGAATAATCAGCCTCCTAACCTCAGAGGACATAGCCGACTTCCTCACAAGATTCGAGGAAGGAGAAACGGTGAGAAGAAGGCATGGGGCAGCGTTTGCAGCTCTCCTCTACCTGGCAGAGAAGGTGGGAAGAGGGTATGGGGAAAAAGTAGCCATAATAACATATCACGACGAAGCAGAAATCATAAAGTTCAACCATAACAACTACTTTGATGCAGCCACAGGAAACATAGAGGAAGTAGCAAACACGATCCTGAAGGAAGTGGCATACAAAACGGGCGGGTACACGAACATGAGCGACGCCCTAAGAAAGGCGGCTTCCATTCTTAAAAATGAGTTTAAAGGGACGAACACCATGCTCGTTTTCCTTACCGACGGCTTCCCGCAAGGAACCGATAGAGAGGAATCAGTAAGGGCCATCGTTGAAAACGAGATTGCACGGATGCCTAACGTCGTGCTCTACACTGTGGGTATCGGAGGCGAGGTTAACGAGGTTCTGATGCAGCAAATCGCCTCGATGACAGGCGGCGTTTACTTCTACGCTTCAGACCTTGGAAAGCTGCTTTCCTGGTACGGTGAACTTGCTAGAACCTTCACTAAATCCATTCACCAAAAGGAGCAGGCGCCACCCGAGGTTCCCGTAGAAGAGCCCGTTAGCAAAGCAGAGGAGAAAAAGGAAAAGAAAGAAGAAAAGAAAAAGCGTGGGCTTTTCAGAAGATAACCTCTCATGAAAGTTCGTACTCTCCCATAAAAATGTTTATTCACTCTTCTCCCCCTTTTCTTGTTAACGCAATTTTTCCCACCCTACTTCAACATCACCTTTAATGACCTTGGATAACGATAGATAGCTTACTGATTGGTGGGGGCGATATTCCCCCAGACCATGATCACTTATTACTTATAATGTTAACCTCCGTTTTTCCGTTTAAGGGTTGTTAGGAAAACGAGGGGGGTTGAACCTCCTTGGCGTATCTTCTCTTCAAGTTATATGGCGTACTTAACTGGATTATCGAGCGTGTCTGGGGGAGGCTGACCGTTCCAAGGGAGTTTCTCGAATTGTTTAAGGATGCAGGGGATGTTTCACCTGAAGATATGGGTGTTAAAGGGTATAAGCCGTACTATTACAAGCGTGATGTTGATGGATTAGTTGAAGATGCGTTGTCTTCCGGAAGGAGCGTGATCATAGCTGGAAGGAGGAAGGCGGGGAAAACTAGGATGCTTTACGAGGCTCTAAGAAAGTTGAAAGGTTACAGGGTCGTGAAGATTAGGAGAGATAAGATCCCTGAACTGAGTGATATGCCCCCATTTCCTGAAAGAAGCAAGAAAATTCTAGTTCTCGACGACGTCGAACTGTACTTAAACGCCAACCTTCACGGCTTGGTTGGGAAGCTCGGCGGGAGGAGAAAGGTGGTGGTGGCAGCAACCTGTAGAACGGAATCACTTCAAGAAGTTATAGTTAGGTTTCCAGACCTCTTGGAAGAGATGGGCTTCACCCTGATTGAAATACCTGAATTAACAAGGGAGGAGGCAGAAAAAGTGGCGGAAGAGGCGGGAATAAGGATCGAATGGGGAAAGTTCGACGGAACTATAGGCTCATTGATGGAAAATTTCAGCTGACAGCATTTTAGAAACGTTAATGAAATAGTTAAAAGGGGCGGACAGCCACATTTAGGCTCTGCTGGGTTGAACCGCCACCATTCATGCTACCTAAGACTACCTTTTCCCGTCCTCCCAGCACTTCTTCTAGCACTGCAAAACCAGCTTGGTAAAGAAGCCTTCCAACCCGGGTTCATACCATTCCAATTATGTTTCGTCGGGAAAATATTAAATAAGCATCTAAGTGAAATCTCTTTAAAACACCACTAAAGGTGGTGGTAAAATGCAAAGGCTTGCGCACGAGCAATTCCCTGAGCTCCCCTTTCAGACCAAGAGCATATGCCCCGAGTGTATGAAAGTAATAGATGCGACAGTGTACGAGGAAGACGGGAAGGTAATGATAACGAAAACCTGCCCTGAACACGGACAGGTGACGGACGTGTACTGGGGAGATGCGGAACTCTACAGGAAAGTCACAAAGTGGAATTATAACAGGGTTAAAATAGAAAACCCCCGAACGGAAGCCCGTCAAGGATGCCCCTTTGACTGTGGGCTATGTACAAACCATAAAACCTACACTGCACTGGCGCTCATCGATGTAACGAACCGGTGTAATCTGCGATGCCCAAACACGCGATGTTGCCCGGAGGACGCTTACTTCCATCCGGGTTCCGCGTGGGGTAATATGTTTTGCTAACGCAGCGGTTTCTGGTTATGTGTATGAGCCCAGCGCCGAGCAGATTAGGTTCATGCTTGAAAACTTCAGACGTAATGCTCCCGTCCCAGCCCCCGCTGTTCAGTTTGCTGGTGGAGAACCTACCGTCAGGGAGGACCTCCCTGAGCTTATAAGGATGGCTAGGGAGGTCGGGTTCGCCCACGTTGAGATCGCCTCTAATGCTTTGAAGCTTGCAGAGAGCGTTGATTACTGCCGTGAGCTGGTGGAGGCTGGCCTCAGCACGGTGTACATGCAGTTTGACGGTGTGACGCCTGAGCCGTACCTTGAGGCTAGAGGACGCAACCTTCTCCCGTTAAAGCTTAAGGCTATCGAGAACTGCCGTAGGGCGGGCCTCCACTCCATAGTACTGGTCCCAACGGTTGTTAGGGGCGTTAACGATGATCAGATAGGCGATATCATACGTTTTGCCGTTGAGAACTATGACGTGGTGCGGGGCATAATCTTCCAGCCAGTAAGCATCACAGGGAGGATCGATGAATCCAAAAGGATGGAGATGCGGATAACGATCCCAGAAGTCATCAAGGCTTGCGAGGAGCAGACTGGAGGGCGCATCAAGACGTCCGACTTCTACCCCTGTACGACCCCGACCCCATTGTCTAGGGCTCTCTCAGCCTACTTCGGCAGACCCATGGTGGAGTTCGGCAACCACGTGCACTGCGGCATGGCAACTTTCATCCGGGTGGAGGGTGACGGCGAGTTTTACCCAATCACCCATTACGTCGACGTCGACAGGATCATGGAGACCTTCGAGAAGTGTGCTGAGGAGTTTCAGGGCGGGTGGTTCTCGAAGCTTAAAGGCAGATTGAGAGTTGCCATGGGAATGCTCCGCTTCTTCAAGAAGAAGGGTCTCATGTTCAGCCTCTTCAGGCGCGTCCTTACCTCAGCGAACTATAACGCGCTAGGAGACTTCATGCGTAGCGTAATCTTGATCGGGATGATGCACTTTCAGGATCCATACAACCTCGACCTTGCCAGAGTTGAGCGCTGCGTTATCCACTACGGCACACCTGATGGGCGGATAATCCCATTCTGTACCTACAACACGATCCACCGGCCAATGGTTGAGAAGCAGTTCAGCATTCCAGTTGAGGAATGGCGGAGGAGGCGGAGAGGAGTCGCCAGCGAGGAAACCGTGAAAACGGTCGACGCCTCCTGACATCCATCACCCACCCTCCTTTTTTGGAGTTCACACGTCTTATGATCTCTCCTCCGGCCTGAAACAGGCTTCCTCTCACGCAGCCACCAACGAACTCGCTTCCCCCCCATAAAGATCTGCCATGTTGGTTGCGTTCACCCTTCACCAGTTGTTTAAGGGTAATGTGGAGGGGGTAGTGTCCTCCTCCGAGAACTCCAGTTAATCCTTAAATAATACTAAAACCAAATTGTAATTGTTAATGCTTGTTAAGGTGTGAAGGAGGATTTTAGGTTTAAAGCTTGTGAGGTGGCTTTATGGTTGCTTCCATCCCCAAATACATGCTCATGGTTAAAGTGGAGCCTGGCGAAAAATCCCCGATCCCCTTCAGTCAAGACGCCATTAACAGTGACTCTTTAGTGGTGGTCATAGACGAGCTGGACGGGAAACTTTACTTTTGGATGGGGAAAAACAGGAGTTTGGTAGATAAGCGGGCTGCCATGAGGGTGGCTAAGTCGATCCTGAAGTCCGGCTTCGCCTACGGGAAATTCCACGTTGGCCACGGCCTCGGGGAAATGGTTGAAATAGACGAGTCCAGCCTCTCAGAGCCGGAAGCGAAAGAAAAGCTAGCTGCCCTTAACTCCCTATTCAAGAGGCCATACAAGTTAAAGGATAAGTTTCTCGCCGAGGTGGAAGTAACCCTCCCAACACCAGAAGCCGTCTCGCCACCTGCACACCCACCCGAAACCGAGCGTGAAGAGGCGGTGATGCCCGAGCAAGTGGAAGCACAGGCCGAAGAGGCGGTACCTCCCCCCTTAGAGGAGCAGCATCCCACACCGGCGGCTGTGGAGTCACCATTAATAGATCCTGAACTCGTCGGCAAAGTTAAACTGGGCCTCCTCTTTAACATCCTAACAGAGGAGTTCCCGGTGCTTTTCGTTAGCCGCAAGGAGGGCGAAGCGGGCCCTGTCTTCGAGTTCGAGTCATCCGAAGGCCCGATTGCTAGGGTGTCCGTGGAAGGCAAGGATCTCGTAGTATCCTACGGTTCGGACTTCGCAGGGAGACGTGACAAAATAATCGGGACACTAAAAAACCTAGTTGCCAAGCTGTTCCCCCCCTAAACTCCTTACAATTTTTCGTCCAAACGTCATGTATCCCGTGTGCCCTATCATGAAGGTGTCAGGTCTGGTTTTCCCCTCCTTAACTATCACGTCTCTTAGTAAGCACTCGTAGGTTCTCACGTCGATGAACCCCTCCCTCTCCATCTCAAAAACGGTTTTCTGGACCTGCTCTATCGTGGGGCTGAAGGATGCCATGACCCTCCCCGGCTTGAGCGCCCTGTAAGCGTGCCTTACAACAAGCCAGGGGGTTGCCATGTCGAGCACGACGGCGTCCACGTTCTCCTCGTCTATCCCTTCAACCACGTCCTTGTTTTTAAGCTCAACATACTCTAAGACGCCCATACGCTCCAGGTTTCTCCTAGCCACGTCTAGGAACTCCTCCCGAACCTCATAGCTGTAAACCCTGCCCTCCGGCATGACCCAGCTTGCCAGCACCCCAGTCAGCACTCCACTGCCGGTGCCAGCCTCAACCACGATGCTCCCCCTCCCTATGGTAAGGTTTAGAAGGATGAACCCCAAATCCTTAGGATATATAATCTGAGTTGCCCTCCTAGCCTTAATAGCCAAGTCGGCTAGGGTTGGCTTCACAGCGTAAAACCTGTAACCCTTACTGCTTTCGATAATACAGCCATAGGGTTTACCTATTAAGCATCCGACGTCGACGACCCCCCTATGCGTATGAAGCTTCTTCCCCTCCTCCACCCTCACAAGCCACCTCCTCCTCTCATCTAAAATAATCAGCACGTAACTTCCATCTCCTATCAAATCCACTTCAACCACCCTGAAACAAGCCAAAAAACACCCACTTAAAAATGCTCCAGTCATCGGTTACGCTCCGCACCCAATAAGCCTTCCCCAACTAAAAAACGCGCTTCCAAATCCGTCTCCACCCAACTCGAAACCCACCCCACATAAAATCCAAACAATACTTGAACTCTTTTCCTCAAAAAAGCTTTTAGCAATACATCCTTCTTCTAATGGCACGGGTGACCGAAATTGTATATCATGACTCCTTCCGGAAGCACACTCGCCAGGGTCTCAAGGGGCGTTGTAAAAACCAGCAGCGGCTCAACCCTAGGATACGTTAACAGCGACGGCCGCGTCATGAACGCCAGCCGCAGCACAATCGGACGCTACCAGAAACTCTATAGATTCAAGCTCAGACGCGACAAGGTTCAGATTAAAGGGGTTACACGTTGAAAATGCCAGTTACGAAACCGTCCTCCGCACAAGCGGAAGAACCAGTAAATACCTCAAGGAGGCTATAGCCTAACATACCTTCTTCTCCGACCTATGCTAAGCCAAAAGGCACCCGACAACCCCGAACCACCCCCCCACCTTTCACCTCCCCCCGCCAACACCCCCCACTAACCGTATTCTCTCCCCACAGCTCGGGCACCTGCCCTCCCTCGTAACGCCAAACCTGACTACAGTGAAAACGTACCTTTCAATCAACAGTTCACCACACGAAGGACAATACGTGTTCTCCCACCTGTGCCCTGGAACGTTCCCAACGTAAACGTACTTCAACCCCTCATCCACCCCTATCATCCTGGCTTTCTCCAGAGTCTCTACAGGAGTTGGGGGCCTATCAAGCATCTGATAGTCTGGGTGAAACCTTGTGACGTGCCACGGCATATCCGCGTCTATCTCACGTATCCTCCCCGCTATGCTCCTCAAACAATCCTCATCATCATTCACTCCCGGTATAATAAGCGTCGTCACCTCAACCCATACACCCATCCTCTTAGCATCACGTATGTTCCTCCAAACATGTTCAACATCAGCCCCGCAATATTTCTTAACCGCTTCTCTGCACCCCTTCACGTCAACGTTCATGGCGTCAAGCCCTGCCTCAACTAAAAGGCGTAGCGCCTCCGGCGTCATGTACCCGTTAGTTACGTAAGTATTGTAAAGTCCATTCTCCCTTGCAAGCCTGAAAACATCCAACGAGTACTCAAGCATTAAGGTAGGCTCATTAAACGAAATAGACGTCCCATCACACCTATTCACCCTAGCTATCCTGATAAAATGCTCAGGGCTCACATAGTTCCGCCTCTCCACGTCAGGCTGCTGCTTGCTAATCTCCCAATTCTGGCACCATGGGCAGGTGAAGTTGCAGCTCCAGCTGCCGACTGTTAGGGCTTTTGAGCCTGGGTGGAAGTGGAAGAGGGGTTTCTTCTCTATTGGGTTAACGCTTATGGATGATATGTCCCCGTAGGTTAGGGTGTGGATTTCCCCTTTAACGTTCCTTCTGGTTCCGCAGAACCCGAGTCCACCATCCGGTATGACGCACTTCCTCATGCAGACAAG
>JAPDJY010000033.1:0-53500 GCA_029258835.1 Thermoproteota archaeon | reverse complement strand
TCTCTGGAACACCCCAGTATTTTCTCAGCAACTCCCTGTTATTTCCAAGATTTACAAAACCATTCTTCTCATAAAAACGGATTGCCCAGTCTGCAGCTTTCCACGTTCCAACGTAAATTCTTGATGCCGGAGACTTTGCAATTCCAAATTTTAATAGCTTGGTTCCAATGCCCCTGCGCTGGAATTCGGGCATTTTAGGGGGGTTGGGAGGTGGACGGCTGAGCTCGTCATGGTGGCTTCGATGGGAATGAACGTGACCCCAGCCGACGACCTAGGCGTCAGGAAGGCTGTTTCAGAGTTCTACTTTAACGGCGAACTTCAAGACGCAGACACCGTGAGAGATGTCGCAGAAAAATGGGGGAGGCATGCCAGGGACGTGGTAGTCCACCTGCTGTACGCCAACAGGCTTGGATTAAAGCCGAAGCGTAACATGGCGTCATAGACTCGGCGTCAGCTGCTTCAAGGAGCAGCCGAGGGAGAGTTAGCGTTTCAGATCCTCAGCACCTCTTCGAGCGTCTCGCTTTCATTAGTGTAGCTTGGCTTCCTTTTCTCTTTGAAGGCTGACGGGCCTTCATAGAAGTCCCTGTTAAGCAGTAGACTCCAGAAGAGCAGGCTTTCAAGCCTTAACCCTTCCTCCAACGGCACACCTATCCCTCTTATTAGTGCCTCCTTATCCGTCCTTATGGACCCTTGAGGATAACTGCATATTACATCGGCGATCTCCCTTGCCCGCTTCAAGGCTTCTCCTCTGGGAACCACCTCGTTGACGAGCCCTATCCTGTAGGCTTCCTGAGCGTCTATCTCCTTCCCTGTTAGGATCAGTTCAAGCGCTCTCCCCAGCCCCACAACCCTCCAGAGGCGTTGCGTTCCGCCATCGCCGAGGCCGACGTTCCACCTCCTGTTCAGAACGCCGAACCTGGCGTCCTCCGACGCGACCCTTATGTCCGCTGCCAACGCCAGCTCCAAGCCTCCAGCGTAGCACATCCCGTTGATCGCCGCTATAATAGGCTTAAATATCTGCATGCCACGTGTGATCCCTCCGAACCCCGGCCCATAATACGCGTTCCTCCTGAAGAAGCCAACCCTCCGCCCTCTCAAGTATGAAGGCCACTTTTTAAGGTCTGCACCCGTGCAGAACGCCCTATCCCCCGCTCCGGTGATTATCGCCACCCATGCGTCATCGTCCTCACCGAACCTACGCCACGCCTCGGCAAGCCTCCGGTTTGTTTCAGGATCTATACAGTTGTGAACCTCCGGCCTGTTTATGATTATAGTTACTACGTGTCCGTCTTTCCTGTAGATCACGGTTTCCACACAACCACTCTCCTTCCCTCTAACTGAAAGGTAAACCAGTGGTACTGAAGTTAAGTCGAATCCAAATTAAACTTTAACTTTCACCGGGGTTTCCCCTGTTTTCCCTGGTAAGTGGTTGGCAGAGGCTGCCGCGGGTTGAACTTGAACGTTAGCCGCCACCCTTTTCCAGAGAAATTACTATCTCTCCTCGGTTGAAGGGCACCGTAAGCTTAAAAGCCTTCATGGTTCCTTCTACTACTTTTGGTGATGTGGTTGGCGGGTGAAGACCTGTGTTGGATGAGCGCCGTCGAGCTTTCTAGGGCAATCAGTGAGAGGGAAGTCTCCCCTGTTGAGGTTGTTGACGCCGTGATGGAGCGAATCAGGTTCTGCAACCCGAAGATAAACGCTGTTATAACGTTGCTGGAGGAGGAAGCCAGAAAGGAGGCTAAAAGGGCTGAAAGGGAGGCTAAGAAGGGGAGGAGGAAGCCTCTCCTCGGCGTTCCAGTCACGATAAAGGATAACATTGCAGTGAAAGGCGTTAAAATGACGCTTGGGTCTAAGATGTATGAGAACTTCGTACCAGACTGGGATGCCATACTGGTTGAGAGGCTGAGGGAGGCAGGGGCGGTAATAGTTGGGAAAACGAACATGCCCGAGCTTGGCTTAGTGGCGATAACGGACAACCCCCTCTTCGGAGCCACCAAGAACCCTTGGGACCTAACCAGGACTCCCGGCGGGTCGAGCGGCGGGGCGGCCGCCGCTGTGGCATCGGGAATATGCCCGGTCGCGATAGGGAATGATGGCGGAGGGTCAATAAGGATTCCTTCAGCGTTATGCGGGGTCTACGGGTTTAAGCCCTCCTTCGGACGCGTTCCAAGCTACCGCGACCTGCCGATATTCTTGGAGATGGTTTCCAACGGCCCGATCACCAGGACTGTTGCCGACGCAGCCCTCGTGATGGACGTGATCGCCGGCCCTGACAGCCGCGACAGGTACTCTCTGCCAGCCGTCGATTTCAGCTACCTTGACAGGATTGAGGAGGGGGTTAAGGGGAAGCGGTTCGCCTACTCGCCGAACCTGGGATACGCCACCGTCGACCCGGAGGTTGAGGAGATCACCAGGAAGGCGGCGTCCACGTTTAAGAAGGCGGGTGCAAAGGTCAAGGAGGTTAACGTCCAGATCCCGAACATGGAGGGCGACCTCGTCACCCTAGTGGCCACGGAGGTTGTCGCGGCGGTTGGGGACAAGCTGGAGGAGTGGAAGAAGATGGCTTACCCGGCGTACCTCGACTTCCTACCCCTCGCGGACATGGTCTCCCTCAAAGACTACATAAAGATACGCGTTAAAAGAGACGAGCTCTGGGACGAAGTCAGGAAGATATTTGAAGAGTACGACTTCCTCCTGACCCCGACGACCGCCGTGCCAGCGTTTAAGCTTGAGGAGGGTATGGGGCCAAGCAAGATCGCCGGGAAGGATGTGAGCCCGATAGGGTGGATGCCCTTCACTTACCCGTTCAACTTCACGGGGCAGCCCGCGGCGTCCGTGCCGTGCGGCTTCACCAAGGACGGCTTACCAGTAGGGCTTCAAATAGTGGGAGACAGGTACGACGACCTAGGGGTGCTGCAGGCTTCAAGAGCATTCGAGAAGCTGAGGCCATGGCAGGATAAGAAGCCACCACTCTAAGGCGGCTCCGAACCCTCCCCTCTTTTTATTAGTATTAGTGTTCGCCGCGCTCAGCCCGGATGACGTGTTTTGCGGCTCCGCCCGGCTCATAAACGACCTAGTCCGCTTCAAACCTGCAGCCATGGGCGTCGCAGCATGATGTCAGAAACATTTAACAGGTTTGTTTTTTCCTTAGTAGGGGGAGGTGGAAGGTTGAAGATCTGCATGATGAGCGTTCCCTACAGGGACTTTCTAGACGAGGTTAAGTTTGCGGGTGAGAACGGGTTTGACGGCGTTGAGCTGGCGTTTGAGTACCCGTCCTCGACGCCCGAGCAGGTTCTAGCTAGAAAGGATGAGCTGCTAGACCTGCTGTCAACCTACAAGCTCACCAGGCTCGCCCACACGCAGACCTTCGTGGACATAGCCAACTTCTACGACGAGCTGAGGGAGGCGTCGATCAGTGAAACGGTGAAAGCCCTCGACGCAGCATACAAGCTTGAAATCGGTTTTCTAACCGTTCACCCGGGCTTCCGCTTCCCCCTTCTGAGCCGGGAGAGAGCCTTCCAGAACGCCGTCAACTCCCTCAGGAAGCTAGCCGGGAAAGCCGAGGACTACGGTTTGACCATCGGCGTCGAGAACCTCCCCGCAGGAGTGCCTCCCCTCTCAGAGCACTTCACGAGGGTGGACGAGTTCAAGAAGCTTTTCAGCCAGCTACAGCTGGAAAACCTCTCCTTCGTCTTAGACATAGCCCACGCAAACCTCCCAAGGTCAGATCCACCCCAATCCTTCATAGAGGAGCTCTACGGGTTGCTGTCCCACGTCCACGTCAGCGATAACCTTGGAGAAAGAGACGACCACCTCCCACTAGGAGCAGGAAGAACAGACTACGCAACACCACTAAAACAGCTAGCAGAGAAAGGGTACAAGGGGACGATAACCCTAGAAGTATTCTCCCCGGACAGAGAATACAGAGTCATAAGTAAGAGAAAGCTTGAAAGCGTGCTAAACAGTAAGTGGAAGGGTTACGGTTAGCAACAGCCAACTCGTAACATGCCTCCACCACCCCACGTTAGAAGAACACCTCGGGCACCGAGAGCACCCACAAGCTTCAACCCACCCCCAGCTTCCGCCACCCCAGCAAAGCACCCACCACGTCTACGCTGAAGAGCACAGGAGCGGCGCCTTTCAGCGCCTCTGGAAAAGCGATCTCAGCTGAGCAGCGTCCCTCCACCCTCCGGGGGGTAATGCTGAGCGTACGGGTGCTGCAGTGGGTTAAGGGAGGAAGGGTTTTTAGGGTGTTGAGATTTCTCGTGGCAACTTTTCGGTACGTCTAACAGGAGCTGCTTAAGCTACCTTGAGGCGTGTGAGCTGTCTAGAACACTTTCGGTATGAACCTCCAAGGAACCCTCCTCATGTACTCCCTGTATTCCTCTCCGAACCTTGAGAGCATGACCTCCTCCTCTCTTAGGGCTGTTAGAACATATAGCGCTGAGAAGGCTGCTGCGACGATGACTGGCAGTAGGCTGGAGAACCAGAGTGCCATTCCAATGTAGAACAGGATTAACCCCAAATATCCGGGATGGCGGATCTTCGAGTATATGCCCGCCGTCGCCAGTTTTTCAACCTCCTCCGCCGTGGAGTGGGCTTGATGGTGCTCTCTGTGCGACATCCAATGGATAACCATCCCCACCGTGAATAAGGCCGCTCCTGAAGCCAAGACGGGTATGCTGAAAGGATAGCGTAACACCGAAAAGAAGTATCCGAGAACCCCGCTACCCACCAGTACTATGAGCTCGAAGAACCCTCTAATAGACGGCCTCATTAAAAGGTACCTGTCAAGGGCTCTCTTCAATCCAGCTATCCTCCCACCCCAGCCCCTTAGGAGTTGCCAGTTAGGCTTTCTCCCTGCCTCCCGGCTTTTCACCGCTTCGACTGGTGGGATGTGGAGTGGGCGGCTTGGATCAGCTTATCCACTATTTCCGCGACCTCCTTTGGCTGTGCTTTCAACTCTTCTCCCAGCAGTCCTGCCCGGAATATTTCCTTGCTTTCAGGTATGACCCCTAGAACCCTTGACCCGTCTACCAGCTTCATTACCACTTCTGCTGTTTCGCCGTTGACCCTGTTGAGGATCAGGTAGGCTGGCTTACCTATGCTCTCGGCCATTTCCATTATTTTTCCTGAGAGCTTTGCTGACTCGTAGGTTGGGTCGACTACTACCAGGATGAGGTCGCTTCCCCCTTCGACGCCTCTCCCGAAGTGCTCTATTCCGGCGTCGGTGTCCACGATGACGAACTCGCCCTCTTCAAGCTCCAGGCTTTCAAGCAGGGTTCTCGCCAGTGCCCCCATGGGGCAGGCGCACCCTTCGCCGAAGCCGTGAACCTTGCCTATGGCTAGAAGGGATATGTTCCCCTTTCTGGACAGGAACCTTTCGGGTATGTCGCGGACCCTGAGCCTTAGGGGTTCACCCTTATCCTTCTTTCCCCCTTTTGACAGGAATTTTTCAGCTGTTTTCCTTCTGCCTCCGAAGTAGTTTACGAAGTCTTCTGGTAGCTCTACTCCAAGCTGCCTGTGAAGCCCGAAGTTTGACTCGTCCATGTCTACGACGAGGACGTTGAACCCTCTGCTAGCCAGGTTCTTCGCGATCATCGCTGCAACCGTGCTCTTACCACTGCCCCCCTTACCGCACACCACGACCTTCACCATTTAACCTCCTTCAACACCTGATCCGCCAGTAATAATTAGCAGTAAATAAGTAATAAGTGTAACCTGTCCTCTTTAAGCATTTAAGGCTAATCGAGGAATGGTGTTCGGGGCTTCCGCGTGCGTAAGGTTTACAAGGAGGATGTTAAAGGGTGGTTTGTGGTGAAGGTGGATGCGGAGCATAGATGAAATAAATGAGAAGATAAGGCGGGGGGAGGCTGTCGTCCTGACGGCCGAGGAGCTTAAGGGGATGGTGAGGAAGGGGGAGACTGTCAGGCTGGAGGACGTGGACGTTGTGACCACTGCTACCTGTGGCTTGATGTCCGGCACCGCGGCGATCCTAACCGTTCCCGTGGCGGAAAGGGGGGCTTTTGACCGGGCGGAGGAGGCGTGGCTTAACGGTGTTCCAGCCATCCCTGGCCCCTGCCCTAATGAAAGGCTTGGAATGGTTGACCTGATCGTTTACGGAACCGCCCATGCAAGCCGCAACTATGGTGGAGGACATCTTTTCCGGGACCTCGTGGAGGGCAAACCCGTTAACGTGAAGGTTAGGGCTGGTGGTAGGGTTTTCGAGAGGGACGTTACGCTCAGCGAGATGCCTTTCGCCAGAATGTTTACAACCCGCACCGCCTTCAAGAACTACGCCGCCTTCGTAAACACCAGGGAGGGCTCCGTGA
The DNA here is from genome assembly GCA_029258835.1 of Thermoproteota archaeon. Lineage (GTDB taxonomy): Archaea > Asgardarchaeota > Jordiarchaeia > Jordiarchaeales > Freyrarchaeaceae > Freyrarchaeum. The sequence goes on along the minus strand of JAPDJY010000033.1, from coordinate 47,168 downwards.
AAACCATATTCTCCGTGACGGGGCTGAAGGGGCCTCTAAGGGAGGCTACCGTTTCGGGAACAGGCGAGGTTAACCCCCTGGAGAACGACCCGGAAATGCGGACGGTCGGCGTTGGAACAAGGATACTCGTGAACGGGGGCGTAGGGTACGTGGTGGGTGAGGGGACGAGGAGCAGCAGGGAGCACCCTAACCTGTCGGTGGTTGCCGAGATGAAGGGGATGAAACCCGAGTTCATGGGCGGCTTCGTCACGTCCAGCGGACCCGAGTGCATAACGTCCATCGCCGTGCCCATCCCGGTGCTCGACGAAGAGGTTCTCGAAAACCTCAAGGTTCTGGATGAAGACGTCAGGCTCCCAGTAGTGGACGTTCACAGCAGGCTTCCGATAGCTGAGAGCAGCTACGCCCAGGTATGGCAGGGAGCCGAGCTGGAGGTGCGGTTCGACACGGGGAAATGCGCTGACTGCAAGCTGAGCGTCTGCAAGGCTGAAAAGTACTGCCCAACAGGCGCCTTCTCCAAGGTGAAAGGCATCGACAAGAGGAGGTGTGCTAACTGCTGCACGTGCCTTTACGTGTGCCCTGAGCAGGACTTTAAGGGGTGTGGGAGCATTAAAGCCATGGGTAGGGAGATTCCCATAGTGTTGAGGCAGTCTAACAGGAGCAGGGCTAACCTGCTTGCGAGGAGGCTGAAACGGCTGATCGAGGCGGGAGAATTCCTGCTGGCTAAGCCCACCCCACTGAGGTGAGGGTGCGCGGAGCCCCCTTACACTCTGAGCATTAACAACTTCTTTCAGCGTTGAGGGTTGCGGGTTCGTTAAGGCGTTGTTGCAGCTTTCCGCCTTCGCCTGTTGAGCTGAGGGGAAACTTTTTTATTTTTTCGATTGTTTTTGGGTATTGGGTTTTAGGGTAAATGGTTTTACCGTAGGAGGTTTTACCCTTGAGTCTGTTCGTGGACAGGGAGGAGGAAATGGAGGCTTTGAGGAAGGCCGTGAGGACGGGGGGGAAGGTTTTGCTGAAGGGGTTGAGGGGTGTTGGGAAAACAGCCCTACTACTACGGTTAAGGGAGGAGGTTGGAGGGGTTTACGTTGACTTCCAGAGGGTCCTGCGTCCAAGCCACCTTTCAACGTTCTTCGAGGAGGAGACGGGTGTAAGCATAAGGTTTGACGACGCGTACAGCTGCCTTGAGGATTTCTTCGTGAAGGCTGAAGAGGTTGGCCGGCCCTTAATGATGGACGAGTTCACGGAGTTGATAGTTAGGTTTGGGGCGGCGTCGCCGTACAGGGGGGCTGGGGGGAGGGATGCGGTTGCGTCGCACTTGAGGAGCCTGATGCAGGCTGTGAGGATACCCGTCTTCCTCTCGGCTACGTCCCTGAAGACGCTGAGCGAGGTGGCTGGAGAGTACACTAAGCCGCTGGCAAGGGCTTTCGACATGGTGCTCACCGTCCACCCCTTAACGTTGAAGAGTGGAAGGGAGCTCGCCGAGAAGCTGGCGGAGCTGATGGGGGTAACGGTTACCGGTGAGGCGGCGTTAAGGGTGGCAGAGCTTACGGGTGGAAACCCAGACTACATCAGGGCGTTAACCTACGTCCTCCCAGACGACCCGACGGGGGAGGAGGTGGAGGAGGCGTTCGAGGAATCCCTTAAGGGAGGATACTTTAACGCCCTCTTCACCGGCCTGGTAAGGGAGCTGTCACCCTCGGAGGTTGAGGTTCTACACGTGCTGGCGAGAGGGTACAACAGGTACTCGCAGGTGGAAAAGCTGACTGCAGGGATAAACCTTAACGAGGCTCTCTCATCTCTCATCCGAAGAGGGCTGATTGTTAGGGTTGAGTTCGGCAGGAAGGATGTCAGGTACATGATAGTGGACAAGGTTTTAGAGGGGTGGCTTGCCCTGACACCCTTCCCAGCCTTGAAGCAGACGCCTTTCAAGAGGCTTAGGGTGGCGACGCTGGGCTTCGAAGCGCTGCTGAGGGAGCTTTTCGCGTTCATAAGAGGCGAGGTTGAGGTCGTGGATCAACTTGGAAGAAAGCTGACCATTCCAAGGGTGGTGAACGTTTACAGGTATGAGGGGGCGCTGGGAGAGGTGGACGTGGTTGCTGTAACCCGGAAGGGAGCGGTAGCCGTGGAGGCGTACTTCGGGGAGAAATGCCCGCCGGAAAAGCTGGATCAGCTCGAGAGGAGCATGGCGATAACGGAGAAGATAGAGGGGAAGGTCTTGGCGGGAATCCTAGCATCCTACTTCGGGTTCAAAGAGGAAACATTAAGGAAAGCTGAAGGGAAGGAGGGCGTATTCCTCCTTGCAGAGAGAGAGCTGAACAGGATGGCGGTGAAAGCAGGATACCGGCCAATGTAGCAGGAGGGTGAGCGGGAGGGAGGAAACGGAAAGGTTTCTAAGGGGTGGATGCGATCTCCATGATAGGGTGGCGGAAATGAGCAGGATAGTCCTCAACAGGATCCTGAGAGCGTTGCATATGAGCCTCTCCCAGAGCGAGAGGGACGAGCTCCTCCACGTTTTAACACGGTACCTAGGTGTTGAGGGGGCTTACGAGTGCGACGCACTCGAGCAGCTATGGAAAGACGAATACTACAGGAAGGCAATAGAAGAATTCATTAGGAGATGGGTTAGGCGGAGAAGGGCTGCACGATGGGATGTAGAAGGCAAGGAAAAAGTGGAAGTAACGTACGTAACGTGAACAGCGGACGCAGCCTCCACGATAAAGCTTAACGTTAACAGGGCAACCCCCTAGAACGTTTAGAACCCATTAAGCAGCCATTAAACCATTCTTTCAAGGCGGATTGCCATGTGGCTCGTTCCTCGTCTAGCTGTCTGCTTGGAACCCGGCAGCATAACCTCCTAGAGTATTCTTCCGTATGGTGAAAGTAATGTTTCCGAGTCGAGGCACTACGCTGACCAGCCCTCACTACTTTGAGGATCAGCTTCACAGGGACTACTTCCGCATGGACGAAGCCCTAAGCACAGCGAATCCGTGTCGAGCATGCCGGTATACCGCTAAACCAGGCAACAAGCATGATAAACGAGTCACCGCAGCGTAGCTTAATGCAGAGAGTTAACGTGCTTTAACTATGCGAGTTATAGCCCAAGCCGTGGCCTACCGGTCCGTTGCATGGCACCCAGTGCCCACGGGAGCCGCCAGCGCAGCTTTAATAGCGGTTGCAGCGGTAGCAACCGCAGCTTCTCGAAAGCAGGCTTAAAAGCCGATCTTCCATTCTTTTTCCTTCAAAGGCTTCCGGTGGTGTTCTGCTTGGAAGTTCACGGTTAAACGCCACAAACAGCCTGATTGGGCTGTTAGTCTATTTGAAGATTTCATGCTGAAAATAAAAGGGGGGAGCTGTGCGTGTCTTCGACGCTTGAGGCATCTTTTAACTGGTTAGAAGCTCTACGAGCTCTCTTACTGAAGCCGACTCCAGCCTTTCCACGAGCTGTATTACCTCTTCTACTGTTGATTTGCTGAGGTGTTTTCCAGCCTCCCTTCTGAACTTTTCCTCTATTGGGAATGGCTTCCCTGGGCTTCCAGTCGCCTTGTCCACTCTCGCATGGTACTCTCTTCCATCTTTAAGCTTGACCGTTACCTTTGACCCTAGGAGGAGGCCTCCCTCCTTCGACTTGTTCGTCAGCTCCGTCAGCTCCGGGTCGGCTGAGAACGTCACCCTCCTCATCAGCTCGTGAACCTTCGGGTTCAGGTACTTTTCCTCCTTGTACTGTTCAGCCGTAAGCTCCCTGTCGATTAGCACCATGGCCACGGCGTAGGGTACGAAGAACTCAAGGTTAACGTAGTACCTCCTGTTCCTCAGGGTTTCGATGTCGACGCCCATCGTCTCCGACCAACGCGCGTTCATCGAAAGCTCTGGAAGTAGTATGTTGACGGATTCCACCTCGTCAGGCTTCACGTCGTACTTCTCTATTATCTCGAACAGGCAGTCAACGGTTGATGTGAAGTAGCCGCAAACAGCGTAGGGCTTGTGGGCTATCTCCTCGATAAGGTATCTTTCCCCCAGACCCTTCGTAAGCTTGGTGTAGTCCGGCGTGGATGGGACGGCGACCACCGACGGGAAGCTGAAGGGCATAGGCAGGGACTCGAAGATCTCATAGCTGCCATAAAAACCGTTCCTAGCCAGCTGGGCGGCTACGATCCCGTTAACCACGGGTACTCCCGCCACGAGGTGCTTTGAGTCCGGTCCGAAGAAGCCTGCAACGCAGGGCATACACGCTATCGACCCAGCTATCCCTAATGCCTCCATGGTCTCCTTCTTACCCAGCCCCATGAGGCGTGCCGTGATCGCAGCTGCTCCTATGGCGTGCGGCGGCCCACTTAGAACCTGACCCTTTATCACGGAATCCCACGTGGCTTGAACAATCCTAGCTTCTATTTCGTCCCCTATTATCTGGGCCGTTAAGACCTCCTTTCCGCTGGCGTCGAGGGCTTCTCCTACAGCTAGGGATGTCGGGACGGCTGACACTCCTGCGTGGCATGTGAGTATGTGGTCGTCGTAGTCAAGGTTCACGGCGTTGCAGGAGTTCACGAACGCTGCAGCCCTCATCGAGGTTTTAAAGTTAAACCCGAACACGGACGACTCCTCCCTGTCACCCCAAGCCCTGACGGTTTCAGCTAGTATCTGAGCGGGTTTAGTTCTAGCCCCAGCGAACGTTGCTGCGAGAATGTTTAGAAGCTGGTCTTTAGCCGCCTTCACGGCGCTTTCAGGTATGTCCTCGAAGCGTAGGTTGACGGTGAAGTCGGCGTACGCCTCGCACACGTTGACGTACCGGAAGCGCTCCGCCTTAACGGGGACGGACACACCCTTCTCCAGCTCCTCCTTCGCAGCGGAGTAGGCGGTTATAAGGTCTGGAACTATGCTGACAGCCTTCATGAATGATTCAGCGTCCCCTTTAAGGGTTAACTCCTTCCTTACGTAAGCATCCGCCGGGAGGATTTTACCGGAGAAAATGCCATCCCAGACCTGCGACGGAGCGGATATCGTAACCCTAGACCTTCCGGTGGGAGACCAGTGAACCCTTACGGAGCCATCCTCTCCAAACTCCAACTCGTATGAGACACCCAAGTCACTGTACTCGAAGGCGAAAACCTTACCGCCAGCGTACTTAGCAAACTTCTCCCTTGCGAAGCTACACTTCTCCACAGCTCGCTCTACAAGCTCCCTCAGCCAGGAGGGAGCACCCTGAGGACACATCATCCAACCCTCCTACCGTCCACAACCTTATTGACCGTGCATATTACTGTTTACTGTGTATATTACTGTTTAATCCAATTAATCTGTTATTTTTGTTTTCTCTTTGATTTCCCCATGCTTTGTTTACGCTTAGTAAGGTGTCTTACCTTCGCTTTATAATTATAAAGTCGGAATAAAATTTTATAATAAAATTTTATAATTTCGTAAAATCAAATAAACTGTCAAAGTGATAAAATCAGAATGGGAGATGTTCCGATCCGGATTCTTTTTTGTCAAAGATGGCAAGGTCGAGTCCTACACGCTGCCAAAAGAAATAAAATGAATTCTACAAAGGCTTAAAGCCGATCTTGATAACGAAAAAGAAACCGGTAGCTGAGATTTCTAAGCTTTAGAAACATAGCCTTTTCCGGTGCTTACGGCGGGAAAATGAGCTGTGATGGGTTGGAGAAGCTGTTTGAGGGATACTGTCAGGAAAATCTAGGGAGCTAAACCCTAAAGATACGGCAAAGATGGTTTTGTATGCGTATCTTTTGCTCAAAAAAGCTTGGGGGAGTTAAAGCAGAGGAAAAGATGCTTAATACTGGAAAATGGTAAAATGGTTTAAAAAGTTTTAAAGTTTTGAAGAGGTGGAAGATCTTCGAATGTGAGTAAAGGAAATACGAGAAACCGATAAATGGAGTGATGAGTATGTTTAAAGCCATTTGTAACCTCTGCGGGTATGAGATATTGGCTAATACAGAACGCAAGGTGAAAGATAAAATAATACAGCATTTAAAGGAACACCATTATCAGGAACTCCTGAGTAAATTCAGGCAAAGTAGATACTATCGGAGAGGCTGGTGTCAAAACCCGAAGAGACAAGAGAAGCATAAAGCCGAATTTGAAAACGGCTTCGTGTGCAAAAGACCCGGATGCGGGCACGACCATTTTAACTGGTACGCTGGAATTTATGGAGCTTATAGTATCAAGAAGTTGTGAGAGGATTGCGAACGTAAAGGTCTCTTAAAGGGAGCCAAGAATTGATATCGATTGGTTAGAAGGATGAATGGAAAAGACGGGGGTTTGGAGCTCTATCCATGCCAGACACTACCGGGGGAATGCGGGTGCAACGAAGGAGGATTCTGCACGCTCTGGTACTGGAGGAACTCATGAGGGGGAAGGCGCACCCGTAGGGATCAGCTTTCCTGTGCCACCTTCTCCCGATCTTCTTAGCTCTTTTGATCCTTTGGATCCTCATTCTAACCCCGCAGGGTGCAGTATCCGTTCACAACCCACCTGCGTCTGCTGGTAAATTTGTTACCTTATTTATCTCGAGGTACCCGTCTGAGCGGCTTGAGAAATCTTCATAAATGTCTCAGGTAGTTTCATTATGCAAGGCTGAAAACGTTGTGGGGGGTGTGAAGGGAGTGTACAGGCTGAAAATTGTTGTGGAGGATGTGAAGGGGAAGTGCTATGCTGGCTGCGAGAAGGGTGATGTAATCGAGGTTGAAGATCCGGTTGTAAAGGGTAAGGTCTGCACATACGCTCTGTCAGCCCTGATTCCATACACTACAGCAGCTTACAGGGAGACACCATCGGATGACTGGATGAACGCTGTTGAAGTTCTTCAGTGCCCGGATCCAGAAAACACGGTGAGGAGGGTTATCAGGGAGAAATGAAGGGTGTTGAGTGGCTTAAGAATTACGTTAGAGAGAGAAATATCGATGCAAAGATCATAGAGGTCAGAAGGGCTTCAACTGTTAAAGAGGCTGCTGAAGAGCTTGGCTGCAGTAAAAGGCAGATAATAAAGTCCATTGTGCTCGTTGCCGAAGATGAGGCTGTTATTGCGATCGTCGACGGCGCATCGTCCGTTGACCTAAAGAGGGTTGAAAAGCTGATCGGAAAGAAGGTGAGGGTTGCGGGAAGGGAGGAAGTTCTACGTCTCACAGGCTTCCCAGCTGGCGGCGTTCCACCTGTAGGACATAACTGCAAGGTAATCCTTGATGAAAGAGTTCTTGAAAACGAGAAAGTCTACGGCGGTGGAGGGGATGAAAAGCACCTGCTCCTGATCCCTCCCTCCGAGATCATAGGAGGAGCAACCGTAGCAAGGATAAGGAAATAAACGCTACTAGGCTTCAGCAAGCTTAAGATTTCATCTAACTCCCACGCTCAGAAACAGTCTTCATATGTCCGTGGAGGAGCAAAGATACATTTAGCCTCCATCCTCTCACCTATTCTTTCACCTATTTCCGCCGCGAACTCTCTGAACTCTCTGGGGTGCATCTCCTTACACGGAACTCCTCTACCGCTCTTAATTCTCTCCGCCTGCAGAGGACAGCTTAGGGCTTTATTGTAACCTTACCCTCACCCTCCTCAACCTCGTAACCAACAATGATAGCCCATTGGGAAGTACTTGATAGCTTTCACAAATCCCTAAACCCTTATCTTCTTGAGTCTCTTTTTAATCCCCCTTGCCGATCTCCCGCCCATGTCTTCCCGGATTTTCTCGTTCAGCTCTACGGCTACATCTAAACCAAATCTGTCCTCAACAGCCAGAAACCGTAAAGCATCGGCTCTTCTCTTGGATGAGCTGTTAGATGGCAAATCACAGAGTTAGCGAAGAGAGTGCGAAATGACGACGGTCTTTCCCGCCAAAGTACGGTTGGGGAAGTAAGACTTAAATAGTTTTTCTTACAATTTCTAAAACGTGGTAAAAATGGAAGTTGTAAAACTATCTTCAAAAGGCCAGATCGTAATCCCAGCAAAACTCAGGAAAGAACTAAAACTATCAAAAGGAGACAAACTACTGCTTGAAAGAAGAGGGGACGCAATAGTTCTAAAGCCAATGGTCAAACTGTCCGATTTAAGAGGCGTGGACAAAATAGAGAGGGCGTCAGAAGAAATTGAAGAGATAAGAGAAGAATGGAATAAAGAATTTGAGGGGAACCGATGAGGTACCTCTTCGACACTAAAGCGCTGATTGCATTCTTCAACAATGAGGAGGGAGCAGAGTTCGTGGAGAAACTTTTGAGAGAAGTTGACGAGGACAAGGCAGAAGGATTCATAAGCTCCATCACGCTGACAGAGATTTACTACCTTTACTCGAGAAGAGTTGGAGGAGAAGTCGCTAGGAAGAGGGTGGAGCAAATAAGATTGTCAAACTTGAAGGTGGTTCCAATAGACGAGAAGGTGGCATTAAAGGCGGGAGAGTACAAGGTGAAAGCGATTCCAATTGCCGATGCCTTGATAGCGGCGAGCGCCTACTCCGTTGGTGCTAAGGTCGTGACGGACGACAAGCACTTCGAAGGGTTGGACGTGGAAGTAGTGAAGTTCAGGACCGGGCTGAAAACTGCTTAAAAGCAGATAGTTAAGTTCACCACGGGCACCGTCACCTCCTGAGAGGTCTACAGGCCTAATGAGGCCTTCGATGCTGAAGGCGCTCGCCCAGCTAGCCATTGGCACCGTTAGGGTACTACCACCCTACAAGGTATTTAAGGCTTCGCTGACTTCCTTGAAGATTTGAAGAGAAGATTTTTAGCGGAGTGCTACCCGGTTAAGGCTGGGTGTCAGCCGTGATCCACGACACCGCCCTCGTCCTGTACTACGATAAGCCGAACAGGTACGGGTTTAACGTTCTGGTCGGCGCCCTAGAAGGGGACGAGTACTTCAACAACCTGAACGTTTACCTCGTGGAGCACGGAGGGGAGCTTGCCTCAAAGCTGGGGGGAGTGATCGAAAGGCATGAGAAGGTTATTGTTGGGTTCTCCTTCTTCACAACTCAGCTGTGGGACGTGTGCAAGCTGATTAAGAAGTTAAGGCGTAAATACGCTGACAGGGCGCTGTACGTTGCGGGAGGACCACACCCGACAGGGGATCCGGAGGGAACCCTTAGAATGGGGTTTGACGTGGTTGTGAGGGGGGAAGGGGAGGAAACCCTGGCCGAGCTGCTTAAAAGGTTCGACTGCGATGAAGGCTACGCTGACGTTAAGGGGGTTGCGTACTTCGACGGGGAATACCGGTTTACCGGCTGGAGGCCGCCTGTCAACCTGGACAGGTATCCCCCGTTCGCCGCCAGGCACGGCATGTTCGGCCCAATCGAGATAACCAGAGGGTGCCCCTTCGCCTGCTACTTCTGCCAGACGCCGCGCATGTTCGGCAGCCGTGTGAGGCATAGAAGCGTGGAGCAGGTCTGCAGGTACGTGGAGGTCATGAGGAGGAGGGGGCTCACAGACGTCAGGTTCACCTCGCCCAACGCGTTCTCCTACGGGTCGCCAGACGGGAAAAGATTAAATGTTGCGAGGCTGGAGGAGCTGCTTGAAGGCGTAAGGGAGGCCGTCGGGCCGAAGGGGAGGCTGTTCATAGGCTCCTTCCCCTCAGAGGTTAGGCCAGAACACGTAACAGAGGAGACGGTGGAGCTGGTTTTAAAGTATGCGAGCAACGACAACCTGGTGATAGGGGCGCAGTCGGGAAGCCAGCGGGTTCTAGACGCGTGTCATAGAGGGCACAGCGTCGAGGACGTTTACAACGCTGTGAAGCTGACCTTGAAGGCGGGGTTAAAGGCGAACGTGGACTTCATCTTCGGCCTCCCCGGGGAGACCGAGGAGGACGCCGAGCAAACCATAAAGGTCATGAAGGAGCTGGCGGAGATGGGTGCGAGGATACACGCGCACACGTTCATGCCGCTACCCCAGACGCCGTTCGCGAAGGCGCCAGCTGGACGGGTGAGCGGGAAGCTCAGAAAGGCGATTAACAGCCTCATCTGCAAGGGCAAGGTTTACGGGGCGTGGGAGAGACAGGAAAAGATCGCGGAAATGATTGAAAGGTACATGAGAACCGGGGATGTGGGCTGTGAGGGGGCGCCGTCCCGCTACTAGCCCGTGTGATGTCTCGTAGAAACTGTAGGTAGGTTTTTGACTGGCCTGAGAGGGGGGAAAGTTTTATAGTGTGAAGGTTTAACCTTTCTTGCACGGGTAGCTTCGTGTTGAGGGTGCTTACGTTTAAACGTGGTTGAAGTTGCTTGGGTTTGAGGATGACCGGGAGGCGAGGAAGGAGACCGGGGGATTAGGTGGAGTTCGATTTAAATAGTGGCGTTGCTGTAAGCTGCTTAAGGAGTTCAATGGGGCGGCTTGGGTTTGGCTTAGGTTGGCCGTGGAGGGTGGAAGACTGAAGTTTGTGTTCGCGTTGGCGTCGTGTTCTACCGGTTTTAAGGTGGAGGGCTGATGTTGGCGTATTGAAGTTCTTCTTGAGGTGTGTTGGAGCCGTGTTGGGGGTTGGAAGACGTGAGGGTGGCCTTTGAGCTGGAGAGTGTAACTCCCCTGTTTATTGCCGGTGCGGATCAGAGGAGCGTGGAGGGTGAGGGTTTACGGGCGCCGAGTTTGAGGGGTGTGCTGAGGTGGTGGTTTAGGGCTTTGAAGGCGACCGATAACTTACGGGAGTTGCTGCGTGAGGAGGAGAAGGTTTTTGGCTCTTCGCTCGTTAAAAGCAGGGTTACTGTGAGAAGCGGCGTTAAGGGGAGGCTTAAGGTTAGCGAGAGGATGGGTTTAAACGTGGGGTTTGACGAGGTGAATCGTAGGGTTACGGGGGAGGATTCGGGTGTTGCGTATCTTTTAATGGTTACGGCCGGGGGGGTGGTTGACGCTGGGAGGCCGTTCATAGAGCCGGGTTCAAGGTTTACAGTGGACTTAAGCTGTGATGACAAGGACGTGTTGAGGAAGGTGTTAGCGTGCTTTTGGTGTGCAGTATACTTGGGGAACTTCGGCGCTAGGGCTAGAAGGGGGGCTGGAGGCTTAACCATTTCACCCCGGGGGGGAGCGCCGGATTATGCGTCCTCCCTAACCGGCTTGGACTTCACCCTTAACAAGGACGGGTCTAGGAGGGTGGTTGACTGGGTTGTGGAAAACGTGGAGAAAGCCGTGAGGATCGTGAACGACGGCGAGAAGCCGAGGGGTTTCTCAACCAGGTACTCGAACCTGTGTCTTTCGCGGATCATCGTGTCAGGGAAGGCGTGGAGTTCCTGGAAGGACGCCTTGAACGATATAGGGAAGAGGTATGAGAGGTATAGATTCGAGCACAGAGGAAACTACTTGGACATGGCCGTTTTCGGCCTCCCGGTCTCCCACGGGAAAGTTACGGTTTTCGGGAGGGATGAGGGGGGTAGGAGGGTGGATAGGCGCTCATCCCCGTTAATATTTAAGGTGTTCAGGTCTGGGGGGAGCTACTACTGGGGGTTAATAAGGCTTTCAGGGGAGTTTCTGCCGGAGGGCTGGGTGGTTACCGACGGGAGGGTTACGCAGAAGCCGGATTATACGGCTATAGACGGCTTTTGGGGCGAGGTGAGGAGAGCAGGGTGCGAGAGGGTTCTGCTTACGCCTCTCGTGCTGGATGAGATAGTTGAGAGGGTTAGGAGGGAGGTGAACCCGAGGAGGATCGTTCTTTTCGGTTCCAGGGCTAGGGGGGATGCTCATAGGGGTGCAGACATCGACCTGGCGGTTGACTCCGAGAAGCCGGTCATGAGGGAGGATATCCCCGTGGACATCGTTTGGTTGAGGAGGACTTCTAAGGACGTAGAGGAGTTGATGGAGAGGGAAGGGGTGGTCATATATGAGAGAGAGGGTTAAACGGTACTTCACTAACTACGAGAAGGCTTTACGAAACCTCAGGGAGGGGGTTGAGGTTGCACGGACAGACATTGAAGTTGACGGCGCTATTAAGCGGTTTGAGCTATGCTACGAGCTCGTATGGAAGCTTATAAAGGAGTACCTGGCTGATGTCGGCATAATCTGTAGGTCGCCGCGTGACACGTTCAGAGAAGCACGCCGGGTTGAGATCATAGAAGATGAGCGTCTCTGGATGGAGATGATAGAGGACAGGAACACTCTTGTACACACGTACGAAATGGAGAAAGCCCGTGAAATCTTCAGGAAAATTAAAAACGAGTACGTCGACTGTCTGCAAGACGTGTATGAGAAGATTAAGAGGAGGATCGAGGAGGAGGGGTGATGGCTTCTAGCGGAGTAAGCGCCCCTCCACACCCCTCCAGGTAAGGTTGAAGGTGCGATGGAGGGAGAAAAAAGGAAAAGAAGGGGGGTTTCGCGCAGCCTTAGCGAAGCGTTCACGGTGCTACATCCAGTGGGCAAGTTGCGGGTTTAAGAGGGGTTCGTAGGTGATAGAGGCGCCTGGACGGAGGGAGAAAGGGGAAGCTCTCCGGTAGGTTCATTTACGATCTCGCCGAAAAATTAGATGGAGGGTGCAAAGGAGTGGTGCAGGGAGAATGTACGCGAATATGCGATGGTTAAAATGTTAAAATGCTTTTGAAGAAGAGGGGTTACGGGATGAGGTTGCCGGGAGGGGTGCTGGAATGCTGCGTGATGCTCTTTCATGGCTAGTTGACAAGTTAAGATGGGCGGCTGCGTCCTATCGTAGGAGAAGCCATTGTGGAAGTGGTGGATGCTGGAGCCGTCTACTTAACGGAGAGGGTGGAGGCGGCTTGGCTTACCGGTGGAGGTTCCGATGAAAACGCCCGATTTAAGGTTTGGCTTCGCAAGGTGGTAACATGTTTGAGAAAGCCTTAGTCATGTACATGTACGCGGAAACCCCGCTGCATCCGGGAGGCGGCTTGGCCGTCAGCGAGGTTGCCGACCTGCCGATACAGAGGGAGAGGCACACCGGGTTCCCGATCATACGGGGATCCTCGCTTAAAGGCGTGTTGAGGAGTGCGCCCAAAGGGGCCAGCAAGGATGGCGGCATCGCGCTGAGCGATGAGTGTGGGCGGTGCCCGGTAAGGGAGGCCGGCGAGGTGAGGGAGGCATGCGAACTTTGCAGTCAAATATTCGGTGCACGTAATGGAGCCGGCGGGGTCACGGTGACCGACGCCAGGGTTCTCGCGTTCCCCGTTAGAACGTTAAAAGGCGTGTTCAGCTGGATTACCTGCCCACTGGTTCTGGACAGGTATAGAAGGGACTTGGAGTTAGCCGGCGTCAAGGCTAACTGGATTGTTCCGAAGCCTGCCGGCTGCGAGGAAGCCATGGTCTGCACGCGATCGCAGGCAGAAGAGTACGTTTATGTAGAGGATTTACAGTTAAAGTGCGAGAGGGATAGCGTCGTAGACGCCGTCGCAGAGGAGGTGGTGGGGGCGGTGCCGGAGGGTGAAGTCTACCGGGAGGTTAGGGAGAAGCTCAGAAGAGACCTGATCGTGGTTTCCGACGATGTTTTCAGAGACCTGGTGTTATTCACGACGGAGGTTGTTACGAGGGTTAAGGTAAGCCCTGAAACCGGAACTGTGGAGGCGGGTGGACTGTGGTCCGAGGAGTATCTGCCGGCAGACACCATAATGTACTCTGTGATTTTAGTTCCGAGCAGGCTTGGCGCGCGGGGGGCCGGGGACGTCGTGGAGTTGCTCAAGAGGTACGGGGGGAGGATACTGCAGGTAGGAGGAGGCGAGACCGTTGGGAGGGGGTTTGTGAGGGTGAAGATGGTTGAAGGAGGGGTGGGGAGTGCTGCGGCTCCTTGAGCAGGAAAGAGCTAGATACGCGTGGAAGTGCATTCGAGAAGTAAAGGGAGATGCTGACTTGGAGGGAAGGTACAAGTCGTGTGTTAGGAGGGCGGCATCTTACATTCAGGTAAACGGTTTAGGGAACACCATGGCTTTTTACAGGTCTAAGTTTGAGCCTGACTTGAAGAGGGGGGAAGGAGGGATGAGCACCGAGGGGAAAGCCTATAAGCTGGTCTACGAGCACCTTAACGGCTGGTTCAGGAAGAGGTTTAAAGAGGGGAGGGATATCCTTGAGTGGATGACCGGAGAGGACACGCCATCAACGATGGTCTTCCATGCTGCGAGGGAAATTATAGCTTTACTCGGCTGGATGAAGAGGTTTGCAGAAGCGGAGCTGGGTGATGGGTGATGGGTGATGGGTGATGGGTGATGGGTGATGGGTGATGGGTGATGGGTGATGGGTGATGGGTGATGATGAGGGGCTTCATCTCCTCTAAGAGGCCGGCTGGGGAGGTTGTCGACGTCGTGGCCGGCGCCGTGAAAGGCAGAGAGCTAAACCTTGGGCTATTCCTTGACAAGTACGTGTTGTGGTGTTACGATGACGAGGAGGGCAGGTGGGAGCACGGGTTAGACGTCCAGGTTTCCCTTCTCAGGAAGGTTTGCCGTGACCCCCAAGAGGTGAAAGGACTGTTAGGGGATTTCAGCATACCCAACGGGGAGTTCAGGAGGAGGCTGGCGGAGGACGGGAGGCTATGTGTACCAGTCGACGCGGTTCCACTTAGCGTTTACGAGTCATACATGAGTAGGATGACCCGGATGCTCAGCACGCTGGGGGAAATGGGGTTCCACGTGGAGTATCTGCCTGATGAGCGGTCAGGGCTCCCTCTCAGCTGGAGGCTCGCTGTAAACCTGGGTGCCGCAAGCATCTACGAGGCATCCCTACTCCTCCACAGGAATTACTCGGTTCCCTACATTCCGGGGAGCGCTGTGAAGGGTGCTACGAGGCACCTGTCCATTCGAAAGTTTGCCAGAGCCATCCAGAAGCTGGAGGGAACCCCCTACGGGGATGCCGCTAGGAGGGTGGACGCGGCACTTGAGAAGGGTGAAGACTTGGGCGTCGAGGTGGACGGGGTTAAGTTTAAGACGTTAATTGACGTGTTCGGGGCGCGGAGCCAAAAGGGGAAGGTAATATTTTTCGATGCTCTACCCGTTTTAAGCGGGGAAAACGAGTGCTTCATAGTCCTCGACGTCGTGAACGTGCACTACAAGGAGTACTACCAAGATAGGAGCGGCAGAACGCCTCCGGGAGACTGGGTGAAGCCGAGCCCAGTGTTCTTCCTAGCCGTGGAAGGAGTGAAGTTCAGGTTCGCCTTAGCGTCAAGGGACAGGGACCTAGTTGGAGAGGCGAAACGCCTGCTCAGGGAGGCGCTGGAAAGCTGCGGCATCGGCGCGAGGACGTCTGCCGGCTACGGGTACTTCGAGGTGTAAGGGACATGAAGCTCTTAATAGCCCCGTGGGGGGATCCGGGTGGGTGGAGGAGGGTGGTTTACGTGTTTGGTGGAAAGAGTGCAGAGGCGTATACCTCGTTAAGGGTTCTTCAGGACGCTATAGACCCGGATAGAACGGTAATAATCGGTTTAGATACGCTCGCAGAGAAAGGGGGAAACTATCATGATGTGAAGGTGGACGCTGAGGAGAAGATAAGGGAATACGCTGACAGGTTCGGGCTGGAAGGCTACGAGGTGCTAATAGCTCCGGGAGTAGGAGTCTTTCCGAGGGGAGCCTTCCACGGAGGAGCACTCGACTACTACTATTACGTTA
Source organism: Thermoproteota archaeon (assembly GCA_029258835.1). Taxonomy (GTDB): domain Archaea; phylum Asgardarchaeota; class Jordiarchaeia; order Jordiarchaeales; family Freyrarchaeaceae; genus Freyrarchaeum. The sequence goes on along the minus strand of JAPDJY010000033.1, from coordinate 31,672 downwards.
TTGCAAGGGTCGCATTCATCCTTCTCGAACACGTAGGTGACACGCTGAGCATACATCTTGATTTAACCCATGGCATAAACTACACGGCGATCCTCACCTATAAGGCTATTAGAGAAATGGCGGAAGCCATTTCTATCTTCAAGGAAGCCCGGTTTACAGCGTATAACGCGGATCCATCACTGCCGTCGGCAACGGATAAGCTCTCCATCAACGTAATAGAGGAGTCAGCCCCCACCCCAACACCCTTCACTGAAAAGATCACCCAGAAAAGGCCGTTAGAGCCATTAAACCTAAGCCCCGACGAGAGAAGGAGGCTTTTCGAGGATGAGTTAAAGAAGGTTAGGGAAATAGACGATTTAGAGCTTTCAGCCTTCATCGGAGCGTTATACAACGGTTTACCCCTCGCCCTCTTCAGGTTCTACCCTGAAAAAAGCAGGTTAAGGGAGACCATACTTACAACTTTGAACTTGTATGAAAAGTATGTGAAGGTTGAAAGCCAGGGTAAACTGAGAGTAACGAGACGAGTAAGAATGGGAAACGACCTTAAAGTCTACGTTTTCGCCTACATGATTGCATCGTTACTAAGCGATAAAGGATTAGTTTCTTCACAGAAAAAGGAAGTATCACTCAACGAGATCGAAAGCTTAACAGAAAACCTTTTCAAATTCGATGAACGCTTAAAGAAGAGGATCGAGAATGACATTCACTCCTTAAAAACGGATCTAGAGGGGAAAGAGGTCGGAGACTGGCAAACGTACAATAGCGTAATAGGGAGAAAAATAGGAGAAATCGATGAAAGAAACTTTCTAGCTCACTCAGGATTTGAAAGAAACACCGTTAAAGTCAAAAAAGAGAACGGCATGCTACTACTTAAGTACAGTGAAGAGAAAATAAAAACCGTTGCAAAAATGTGCCAGAAGGGATTAAAATTGAAGGGGTAAGGGCATCATAAATAGCTAATACGCCCTCAAAACCCTCCCTAAAACTAGGGTTTCAAGGGGTTCTGGGGGAAGCCTGAGGAGGCCGCGTGAAGCGTGCAAACAGGTGAACACGGTCAACGGTCAAAAGCCGGAAGAGGGAGAGCAGACACGCCACCTCTCAAAAGGGTTCAGGTGGTGGGAGGGATGAACAAGTCCACAAAGGATGTGTTAAAGAAGATAGTTGACGGGTACATGAGGAAGGTTCCGGGTTTAAGGGAGCACTGCGAGAGGTGCCTCAGGACCGAGAGGTGGGGTGGAAGCGTCGTCCTCATGGTCGTCGACGCGGCCTTCACCTCGATAGGGCTAAACTACTTCACGGCGGTCGTCCCGAAGGTTGAGGAGTTCAATAAGAGGTTTGTTGAAACAGGGAGAATAACGTGCCTAAGAGATCTTGCAGGGGCAAGCGTGGAGGAGCTCAGGGAGACGTGGCGGAACAAGAGGTCCTGGCTCGCAGCGAAGAGCGTGGCAGCCTACCTTTCAAAGCTCAGCGGCGACGACAGGGAAGCCCTGAGGAGCTGGGCCAGGAGCTCCAGCCTTGAAAACTGGAGGGAGAACCCGGTAGGCAGAATGAAGGGGGTTGGCCTGGTCACCTACCAGTACCTGAGGATGATGGGTGGGGTCGACACGGTCATGCCAGACAAAATAGTTAAACGCGTCATAAACGGGATACTCGTGGAAGCAGGGTTAGAGCCGGTCAGCGACGACATAGAGTTCGTTAGGAGGGCGGAGTGGCTGGCGGAGACGTGCGGCTACAAGCCCATAGAACTGTGCTGGATGACCTGGCTCATACAGCCCGAAGGGAGAAAAATGAGGATGGAAAAGTACTCGAGCCTACTCTCCAAAATATGACCAGCACCCATCAGCCGGCACATTACAGGGTTAAGCCTGGCAGGGGTTAAGTGGAGGAAAGCCGCCATTCACCCAGGTGAATGCTTGCGAGGGGTGGGTGAGCGTGGAGGCTCATGCGGGCGAGGGCGGCGTGAAGCAGCCCGAGCGTGCTTCAGCGGGTCCAGCATGGACCTAAACTTCTTGTAGCGCTCGAGAACCTCCCTCGTGTCGCACACCCGGTGCCAGTCACCTGTAAACTTTGTTATGCCTCTGCTGAGCAGGGAGGAGTAGCCGGCGATCTTCGCAGAGTAGCGGCGCCTTATCTCCACCAGTAACCCGTACATTTCAGGGCAGAAGTCAGGGTTAGCTGAGAGGAACTCCGGCACCCTACCCTTCCACAGAACCTCTACAGCGTGGAACTGCCCCCACTCCGCGTCGAACCCGTGCCCCCACAGCCCGCGTCCCGTAGCGAACCGCATCCCCTTCCCGAGGACGTACTCGTACTCGGGGAACCTCAACGCGACTACGCGGTGGTCGAGCAGCACCCTGGTGAGGATGGCGACCGCAATGTACGTGGGCTCGTACAGGAAGTCAACCCTCACGTCGGACTCACCGCTCAGGATCAGGTCTATGGGGCCAAGACACCAGTACCCTGCATCCGGCGGCCCACTCCACCAGTCGCCAGCGTCCTCCTGGGCAACTATCAGGGACCTTACAAACTCTTTCAGAGCGTAGAGGCTGTACTCCTCGTTCGGGATCTCCCCTGAGGCGAGGCCGTCCAGAATCCTGAGCATCCCCTCCTTAACCGAGTACATTTCCTCTATGAACCCATCCCACGATTCACTGGGGGAGCATGGCCTGAACCGCTTCAAAAACTTCATGCGTATCCCTTGAGCTAGCATGCTTCCCCTTACTTAAAAATTTTTCCCGTAAAATATTTAAGGAAAAGGGCGAGGCCATTAAATAGTTCTTCGCCACGCGTTTACGTTAACCCCTCTCTTGAGGCCTTTGACAACGTAACTCTTAATACGCTGCGATGCTTGATGTATTTCAGGTGGTACTACATGGGCGTCATTACGGTCAGGATCCCGGATGATTTAAGGGTGAAGATGAGAAGGCTGAACGTGAACTGGAGCGAGGAAATAAGGAGGTTCATCGCTCAGCGCGTTGAAGAAGAGGAGCGAAGGGAAAGCGTAGAGGAGGCTCTCAGGATGCTTAAGGGTAGGAGAGGGGTTGAGGCGGGCTTCTCAGCCCAGTCCGTAAGGGAGGATCGTGACAGTGCCGGTGGCGGCGAGAGCTCCAGTGGTAGTGGTGGTTGACGCCTCAGCCCTTGCCATGGTTCTCCTCCAAGAGGAGGGGTGGGAGAGAGTTCAGCTTACTGGTGAAACGGCGACGTTGAACCATGCGCTCGTTGAGGTTTTGAACGCCCTGTGGAAGGCCGCGGTTCGGGGGAGGCTGGATGAGGATGATGCGAAGGAGAGGTGTGGCGCGTTGACGCTGCTGGCGAGGGGGCTCCACGTCTTCAAGGCTGAAGACTACCTTGAGCGCTCCCTAAGCATAGCGCTAAGCGAGAAGGTTACGGTTTACGACGCGTTGTACATAGCTCTCGCCGAGAGGCTGGGGGCTAAGCTTCAAACGTCGGATGCACGGCAGTTTGAGGCAGCCAGAAAATACGTGAAGGCGGAGCTCATAGGTAAGCCAAGCTCGTAGGGTCTCGCCGGAAACGAGCAGACACCTTGGAGGGAAACTTAGAGTGGCCCCTGCGCCGCCTCGTATCCCCCACCAGAACCGCGCAGTACCTCCCGGCTCAAGCGCCTGAAAAACCCTGCAGCCCCCTCCACTTCGCCCGCAAACCCTTCCACAGGAAGCTGCGTCCTCGAGGGGTTCAGGAGGGTTTCCGTGAGGGTTTAGGGGTGTGCTTAAATTGTGTTGTGCAGATTTTTTAACTTGAAGGTGCTGTGGTGTCGTCCGGGTTAAAGAGGTGGAGGCTGTGTGCGAGCTGTTCGCCCTCTCCTCGAACAGGGTTGTCGGCGTCCGCTTCACGTGGAGGGGGTTCCTGAGGAGGGGTAAAAGTAACAGGGATGGGTGGGGTGTAGCCTTCTACAATGACAAAGCAGCCATCGTCGTGAAGGAGCCCTTGCCTGCGCCCGACAGCAGCATGGCGAGGATCCTGAGGGACACGGACTACGTTCGAGGCAAAATCGTGGTCAGCCACGTTAGAATGGGAACCGAGGGAGGGAAAACCTACGCGAACACCCACCCCTTCAGCCGGGAGCTCAACGGCAGGGACTGGGTCTTCGCCCACAACGGGGACGTATCCCCTATAAAGGGGCTGGACGAGTTCAGGCTTGAATGCTACAGTCCAATCGGCCAGACGGACTCCGAACACGCCTTCTGCTACATCATGGACAGGCTGAGAGAGCTGGGAGGGAAGGGTTTAAGGAACCCCTACACCGTGCGTGACACCCTCCAGGAAGCCGCCGAGAGGATAGGCAGGTACGGAGCCTTCAACTTCCTCCTCTCAGACGGGAAACACCTCTACGCCCACGCAAACATGCATAGGCGTCTACACTACCTCTTCAGGCACCCCCCACACCTCAGATCCGTAAGGCTGATGGACGAGGACTTCGAAGTCAACCTGGCACGCATGAAGGAGCCGGACGAGAAGGCGGCACTGGTAGCGACAACCCCGCTAACCAGAGGGGAAAAATGGCACCCCCTCCCCCAAGGGAAAGTAGTAGTCTTCAAGGACGGCGAAGCACTAAGCGTCGAACTACTAGGCAAAAAGGAGAAGGAGGCTCTAGCCTTCATAAGAAGCCAGCCACACAGGGTCTCAACAAGGCAGGTAGCCGACAGCTTAAACATGCCAGTAGACGAAGCCAAAAAAGTAGTCAGATCACTCCTCCTCAAGGGATGGATAAAGCAGGACGCACGCGACAGGGTCCCCGAAGACCACCCCAACGCAACATTCTACACGAAAAAAGAGAGAAGAGAGGAAATAAGCCGCAAACTCGAACACCTCACAGAGCAATTCAGAACTTCAACGCCAACCTAACATAACAGCGTAAAAAAGCACAATGCCAAATAGCACCAAAGGAAAACTCCGGCATTAAAGCGCTCAGGCAAGCGGCAACGCAGTGCAGGTTACGAGCAGCCTCAAACTTAAACCAGAAAACGCTAACATAAAGCAAGGAAACAACCAACAACCCATCCGCTGCCAGGCCAGCAATCTCCCCCTCCAGCCCTCCCAGCCAAACCGACGCCCCCGCCACAGACAGCTTAAAAACGCAACTGCAAAGGCTACAACTGTAAGGGCTAAATAGGCAAGTTGCCGTCCGAAACCTCACAAGAAGCAGCGAAGCATGAAGCGGTTTTGACCGCTTTTTAACCACCCTAAGCAACGCTTCCCAAGCCAGAATCATAAATTTGGCGATGGCAAACCTTAAGAAGGTAGCGTGAAGAGGCACATTCTTAAGCCCGAGCGAACGAGTAAACCTTAAAGGGACGTGGATTCTTAAGCCGCTTCCTTCCTAAGAGAAAAAGGGGGAATGTTAGCTTGGAATAATTTGGGTTAGTTGGCTATGAGTGCTGTTAGGATTTTGGATTTAGGGGGTTTTCATGGGTGTTTAACCTTATTTTAGCCCTTTTGACTTAAAAGTTCTATTAAAAGGAGTTTTAAGAGGGGGCCGTAAGATTTTAGCATAGGAGACTGGTAAAATGGATATTGGTTTCTTTTAGGAGAAGAGCAGGAGGAGTGGAGTTGCCCGGAGAAGCGGTTTTGACCGTTAAAAGAGAGTACCCAGAGGTAGTGGAGCTTTCGAGGAAGCTGAAGGGTGGAGGAGAGCTTACGGAGGGTGAACGGTGGAATTTAAATGAGATTGTTGAGGCTTCCGGTTGGAGTAGGGAGGACGTCGAGGAGGACCTAAGAAACTTAGACGTGGATCCAAGCGAGCGGGAAGAGGAGTACTGGAGCATTTTCAAGAAGTATTACCGGGAGGCGGTTGAGTTAAGGAATAAGGGTGATGACTTGCAGGCAGCGGAGAAAATGTGGGGGGCTATCACGGCGCTGGTGAAGGCTTACGCCGCCAGAAAACACCTACTCATAGAGCACTGGAGCCGCAGGAAACTGGACAAGTTCGTGGCTAACAATGTGGAGGAAGAGTTAAGAAGCCTGTTCGAAGACTTATTAACGTATGGAGGAGAACTCCACGAGCACTTCTACGAGAAAAGGCTCCCACCAGCAAAATTCAGCAAACGCTGGAAACAATGCGAAAAACTAATAGAAGAAATCAAGGCAAAAACCAGCCCCAACCCCCAGCAAACAAAGAAAAACACCTAGCAACCCGTCCCCCTCAAACCACACATAACACCACACAATACGCCAGCCAACCCGGCAGGAAAGCAAACCAAACAACACCCATTAAATCCGTCTTAAAGCCCCCTTTCTACCGTTTTAACACGGAAAAAATTTATTTAAAAAGACAGTGAAACCGAAACCATGCGCACTTCACACAGCCAACAAACTTCTTAGGATTAGCTTCATCTAACTAATAGCTCCAAATTAGTAGCTCCACACTTCTCAGGTATCCATTAGCTTTCTCTAGAAGGCCTCCTATTTCTTTTTTCATATCATCACGCATTCCTCTTTTACATTTAAAAGGAAGGGGGAATTGTATTCCTTGAACAATTTTTCTGGTATCGCCCTAACCGAGCAAAGCTCCTTCTCGTTAAGAAGGATTTCAAAAAGTAAATCGCTTAAGGACTCTTCAACCTCGATAGGGTTAACATCATCACTCACAACAATCAATACGTCAACATCGGAATCCTCATCGTAATCCCCCGTGCATAAGAACCATAAAGGATAACCTGCCTTATCTTGCCCCCATAGTTCTCGATTAGATACTCTTTAATACTTGCCAGTATCCTCTTTATCTTCTCGTTCACATCTCTCCCCCTTACCACTTTAACCCATTCATGAGATTTTATTTTTCCTCTATTAATCCCATGATTTCCACACCTTCTTTTCGGCCTTAGAAGGTTGCAAAGGCAGTTTTATCTCTGATTTCGGTTTCCCGCCTTCACCTTGAAGCTCATGATTGTTGATTTAAGTGGTCATTGTTGCCTTTGTTCATTCTTGCCACCATTTCATGCTCTCCTTGAACATGCTGGTTTTCTCGTTTTTCTCTGGCTTCCTGAACACGAAGAGGTGCTCGTATTGGAGGAGCAGGAAGTTTAGTTCTGCAGACCTCTTCCTCCACAGCGGGGTGACCTTCATGTTGTGCTGGAGTTTGATGATGTCCTCCTTCAGGATGAACCCTGCGTCGAGGAAGGCTTGCATCACCCTGAAGGAGATTGGGACGTGGTGCTTGCGCCGCCTCGTATCCCCCACCAGAACCGCGCAGTACCTTCCGGGTTTAAGCACCCTGAAGAATTCCCCTGCAACCTTCCCCATCTCACCTACAAACTCCTCCACGGAGTGCACTTTTGACAGGTCGCCTTCAGGCCTGTCAGAGTTCTTCGAGTAGCCTATTATGTCTGCGTAGGGCGGGTGGGTTGCTATCAGGTCGACGCTCTCATTACCTATCTTATCCAAGTTCCTCGCGTCCCCAACGAAAACCCTTATCCAGGTTCTGGGCTTCTCGTCCACGTCCAGCGGCCTGTAATCGAACCTCAAACGGTCCAAGGTCAGCATTACGGCGTCCAAGTTCACGTCAACCCCAATCGCACTCCTAAACAGCAGTTTCGCCTCAATCAAGGTGGTCCCCGACCCCACGAACGGGTCCAAAACCACATCCCCCTCCCTGGAGTACCTGAGTATCAGGTTCCTCGCAACCTGAGGAGCCCAGTTCCCACGGTACCTCGCGTTAAGGTAGTGCGTAGCCCAGCCGCCACGCCTGGGAAAACTCCAAACATTAGTCGGCTCCAACTCAAACCCTTCAGGCTGAAACCCATTAATCCTCCAATCCCCCCCTATCTCAAGCTCCACACCCTCCACCACCACGAACCTACGCCCCTTAATAAACCTAAAATAGTCCTCATACGTTACCTCCACCATAGAAGCATACCCTTCACCCATCTCAACCCTCCCCACACTCTTTAAGAAGAGATTAATATAAACGTTAAGTCTCCCAGGAGGCTGAAAACAGCCCGAACCCCTCCAACCACCAGACAGCCAAACCATAAACCGCCAGCTCCACCCTCCACCCACCCTCCAAGACTTAAAACCGGTTCCACACCTCCACTCTAACTTTACATCACCAGCACTTAAAAGTTAACGAAACACCCCCTGTGAACCACGCATCACAGCTCAACAGGCCATACACCCCCATGCTTTAACCCTAAACCCGCTCGCACTAAGGATCGCTATTCCAAAAGCTTGTTTTCCCTGCATCTCAACAGAACCCCACCTGTAACTCCCGTATCTCCAGCTTTCTAAGGGCTTAAAATCCTACGTAAAGCACACCAGCTTCCCAATCCTAAGGTGAAATCCCCTTTACAGGAAGCCAGAAGCATGGGCGCATCAACCATCTTTTTCACCTCTCCTGCCACATTACTCCCCCCTCCCAGCTCCATCCACTCTCCTAGCTATGAAAGCTGTAATTATAAATTGTTCCTATCATTCTGCCCGCCCATGACCAAGTTGCAGTCTTCCCTTGGGGATCTCTCTCATTACTCCCCCATCAAATGACCTGTCCACCTATGGGTTGCTGGCTTCTGGTTGGCATGCCTACGGCTGAGAGCAGTGCTTTGTGATGGGGTTGTGGATGGTTTTTCGTGTTATGCCAGCGTTCACCTGATCTTCAGAAGGTTTTCTATCAGTTTCCGTGCTTCCTTGAATTCTTTCCTCGTGTAGCATAGTATGTCGAAGCCGACGTTTGACGGCGCCAGCCTCCTGAGGTAGGCGAACCTCTCCCACGGCTTCATCCCCGCCAGCCTATCAGTCACTACCACGATGTCCACGTCGCTGTCAAGCAGGTAGTCCCCCCTGGCGAGGCTTCCGAAAAGGTACGCTTCGAAGTCCCCCTGAAGCTCACCCTCCAAGCGGCGCAGGAACTCTTCAATAGCACTCCTAAACTTCGACTCCAAGCCTTCCGGCAACCGCACGCACAACCCTCCTAGCAGCCTCAAAACACCTTTCAGCCTGCTCCACCCCTATCTCGGAGGACGGCCTCCTCAGCCCAGCGTTAGGATACCGGGACTGCGTGTAGTATGCTGAGAGCTCAGGGAGCCTCCCCTCAACCTCCCTCTCCAGCCTCAAATCCTCCCTAACCACCTCGTACAGCTCAACCAAGTCGTGCGACCTGTGCACCACCCTCCTAAGCTGGATGATCAGGGCTTTAAGAGCCTTTTCAGCCGCCTGCTGAGAGTGGAAGCAGGAGTGAGCGTAACGCTTAAGATTAAGAAGGTGCCTGGCTGTTTCAAGCTCCTCCCTCGCCTCACTAAGCCAGTCAGACACGTACCCATCCAAGCGTAAACCCCCAGTCATACAGCACACAACACATACTTAGCAGCCCGGAAATATGAAGGTTATGAGCCTCACGAAAGCACTCAACTCTCCCAATGAAAACAACTCGTCCTTCAGCGTTAAAACAAGGTGACCGCGTTTCCTTCCCAGAGATAAAGGGGGAAGGGAATCATGCAAAAACAGGGCTTAAGTGGTGAAAACATGGGAAGGCAGGTCAAAAAGCGTAGAGGTTTAAGGGCAGGTAATCGAGCAGGATGCTCGAAAACATTCCAGCCGTGGACATGATAGAAGCTGCCAGCTAGAAAAGAGAACAAAAGGAAACATTTCCCCCTGAAAAGGAAGACGCCCACACCCCAGTGTTCTGGAAGAAGGGGTTGAACCAAAAGAAAACAGGTTCTAAAAGAACTTTTAAGCAAGTGCTTCATAAGTTGATGAGTAGGGAGATAGGGCTTAAAGAGGTGGAGGTATGAATAAAGAGGAAATCCTGAAGAGGATAAGGGAAAACAAGGACAAGATAAGAAGCTTTGGAGTCAAAAGAATCGGAATTTTCGGCTCGTTCGTAAGAGGCGAGGAGAAGGAGGGAAGCAATATTGATTTCGTAGTAGAATTTGAGAAAGGCTAAAGCAACACTCAAGAACGCTTGTGGTCTCGTTGACTTCCCTCGAGGAGCTTTTTGGCAGAAAAGTCGATATTCTAACTCCTGACGGAACCGACTCCATAAGAATAAAGCATGTCAGGGAGGAAATAAAGAGGGAGATTAAATATGCCTAAGCGAGGAGACAAAGAGTTTTTAACAGACATGCTTATTTCATGTAAAAATACTGAAAATAAGAGTCTCATCTAATTAACCCGCTTAGCTTAGTCCAATTAACATAAATTTTTTACATGAAAAACCAAAGAAAATTTGACCTGCATCACTTCGCTTAGGTGAAATGATGAGGAGAGTTTGGGAAGATATTAGGAATCATGCGGACTGTAATAACTGTCCTCTTAAAGATAGGAGCCGCCCGCTGCTTTTTGACGGCGACCACGTTAATTGGGTTAAAGTTATGGTTATCACAGAGGGGCCTAACGAGGAGGCTACCCGCGAATTCATAGCCTCCATAGCAAACCATCCCACCTTCACTTTTCTACAAGCACTTTTCGAAGGCAACTTCAAACCATGCTACGAAAAACACGGCAATAACACCAACACATACTGGACCCACGTCAGAAAATGCTTCCTAAGAACAAAAAATGGAGGAGACCTGAGAAAACACAAAGGAGAGGCGCTCAAAATATGTGCGTATGGAGCTAAATACTTGAAAAGGGAAATCGAAGCCTTAAAGCCTAAGCTCATAGTTGCGGTCGGAAAAGAAGCCGTTAAAGCGCTCTTAGAGTATTCCGGTGATAAAAGACTCCAAGGAAATCTAAAAGAACTTATTTTTGTCAAGGGAGGCATATTCAACGATGTTAAAATAAGCGGAGTAACAACCAACATAACCGTTGCTCCACACCCAAGCGGCAGAAGCAGACTCTGGATAGGGCTCACAGCAAACGCAAACAAAACATTAGAAAAAATAAGCTCAGAAATAACTAAGCATCTTTAACACCTCAAGGCTTAAACCGAATAACCACAAAAATTCCTCTCCAAAACTTCGACATAAAACCCAACTCATATAATCACGAGTCACACAACCATCAGACCACGCGTCGCAGGCAATTTGGAAAAGTAAAACGATTAATGAGAAAAGCTTTCAAGAAGGCTTAAATGGAGTAGCATAAGATCCACCTTAAGCGGCCCTGACGAGGGTGTGGAGAAACACAAAGTGCCCACCGCCTTTCAACTTACCCCTCCACTCCCTCCAGTATTTTTCGAATTTGGGTTTGAGGGTGGAATTTCCTTTTCTACGGCTTCCATACGATTTCTAGGTCAACGCTGCGATGTCCGTGAATCAGCTTACCTCTCTTCCCACTTCCCTTACCGTGGAGAAGGCAGTAAAGAGCAGTAACCTTAAAGAATTAACGCAGCGTTGTCGGGATGTAGCTCTAACCTATTATATTAATTTTTATATATTTGGTGGTGAATGGTAGTATCCTATTGCTTTTGGTTTTATTCTGTTTCCGAAGATTGGTGTTAGTGGGATCTCTCTTCCTCTGTATCTTATTTTTGGTTGTCTGTTTAATGTTAGTTCTCCATTTATTGGGATTTGTATTATGTGGTTTCTTAGTCTGCCTGTTGAGTCCCTCAGTATTCTTCTGATGTATGTTGCTGTGTTTATTCCTGATAGGAGAGCCTCCTCAAAACCTGTTACTGATATTTTCGGATTTGGTGTTCGTTTTCTTCTAAGTCTTCTAAGGAATTCTATGATGCTCATCTTATCCTCTATTTCCTCGTATTCTTCTCCTATTAGTTCTCTTTCGACCAAGTTGTATCCTACTTCCATCAGTTTTAGTCTTCTCATCTTTTTTCACCTTACGTCGTGAATTCTTCGAGGGTTGTTGGTTTTACTTTTCTTGGCATCGTTGCTGCGACCCCCGCTATCTTTGCATATGTTTCGTCTCCTGTTTTCCGGTATATTAGTTCTGAGGCTTTCTTAACGTCTTCTCCCCCATGTTCTGAGAGGTATCTTATTATTGGCTTTCCTTCCTTATAGACTGTATATAGCAGGTGGATTTTGTCTATTGTTAGGAGCTCCTTTCCCTTCCTTATCTTCTCTTCTATGTATGGTTTCCTCTCTTCCGGCTTTAGAATCTTAACCGTGTTCCCCGTTTTCTCTATTAGGTTTTCCTTTATGAATCTGCTGGCTTCTATTCCTCCCTTACTTAGTCTCTTATGAAGGGCGTCATAGCTCATCATGTCTATTCCCGCCATGTATGTGCAATATATCCTTGTTATCTCGTCTATAGCTCCCGGCAGGGCCTCTATATCCTTAATCTTCAGTAATGAGTCTATTATGTCATCTATATCCGATACAGCCTCCTCGACCTCGACTCTTCTTCCATGCTTGTATATGTTTGGATAATGCTTAGAGTAGAGTTCAAGGCACTTACCCATAGCGATGACGAACATATCCTCGTCTCTGAGCTCTCTATCTGAGAGCCACAGCCTCTCTAAAACTTCCCTTGCTCTTTCATGAATCTGATCCTTAAGGGCCTCCCAGCTTATTCTCTCAGGCTCCTCAAAGGCCTTCTTCTTACAGACAATTATTATATCGTATCGTATTCCTTTACTATGAAGATACTCGCCTCTACTTTCAGAATGAATAGGATAAGTTGCTATTATATAGAAGCCTGCCTCTAAGATGGAACGTAAGGTTGAGGCCCAAGCTTTACTTCTCTCATGATGAAATGTGAAAGCCATAATGCCTCCGTCTTTTAAAACTCTATTACACTCCTCAAAAACTCTTCTTAAACCTTTTAGAAAGAAATCAGCATCCTTTCCTTGCGTATCGTTCTTTATGATCTCTCTTCCGCGTGGAGAAAGATAGCCTTCATAACATTCATACCTGTCTTCTAACACTAATTTTTGCCAGATATAAAAGAAATCCGCTAACTCAGAGTACATTACATTACTATAATAAGGAGGATCAGTTACTACAGCATCTACAGATTTATCTGGTATGAAAGATAAATCTTCAGAAGTTTGCGCTTTTAGTATTACGTTATATTGTTTCGTTGAAAGCTCTTTAAAATCTCCCGTTAAGGTTGCTTTTAACCTTCCACTAACAATCACTTTGTTTCTGTGAACCGTATATTCATAGGGCTCTAATGTGTATATCTTTGCCTTTACGGTTTTCTCAAAATATCTCCTAAAGGTGCCTCTTCCATATCTTGTTCCCCATACATTGTTTTCAACAGGCATATTATAATGCCAATAAGCGTGGGGACCGAATAACGGAGCGAGTTTTCGCGGTTTATATTCATATCTACAAAACATGTTATTAGCGTTTACACAATCTGAAAATGTTAGTATCATGTATTCTTTTATGTTTTCATCTTTTATCTTTAGGATTTCTTGAAGGAGTGTGGAGAGGCATAGGAGTTGGCGTTCATTAAACATCTGATAAAAATACTCATAGTTATGGTTCAACGGCTCTCTCGTCTTCTCTCCTATAGGTATCTTCTGCCTTGGGAAGAGCAGCTCATCCTTCCCTCTTTCAAACTCTTCCTTCGCCTTCAGGTATAGTTCCCTATCATAATCCTCAGCCTTCTTGTATCCTCTCTCACGACAGTATGGGCAGTAATACTCTATAGCATACATCTCCATCTCTGGGATCTTGCCTTCTCTCCTAACAGCCCTAAGTATCTCACCCTTATGGCCACATATAGGACAGTAATAATATCCCTTCCCAGCATAGCCCTTAGACGGGATAAACCTCTTCTCACATAAGGGGCATACAGCCTCCTCATTCACGTCCTCCACTTCTATGATCTCCTTGCATTCTGGACAGAAGACGACGTGGAGACGCTTACTCAGAGAGGCTATTCTGAAAGAGTTGAATAACGGAACCCAATTCCCGCATCTTAGGCACTTAACCTTCTTAACCCAGAATACATACATGACATCTGCTTCCGCCCCACAACTCGGGCATATAGTCTTATAGTATCTCTTGATCTTGTCGGCAACTCTCTCCTCAAGCCTCCTAAACTCCTCCCTAAACTTGTCAAGGTTTAATGGCTCAACCTCTTTCTTAGTTATGAACCAAGCGACGGGATTAATATCTATCCCGATAACTTTACAACCAAGCTTTAAAGCCTCTACAACTGTGGTTCCGCCACCCATGAAGGGGTCAAGTATAATCTTACCGCCAAGATCGGTCTTACGGTAGAATCTCCTCCACAACTCAGCCTCAGAAATATCCTTAGGAGAAAAAGCAGCCAATATGATCATCCTAAAGATGCTTCCAACCCTTCTCGCCCACCACTTATGAATCTGATAGACAGGCTTCTTAGCATTAGCCTCCTTAAGGGCGATCTCGTTAAGCCTCTCGATTGGAAAATCCTTCTCTATATAACTCATTTTCTTCACACCCTAACCCTAATCTTAGGAACCATACACTCCATCAAGGATAAGCCTCCATGAGCTACAACTCTGCCGTAACCTCTAATAGGCCAGAAATACCTGCCTCTAACATAACAGTAATTATCATCAACTAAGACATAACTTCTATCCCTCGGAAGATCCCTAAGCTTTCTTAAAGCCGAAGCATCAACCTCATCAATCCTAACAAAACGCTGAGAGCCGAAAACCTTTTCCTTCAGGAAGCGGCTATCGCCCTTCGCTAAGGACCATACATAATCGACCATAATATAACCGTGATCAGAAATTAAGGTAACCTCGCCACTCCCAACCATATCTAAAACCTTGAAGATGCAGTCCCTCGTCATCTCATAAGCCTTCTCGGGAGGAAGAATTCCCGCAGCATGGTGTAAAATTTCATCAGGATAGGAGATCCACACAGGAAGCCTGAAATCTAAGTCAGATGGAGCCTTACCGCTCCTAACCTCTGTAAACTTGACATTCATGGCTTCTCTAAAGCTCATAGTGTTGGATGGAAGAGCGGAGAAGCTACAGCTATACTCAAGAATCTCATAACCCTCCCTCTCCAAGTCCCTAATGAGAAGGTTACCCTCCCTAACACTCATGCCGTCAACAATAATCAAGGGCAGACTGAACCCGGGGGCCGCACTTCTTATCCGACGATAAAGATAATCATAAAACTCAAAGAAGACACTATTCAGATCCCTCTCAAACTCAGAAGCAACCTCCTCTAAACGAAAGTAGGACCTAACATCCCGGTCAGCATCCCACAAACCAACAAGAATATCCCAAACCTCAAGAACGGGGTCATCAGCTTCAACAAGCCTCACAAAATACTCCTCAAGCAACCTCCTCAACCTCAAAAACAGCCTTAACGCTACCGCCACCAAGAGAAGGAGGCAACTTATCCAGCAACCTTATAACTCCATCCCTGTCCATAGGTCCCTCAATAACTAACTTTAACCTAACATCACAAACTCTAGGTCTCCCAACATTAAGAGACTCAACAAACTTAAGGAAGGAACTGAAATCCTCAAACGAACTCCCGGAAAAGGTTATCTCAATACCCCTAACTTGAGCACCCTCACGAATCTTCCTCTCAGCCTCAACACTCAACTGGTAAGGGGATGAATGCTCGCCGGTCTCGATGGTCTGAGTAACTCTTCTCTCCTCCACAACCCTAACTTCAGGCTGCGTAACCTTGATGAAAGGTGATAGCGCTCCCGGCCCCCTAGTAGGCTCTTTAATCTTTCTAACAGGTTCCTCCCCTCTCTCAACAACCTCCTCCGGCGGTGGGGGAGCATATTTACTCAAGATAATCTTCATAGTATCCCTTAATGGTGGCAGAGAGTCAGGTTCACGTAGGTATCTGCCCCTATACTCGATGGCGATTTCACCTTCTCCATATAAGGATCTGATGGCTTCATCGAAGAGACTTGAGACGAGGATTATAGGCTTACCGGGGGTTATCTTAAAGTCATATTTTATCTCGTCAAGTCTAAGTCCATCTTCTCTACCCTCCAAATGTCTAAGAACCTCTCCCTGTATGGTTCCGACATCATAACTCTCCTTGACTTTACCCTTAACCTCATTTAACCCGCATGGGACAAGTCTATACTCAACCTTACCATCCTCAAAGCCTGTAACCTTAACCCAATAACCATAGAAGTCTGAGAGCTTATTCTTTAGGGTTCTCCTATCCCTATCTCTAAGCCTATCGAGGAGCTCCCTAGTCTCACCAGAGACTTGCCCCTCATACTGATCGCTGAGACGAAGTCTCTCAGCAATAACGAGTATATCCTCGTCTTTCGTTAAATCACCACTCTTAGGAACATATAAAATCAAACAGTTGGCATAGGTTCTGCCCTTATAAAACTCATTAATCTCTGAATTGTTTAAGGCTTTGAGCGAGACGACAACTCTAATGCGATCTGTATCCTCGATCTCATCCCCGAATTCAGGGTTAGGATGGTAGATCAAATAGGAGAGATCCCGCTTCAACATGCTCTTAATAACATTTAGAGCCTCAGTAACCTTTCCGCCCTCAATGTTTTCAACAGCCCTATTCTGAATTAAAGTAACGATGTTAGCCTCATAACCGATAAAATACTTATCATCTTTAACCCAAACATGGGGAGCGAGATTAGGGAGATTCAATAGGGTAGCATCCACATCATTAACATTCATCCCAGGCCTAAGAACGCCTAAAACAACGTCATTCCTAGAGGCTCCAACCTCACTTTCACCAAAGGAGTATAGTAAGACCGTGTTGAGGAGGCTCCTAATGAAATTATCACCAATAGATTCAGCGTCCTTCTGTGCATTCTCAACAAGAACTCTATTAAGCGATAGGAGATCACCTTCCCCCATATCAACATCAGAGGCAAGAATAAGATCAACATCACCACACCTCTTAGAGAGAACAGAAGCCAATAGACAAAGGACGCCACGAGTATTCTGATAATTCCGAGAACTACTATACCTTGTCAAGAGAACATCAACTAGCTCGGGATGCAGAGGATAAAGCTCAACCATACGGCGCTCATAAAATGGAGGATTAAGTATTTCAACCTCAGAATCATGATAATGCTTCATATAATTCCTAACAATCTCAGAAGCAGCAGTTCTATCTACATCAGAAACAAGCCTAAACAATATAATCTTCTCTCTATCCCTAGATAAAGTTAAATTCGCCCTGTAGGGCTCAACCCTATCAACCCTGCCCAAAATCTCCTTAACCTCACCATACAAAGCACAGAAGACAAGGAGGTTAGAACTTTCCTCACAAGCAACCTCGCTCAAGACCTGCAAGAAGTTCAAGTTATTATCTTTATCCGCAACCCCACTATACCAGCCCTCAACCTCATCCATTATAACAACAGTAACGCCCTTATCCTTTAAAGCCTCCTTTAGAAGGCGAGTTCCAGGAAAAGTTGTAACCTCGCTTAAAAGATCCTCTCTACCTAAACCCCTAAATATAGGCTCCCAAAGATAATTAGGAGGCTCATCAATCAAAGAGAAAGCTAAAACCGTAGAATCATCAGGCAAATCTAAATCAATACTCTTCTCCTTAAGCCACTTCCTACCCAAACTAGGATTCTTAAAGAGGTGGTATAGAAGGCAGAGGATATGGCTCTTGCCTGTACCATAACCCCCCATAAGAATAAAGAAACCAGTCTTCCTAACGCCTTTAAGCTTCTCACAAACAGCCCCTAATAAATCTCTAATTTCAACAGATGGATAAGTCATATCAAATATATAGTTGGGATCACTCTCCCTCCCGCCTTCAAATATGCCCCTCAAGCTAACCCAGCCATGAACCTCGCCACTAACAACCTCATCCCTCAACCTAACAACATCAACGAGCCTCAAACAGCCTTTCCCTCCAACAACATATCCCTAATTCTCAAAAACTTTCTCCAAAACATGAGCACCCTCCACAAATCCTCACAGTTCACGGTAGCCAAAGTGGATAGACCCCCTTTATAGCCTTCTCCAAAACACGTGTGATAATGCTCACAAGATCTTCCCAGGACAACAGTCCTTCGACCCACCTAACCACGTCGTAGTCACAGGCCGATAGGGTCTTCAGGAAGAGCTGCCATGACAATCCCTTAGCCTTAAGCTCTGAATTCCAATACGACCATAAATATTTGGGAAGCGCTTGGGCGCTAAGGCCCCATAGTTTGATAACCTTATCCCTCCTAATCATAGCCCACTCGCCGCTATCGGCCTTTTCAAGCGCTTTCCTTTTTATTTCAAGCGGCTCGGGCGGTATCATGTGAGCAACCCCTATGTATACACACTTCATTTTGCCATCATTTAAAAATAAAAATTACGTTCTTTGTTTAGTGTTGCCTATTCTGTCGGTAGAGCATGCGGAAGGAAGACCTCTACCTCGATTCCCTGCATGTGACAGGAAACCTTGAGTGCGCGCGTCTACTACGGTAGCTGAGGTTCCATCCTTTTACGAGTTTGTCCACTTTCCTAGCCAGCTCCTCTGGAAGCTTGACGTTGACGTATGCTATAACCATGACAGCGTGATCTTGAGCGGGCATCGCCGCTGGAAGGCCGCACTCTCCTTGGGTTCAAATATGTTCCCCTGCGTGGTGAAGGAGTTCGAGAATGAGAAGGTAGCAGTAGTGGAGCTGAACAGGCAAAGAATAAAGACTCCGCGGGAGACTTATCTGGAAAAGCATTTCTAAGACAAGAATTAACGCCAAAAGCAAAGGAATGGATGCTTACGGTGTAAACCGAGTCAAATCTGACCCAGAGTATGGCTCGGAACCAAGCGTCGGAGAAAACTGATGCTTCTAGCGGTCAGCTCTACATGATCAAGAAAATCTACGAGAACGAGGATAAAATACTGAAAGTTGTGGAGAAACTCGAAAAAAGGCGAGATATTTAATTTGAAACATGCTGGTAAGTCAGAATATGGGGATCTCACTACAAAAAACAGGCAACGTTAAATCCAACAAATTTAAGGGGTAAGCCAGCATACCATCCGGCTACGCTTTTAAGCCTAATTCCTCATCTGAGAGGCAACCCTTTACCTGGTCTAGGGCCCATGGATATGAGGGAACTCTGTTGGCATTCCATAGAGGCTTATAGATTGAGAAGCCGACCCACGCAGGCCTTACACATATTTCTTAAGGCCTTCCCTTCATCATTTTCAGCATCCATCTTTCGCTATCCCCTCATTGAGCGGTTCATCACATAGACGCAGGTTACCTATGGTTCTTCCTACGGCTACGAAGCGTACCCCGATATGAGTTCTATAGCCTACGTCAGCCAGCCCAGTTAAGTCTGCAGCATTCAACAGTTTTTCAGCGGCATCCAAATCCCTCGCGTAAATGCCGAAAACCGCGCGGCTCTCAGATAGCCAGCCACAATAGTTTATAGGCTTCTCGTATCCTATCCACTCGGAGCTGACGTGATCTGCCTCAAGGCCGATATCTTCCAGAGCCCTTCTCACCGCTAAATAAAGTACGCCCTGAGAAGCAACCCTATAATAGTCTTCGCCCGGCGGCCTCTTAGGTTTAGCCTCTTCCACAATCTTGACGTGCGGGTCAAAAGCTTCACATTTTACGGGTTACGGGTCTGCCACGCTCCAGGAACACGTTCCTCGCCGCCACCAGACATCGGGTAGCCGTAGTGTTGCCTCAGCCGTCCCCAACCCATCAGTACGTTTTTTAGTGAGGCAGGCGTATTTGAGCTTATGCCTATCGTTCACGTGTATGTCTGGAAGGGTTTTTCAAGCGAGGCTAAGAGAAAGGTGATATCCGGGGTAACCGGCGTCTTCACCGAGATGGGGATCCCCGCCGAAGCCGTTGAAGTCGTAATCCACGAGGTTCCAAAGGAGAACTGGGGTGTCGGAGGAGAACAAGCCAGCGAAAAACTGAAAGACGTCAAAACACCATAACACCACACACCACAACACCACCCCACCAAAACAGAGAGCACCCACCAGAACAAGAAGCCCACAACCCAACCCTTTTTCCTCCCCCCGACGAAAAAGGAACGCCCAACAACACCGCCAGCCCACCAGAAACACCACCAAGAAGCCTCAACAATAACCCACACGCACCCAACACAGCGCAATGAACGGCGAGACGGCCACAACCCAACCACACCCTAGCCGCCCAGCAACACGGGTCAAAACCAATCGCCGCAGCCCGCCACCACACCAACCCACCGGCCCGATGTTTTCTACTCAGCCCAGCGATCCCCGCTCAACGGCCACCCTCTCCGGTAAGCCGACACCCTCACCCTCCCCTACTCGATGTTGATTTAATTCTCTTAAAATTTTCCCTCAAAAGTAAGAAATTTATTTTTTAAGAGGCAAATTGTAGTAGGCACACGTCTGGTTTCCTCCCGTGTTTCAACTCCATTTCAGGTTGCCGTTGGGGTGTGCGGGTGACTCTTGTTCTCGCCATGGTTCTAGGCAAGGGTGTTGTGGTTGCAGCCGACACCAGGGTGAGCGGCTACGGCGTCTACGGAGAGGAGAGGAAAGTCTACCCGGTAACGTACGAGGATAACGGACGAGAGTACGGGCTCGCAGTGGTCTCCGGCGCAGGAGTCTCCGCGCTGGTTAAAGGAGCATACGAGCTCATCAGAAACAAGTACACGAACCTAATGGAGCACGTCAAAAGCAAGGAGGGAGCCGCGAGAAACCCGAACAAGAGAGAAGTTGAAGCCATAGTCAGAGAAACCGAAGTGGAACTCATGTCCAGGTACTCAAAGCTCAGAGAACTAGGAATGACAGACTTCCCGGACATACTGCTGGCCACGGTAACATGCGAAGGCGAACCCCTCCTCTACCTCTTCGAGGCAGGCCTCGCCAACCCAATGCACGAAGCCCCAGGATACGTCATCCTAGGCCACGGAGAACTAACAGGGGCAAGACTCCTACTAACCCTACTAGGCTACAAGGCAAGAGAAAAACAGTACTGGGACCACTCAATACTACCAGTCTTCATAATCGACGCCGTCTCGGCAGTAGACCCAACCGTATCCCCCTTCTCCGACCCACACAGCTCCATCTACATAAGATACAACGAAGAAAGCAAAACAGTAGTAGTAGGACCCCTAACACCAGAAGCATTCAAAACCGCAAAAAACTCGGCGCAAAACAGGATCAAAGCATTCCAGCTAATATGGGAACTCATGGAAAAAGAAGGAGAAGAAAAAATACTGAAAACCCTCAAGAAAAGACTAGAAAAAACTAAAGATGAAAAAGACACTCAGCCCTAAACTCCCTTTAGAAAGTAAAGGGGTTAACAGCAACAGGCAAAACTTCCTAAAAGGCAACCACAGAAAAACCAATCTCGAACAACAAATAATTCATCACCTGAAAAGTAGGTTAA
Source organism: Thermoproteota archaeon (assembly GCA_029258835.1). Lineage (GTDB taxonomy): Archaea > Asgardarchaeota > Jordiarchaeia > Jordiarchaeales > Freyrarchaeaceae > Freyrarchaeum. The sequence continues at coordinate 10,510 of JAPDJY010000033.1, read as the reverse complement.
CGGAACTTTCGCAGAATAAGCAGGACACCAGTAACTCATTGATTAAATTTTAGATTTCTTCTCTCTGAAACGGAAATGAGCAAGCTTAAGCGGTTCCTCGAATTTTTTGAACGCTTTAACTCCATGAAAAAAGCGCAACTCTAGAAGGGTTTAAACTAAAAACTTAGCTTCAATTAGTGAAGTGAAAGGAAGCTTAATGTCATTAAAAGTAAAATTTTAGTAATCATGAAAGAAAGTGTTGAAATTAAACTTTGAGCGTTCCAATACATACTAGTATACTAGTAGACTTCCAAGCCTAGCTTAATCTTATCTATTAGCTTTTTTAATAAACTTGTAACAGTGTAAGGGAGGTAAGTTACAAGTTTATTAAAATCGAGGAAAATCTTTTAGGCTGACAGCTTAAGAAAAAATTTTTAAAATACGAAAATACTTATAAATCAAAGTTAGGAAAATAAATAATCAACAACGAAAAATTTTGTAAAAAAATCGTGGGGTATTATTTATGTCACTATTTAAAAAAATCATCGAAGATAGGTTTAAAAAAGGCCCCATTTTGAAGAGGTTAAAAGAACAAGTATTTAAGGCTACTACTAAGTTCCTCGACTCAAAGCACTTTGATGCTTCTTTAAGTGAAGACATAAATAATTCCCAAGAATATGTCCTAATCTTCTCGCCGTATCTTACTTACACCAGAGTTAAAAATTTTCTCAGCTGGCGTGAAGTTAAACAATCCATTGAAAAAGGAGTAAGATTCATAGTCGCCGTTAGACCAGCTGATCAAGTTAAAGACCAAAATCATGTAAAATGTATCGAAAAACTTAAGGAAGCAGGAATGGAAGTCATAGAAGTACGTCGCCTCCACTTTAAAAGTGTAATCATAGACGGAGAAGTAGTTTACATTGGCAGCATAAACCCACTAAGTGTTGTAGATGTTGAACTCATACCACCAGATTACATGCTCCGATTTCACAGCGAAGCACTAGTAAATGAAATAATGGAAAGCATATTCCAAGAAGAAGAAATCAAAAAACAATTTACATAATAACACAAATCTTATACAAATTTATTTTTAGTAAATTACCTATCATAATATAAGCTACCAGAAAAATTTATAAAGGTTAAATTTACATTATACAATATACAAAATACAGGTTGGTGATTATGAGAATGGAGAATCTTGAAGAACTAAAGAATAAATGGATAATCGATGAAAAAGCTTTTGATGAGAAAAAAATAGCGCAGTATGTAAAGCGCCTTATGAAGTATTGTAAAATCACGAAAACCGGCGAGATTGACCTTACAGAGCTTGGAGAGAAATTTTCTTTAAAAGACAAGATCAAATTAACATTAGTAGCAAGGTTTATTGCTAACAAACTGGATAAATCTATAAATCCATCGCTCTCTGCACAAGAGCTCTCATATTTCTTTATGGTAGATAAAATGCAAGTTTCGGCTAGGCTAAAAGAAATTAAAGATGAAAAACTTTCGATACGTGAAAAAAAAGGAACTTACCGTGTGATTCCAACAAAAATCGAAAAAATTCTGAAAGAACTTGAAAGCAAATATGGTGAAAAAAATGATAGAAAACAATGAAAACTCTGTATGCTCTATAAAAATAAAAATTGGTGAAGTTGAAATTGAGGTAAAAGGAAATGAAAAATTTGTTAAAGAAAACTTTGAAAAATTATATTCTCGTTTAATTGTTGAAGAAAAGATTCATTACACTAAGAAAGATGCGTCGGAACTAAAGGAAAAAATAGAAAAATTGCTAGGTTTCTCTCTTGAAGATTTACAGTATGTTTATAATTTTAGCGAAGATGATATAGATATTAATTACCTAGAGTTAGAAGGAAAAGGAAAGCAGTTAAAAGCTTCGTTAATACTTTTATTACCACTTAAGACAATTTATAAAAAAACTCCTATTCAATTAAAGGAATTATCCAAAAAGATAAGGGACTGGGTCGATGTTTCCCGATTAAAGAGAGATTTGTCCAACCAAAAATATAAAAGATACATCAAAATTTGGAAAGAAGGTGAATATTTATTCGTAGATATTTTACCACAAGGCATTGATGAAGCGAAGAAATTACTAGAAGAACAGATTGAGAAAATCAAATTTAAGTGAGCACGATGAAACTCCAAAAGATACCACTTATAGATGAATTAATGAAAGAGTACAATCAAATTAAGAACTCCTTTATTTTATCGGACTTTGAAAAAACAATAATCTCTGGTGGAAGATTTGTTGAAATAGTGCTGAAATCTATTTTGATGTACTACAACATTCGAAACATGGATTTTAGAAAATTTAAGTTTGATAAAATGTTTAATATCTTAGTTAATCTACAAAAAAAGAATGCAAAAGACGAAATATTAACGTTAGCGGTACCTATTGTTGCAAAGTCGATTTATACCTTAAGGAGCAAAAAGAAAGTAGCTCATTTTAAGGAGATAGATCCAAATTTTATAGATGCTAAATACGTTATTGAAGCTTCTGATTGGATATTTTCACAACTCTTACTCTTTATGGAAAAAATTGACGAACACAAGATGAAAGAAGTTTTAGATAAATTTATAGAGAGAAAAGTACCATTTGTCGAGAAATTCGAGGATGGAAGTATCTTAATTTTAAAAGAAAATTTACCATTTTCCGATGAACTTCTGTTATTTTTATATACCAACTATCCAAAGAGAGTTAAGAAAGATGAGATTATATCTTCTATAAGACCGAGGTATCCACAACTTCTCAACACAACTTTACAAAGGCTTGAAAAGAAAAAGTTTATCCATATTAACAAAAATGGAATAAAACTCACAAAACTTGGAATAATAAAAGTGGAAAAAATTATAAAAAATGGTTCACTATCATTAAAGTTAGATTAAGCTCGCTTCTTCATTAACCATTTACCTTCTTTCTATCTGTTAACAACCATTCTCAATTCGCTAATTCAATAATTTCCTCTTCACTCGTAACAATTTTTACCATCATATTTTTCTTTCTTTTTCTTCTAAAGTATGTTCATCTCCGTTAATAAATGAGTTCATATTCCTTAATCACGCTAAAAAAACAATCTCCTTGATTTTAGCTTCATTTAAAGTTTTTCAACTTTCATCAATCTCCTTGACTTTTTAATCAAATCCTAATTTTCCTCAAATCTTCATGTTGAGTTCCTGAAATTAGATGAGGAATTTTCTTCTTTGTCTATAAACTTCTCTCAATTCTTCAACTCTTCTAAACCAATAAACTCTATTAACTTAAAAAATTTTTATACTTAAATAAAGAAGTTAACAACTTCATCTTACAACTCCTGATTAAGTTAATTGTGTAGCAAAAAACATTTTTTAAACAATGGAACTCTTGTTCTTCATATTTTTCTATCACCGTGTTTTGCATTAGTTAGAATCTGATCTTTGAATTAAAGTTTATCCGAGAAAACAAAGATATATCTACTTGAATTTGATCAATAAAAAATAAGGCAGAAAAAGACATGATGTTACTACATCGCCCAACTTTCCGTTCACTTACGCTCACTTCGAGGCTACTGCCCACGTCTAACAGTAAGTATGTGATTCGCACTTAGGATGTTCACCCAAATCCTTCGCTATGTTCAGAGCTTCGCATACCCGTAAAATGTTAAGTGAAATGCCCGCCGTTACCTTTAAAAATATAAAAAAGAGGGAGGGTAACTATGTGGTTTGGAAAGCTTGATGTTTCAACACTGGAAAACTGGCTTTGGGAGGCAGCATGCAGTATTAGGGGACCTATAGATGCACCGAAGTATAAGGACTTCATAATCCCGCTGATATTTTATAAAAGACTCTGCGATGTCTATGAAGATGAGATAAAGAAACTTGCTGAGGAATTTGGAAACGAAGAAGTAGCAAGGAAACTCGCAGCAAAAGATAGAAGATTAATAAGGTTTTATATTCCAGAAGAATGCCTATGGAAAAATGTTAGAAGAATTACAACAGATGTAGGCGAGAAACTAACAGAAGCCTTGAGGAAAATAGCCAGAGAAAACCCAAAATTACAGGGAGTTATTGATATAGTTGATTTTAACGCAACTCAGGCAGGACAAAGGATAATAAGCGATGAGCACATCCACAGATTAATGCAGATTCTCAGCAAATACAGGCTTGGCTTAAATGATGTTGAACCTGATATTTTGGGCAGAGCATACGAATACCTTTTAAGGAAATTTGCTGAAGGTTCAGGACAATCTGCAGGCGAGTTTTACACACCAAGAGAAGTTGGATTATTAATGGCTTACTTGCTTGACCCCGAGGAAGGAGAGGAAATCTATGACCCTGCATGCGGTTCTGGTGGCTTACTTATAAAATCCCAGCTTGTTTTGAAAGAGAAGAAAAAAGAGGTGAAGAGACCTCTGAAACTGTATGGCCAGGAAATAAACCCGTTCACCTATGCAATGGCAAAGATGAACGCTTTTATTCATGACATGGATGCAGATATAAGGGTTGGAGATACAATAAGAAATCCAAAGTTTGTGGAAAATAGCAGAGTCAAACAATTTGATAAGGTCATTGCAAATCCTATGTGGAATCAGAAATTTCCTCAAGATGTTTTTGAAAATGACCCCTACAACAGATTTAGTTTTGGTATACCGCCGTCAAATCAAAGCTCAGATTGGGGATGGATTCAACATATGTTTGCATCTCTGAAAGATAACGGGAAGCTTGTTGTTGTTATTGATACAGGAGTTATAACAAGGGGAAGCGGGAGCTCTGGAACAGATAGAGAAAAGGAGATAAGGAAAAAATTTGTGGAAAATGACTTAATTGAGGTTGTTATTCTGCTTACAGACAATTTATTTTATAATACTCCATCTCAGGGAAATATAATCGTAATAAATAAGGCAAAGAAGCATAAAGGTGAGATTTTGCTTATAAACGCATCAAAGGAGTTTGCAAAGGGAAGACCGAAAAATTATCTCACAGATGAGAACATAAAAAAGATTCTTGACGCATACTTTGGTTGGAAGGAAATCGAAGGATTTTCAAAGATAATAACCATAGAGGAGGCAAGAAAGAACGATTATAACTTGAGTCCATCTCGTTATGTTTCTGTTGATGAAAAAGAAAAAATACAGCCAGTTGAGGACATATTGGTAGAGCTTGCAAAGGTTGAAGAGGAAAGGAAAGAGGTTGATAAGGAGTTAAAGAAGATAATGGAAAAAATAGGTTTTGAGTGGTGAAAATGGAAGAAAGAAAATTTGCAAAAGAAATAACACAAAAAAGGATCAAAGGCCTTTTGGAGGAGTTTATTGGTGGAAGAAAAAGAGGCATTACAGTTAATCACATAATAGGGCAAATAAGATCTGCGATACAGCACGGTATTTTAACTGTTATAGAGTGTCAAACAATAATAGAAGAGGTAGAAAAAGATATAGAAGCAAACAGACTTTTTCCCACAGTTTCTAAGAAAGAAAAATTAGCGAGGCTGAAAATTGTTAAAGACAAACTTGAGGAACAAGAATGGTGGAGATTATGAAAGAAAAAAACTTGGAAATAGCTGGAAGTTTCCTTAAAAGAGCGTGGAATAAATTAGATGAGGCGAAGCATCATCTAAAAAATTATAATTATCCTGAGAGTATATCTGCATCACAAGAGTGTATAGAATTATCAGTAAAGGCTGTTTTCATTCTTCTTCAAAAACAATATCCAAAAAAGCACGAGTTTAAGGAAGAAGAATTTGAGGGAATTTTGGAAGACATTCCTGAGAAGCTAAAGCATTTAGATTTTCCTAAGCTTTATCTTTATTCAAAATTCTGGCTTAGCTTTTACACGGTGGCTAAATACGGCTTGGAGAAAATTGGAGTAGGTCCGGAAAAATTGTTTGAAAAAGAGGAGGCAGAACTTGCTTTAAAGCATGCAGATAAGTGCTATTTTGCTGCAAATCAATTGAGAAGTTATGTAGAACATCCATGGTGAGAAAAGATGGCACAGAAAACACTTGAAAAATTTGAGGGAGAAAACAACTTCAAACAAACAGAAGTCGGCTTGATTCCTAAGGATTGGGAAGTGGTGAGGTTTGAAGGAGCTATTTTAAAGAAAAAAATTAGAGTTGGAAAGATAAAACAACAAGAGTATAAACCATTTGGAAAATACCCTGTGATAGATCAAAGTCAGAATTACATCGCTGGATTTTGTGATGATGATGAAAAAGCTTACCGGGGCCCTCTACCTGTTATAATATTTGGAGACCACACAAGGATCTTTAAGTTTGTAGATTTTCCCTTCATAGTTGGAGCTGACGGCGTGAAAGTGCTTATCCCAAATAAAGAGTTATTTGATCCTAAATTTTTATTCTTTGCTTTTCTTACTTTGAATATACCAAGCCGAGGTTACAACAGACATTTTCCATTATTAAAAGAGAAGAAAATCCCCCTTCCCCCTCTTCCCGAGCAACGCAAAATTGCCAAGGTTCTTGACACAATTCAAAAAGCCATTGAAATTCAGGACAGAATCATAGAGCAGGCTAAAAACCTCAAAAAATCGCTCATGCAAAAGCTATTCACAGAAGGGCTTTGTGGCGAGGAGCAGAAGGAAACGGAAATAGGATTAATCCCGAAGAGCTGGAAAGTGGTGAGATTAGAGAGGGTTGTCGAATTTAGTAGAAAACCGAGAAACTTAAGAATAAAAGAAAATGATGAGATTCCCTTTATTCCTATGGAGCTAATACCAGATTCGGGTAAATATGCAGGGTGGTTGATGAAAAAATATTCAGAAATATCAAGTGGGACTTTTGTTTTCAAAGATGACATCATTGTAGCTAAAATAACTCCTTCATTTGAAAATGGAAAGCAAGCTCTTTTAACAAATTTGCCTATGGAGTTTGGGTATGCAACTACTGAAGTTTTTGCATTTCATCCTAAGGATGAAGACATAATTAGAGAATATATTTTTGAATACTTAAGGCTTCCAAGGATAAGAAGTGATCTGACTTCAAAAATGGAAGGAACAACTGGAAGAAAAAGACTCCCTCGTAATGCCTTAGAGAATTTGTTAATCCCCCTTCCCCCTCTTGAAGAACAAAAGCAAACCGCTCACATTTTAAGCGTTGTAGATAAGAAAATAGAGGTTGAGCAGAAAAGAAAGCAGAGTTTGAAGGAGTTATTTAAAACAATGCTTCATAAATTGATGAGTGGAGAGATAAGGCTTAAAGAGGTGGAGGTATGATGGCAAAAAAGGTTAAGGGTTAAAAGAAAAGAATAATGGGGGATTTTTTGGCTCTTTTGTAAGAGGTGAAGCAGGGGAGAGAGCGACATCGATATTGTTACATAACTCAAGAGAGGTAAACCACATTTAAAAAATGTTGCGGATCTTGTTGGATTTCTTAAGGAGGTTTTTGGCAAAGAAATGGCCCTTTAGTCCCGGATGGTGTTGGTCCATAAGAATAAAAGCATGTGAAAGAGGAAATAAAGAGGGAATTGAATATGCCTAAGTAAGGAGATAAAGAGCTCGTGATGGACATGCTTATTGCATGTGACTTTATATGTGAAAAGATGCTGAAATGTACAAATGATTTATTTTACGATAATTTTTTATAAGAATGATTTGGTTGTGGATGTTGTGGTAAGGAATGTAGAGATTCTTGGAGAAGCATCTAAAAAATATCTCGGGTGTCCTGAAGAATAAATATCAGGATGTTGAATGGTGTGGAATTGTAAGAACAAGAGATAAGATAAGTTTGGTGTAGATTTTAGGCATAATTTTTTGAGACATAATAACCGTTGACATTCCAGCTCTGAAAGAAAAACTTAAAAAGGATAATAATTGAAAGGAAGAGGATGGGAGATATGAGACTCATAACTGAGAAAAGGGATGTTCAGAATAGGGTTATAAATTACCTTCAGGCGATAGGTTGGGAGTATATTCCGCCTGCTGACTTGCAGGAGAAGAGAGGTTTTGATATTAGAGAACCTTTTATTCTTGAAATTCTTGAAAGAAAGCTCAAAGAACTTAATCTAGGAATAATAACAGATGAAAATGTCGGAGATGTGATAAGGAGATTAAGGCTTATACCTTCCACATTTACAGGTAATCAGGAATTTTTGGAGTATATAAGGGGAAGAAAAACCGTTTATGTTGAAAAAGAGAAAAGGGAGAGAAATTTCAAATTGATTGACTTTGAGAACCCTGAGAACAATCATTTTGCCTTTACAATGGAGTTTTGGTTTGAGGATAGGGAAAAAAGAAGGCTTGATATTGTTCTTTTCATAAACGGCATACCTATCTGTGATTTTGAGCTTAAAAGCCCAACAGTCTGGGAGGCTGAGGAGGAAGCTTTTGAGCAGGTGAGAATATACAACAACGTCTTGCCTGAACTTTTCAAATATATTCAGTTTTATGCTGTTTCAGAAGGAATAAGGCTTTTTTATGGTCCTACATGGAAATATGAAAGTAAAACATTTTATAGATGGAAAGTTGAAAACGGTTTTAATTTTGAGAAAATTGTAAAATCATTTTTTAACAAAAGGGAAGTTATTGAAACTCTACGCTCATACATTGTTTTTATGACCATCGACGAAGAACTCCAGAAATATATCTTGAAACAGCATCAGAGAAGGGCAATTGTAAAAATCATAAGAAGGGTATTAGAGGAAAAGAAAAAGAAAGGCTTAATATGGCATACTCAAGGGGCTTACAAAAGCCTTACAATGATAGTTTCAGCGGATGAGTTAAGGAAGATCCCAGAACTTGAGAACCCTACAATCATTGTTGTGGTTGATAGGATTGAACTGGAGCATCAGATCTATCAGAATTTTCAGGCTTATGGTTATCCAAATATTGTTAGAGCTGAAAGTAAAAATCACTTAAGAGAGTTGCTTAAAAGTGATTATAGAGGTCTCATTATAACAACTATTCACAAATTTGAAGGAATGCCAAAGCACGTAAACACGAGAGAAAATATTATTTTGCTGATAGATGAGGCACATAGAAGTCAGGAGGGTGATTTAGGTAATTACATGCGTGGAGCATTGCCTAATGCTTTTTACTTCGGATTTACAGGCACACCCGTAGACAAAACAAAAGTTGGAAGGGGCACATTCTTAGCCTTTGGTTATCCACCGGACGAACCTTATCTTGACAAGTATACAATAGATGAATCCATAGAGGAAGGGACAACAGTCCCATTATATTACACGCTTGCAAAAACGGAACTTCATGTTGATAAGGAAATGCTTGAGGAGGAATTTTTCAGGGTTGTTGAAGAGGAGGGAATAGCAAGTATAGAAGGAATAAATAAGATCATAGAGAAAGCACAAAAACTAAAGGCTGTGCTAAAGGCAAAGGATAGAATTGATAACATAGCTAAACATATAGCTGAGCACTATACGAAATTTATAGAACCTCTTGGATTCAAGGCTTTCATAGTTGCAGTTGATAGGGAGGCATGTGCACTTTACAAAGAGGCAATTGACAAGTATTTACCGCCAGATTACACAAAAGTTGTATATACACGAAATTATAAAGATAGCGAACTGCTCAAAAAATACCACATTTCTGATGAGGAAGAGAAGAGAATCAGAAAAGACTTTAAATCGCCTGAAAAACTTCCTAAGATTCTTATTGTTACCGAAAAACTTCTTACCGGTTACGATGCTCCTATCCTCTATGTGATGTATCTCGATAAGCCATTGAAAGATCATACTTTGCTTCAAGCAATAGCAAGGATAAACAGGCCTTACGCAGGAAAAACATGCGGATTAGTTATGGATTATATAGGAATCTTTGAGAATCTACAGAGGGCTTTAGCATTTTATTCAAGAGATGTGGAAGCGGGTCTTATCGACTATGAAAAACTCAAAGAGAGGTTTAAAGACCTAATGCAGAAATCTGATGAGATCTTAAAAGAGATTGATTTAGAAGATGAGGAGAAAAGAATCCAGAATATAATTGATTATTTCTTTGACGAAGAAAAGAGAAAGGAATATACAAAAATCTTCAAGCAGATTCAGGAGATATATGAAATTTTATCCCCAGATGAATTCTTGAGAGATTATATTGAGAGATATAAACTGTTGGTGCAGATTTATGAGATAATTTATCAGACTTATAATCCAGAGGCGGAGAGAAGAAAAATAAGAAGGGATATTCTTAAGAAGACCGAAGATCTAATAAAAGAAAATGTTGAGCTTTTGCATATAGCGGATAATCTTCCGCTTTATGAAATAAATGAGGATATAGCTAGCACTATTAAAGCGGACAAAGTTACTCAAAGGGTAAAAGTTGCAAGTCTTTATAGAAGTATAAAAATACACATTGAAAACAGAAGAAAGGAAAGTCCCTATTTAGTTTCGATAGCCGAAAAAGTTGAGGAGATTATTTCGCAACTAAGAGAGAGGCAAAGAAGTGTAGAATCCGCCTTAGAGGAATTAACAAAAATAGCAGAGGATATAGCAAAAGCAGAAGAAGAGCAAAATAAGTCAGGGCTTGGCAAAGAGGAATTCAGTTATTTCTGGATACTGAAAAGACATGGAATAGAGAA
>JAPDJY010000050.1:0-55167 GCA_029258835.1 Thermoproteota archaeon | reverse complement strand
GGTGGCGGACTGCGTAATATCGTGGATGCAGGGGGTTCCAGCGTGTGGAAAACCACTCCTATTCACAGACCAGCAAGTATTCACAGAAATGATAGACTGGCCAACAATAATCATAATAATCTCCCTCGTGATAATAGCTACCGTCGCGTCTAGGTCTGGATTGTTCGAGTACGTATGTGTTAAGGTTGTTAAGATGAGTGGGGGAGACCCTAAGAAGCTCTTCGCTTACCTCTGCCTGATGAGCTTCGTCCTAACAGCAATAATAGGGAACAACCCGACGTTTATCATCATTAGTGCTTTGACTTTGACTTTGACTAGGGCTTTGGGGGTGGATCCGCGCCCCTACGTCCTAGGGGAGGTGTTCGTGATAAACGCTGCGAGCGCTTCAACCATTGTTGGTAGTTTTGTTAACATTTTGGTTTCGGCTCACTTCAACCTCAACCCCGGCTACTTCCTCTCGTATGTCCACTTCATAGCCCTAGGAGCCCCATTCGCAGCAGCATACTCAGCAATGTCAATGGTGATTGTTCAGAAGGCGTTTAAGGAGGAGTTCACTGTACCCGAGGGTCAGGAGTTTGCTACGATAAGGGCTAGGCTGCTATCACTTGACGAGTCGACGCTTATAGAGAACAGGGCGTTGTTCAATAGGATGGCCGTGCTGCTCGTCCTGACCACGATAGGCTTCGTTGTCGCCGGCACGCTTAACATCCCCCTATACATGGTCGCCCTGGTCTCGGCTTTCGCCTTCCTCCTCCTAAGCGGGGCAGACCCGGAGAGAACGCTTTTAGAGGTTGACTGGGGGCTGGTGGTCTTCCTTGTAAGCATTTTCATCATTGTTGGCGGGGTTCACAGCACAGGCGTCCTAGAAACGATAGGTAAAAGCCTCGGAAGCCTAACTGTTGGAAATCCCTTAGCGACTATTTTCCTGACGATAACTGTTTCCGGGGTTCTTTCGGGTGTTATGGATAATGTTTCGGTGACTACGGCTCTCCTTTACGTTCTAACCCCCCTTTCGGTTAACGCCATGGTTCTGGACAAGGTTGTGATATGGTCCCTCATTTATGGGGCTAACGCTGGGGCTAGCCTAACCCCGATAGGAGGCATACCAAACCTCCTAGCAATATCGATACTAGAAAGAGACGGAGCACCAATCTCATGGAAGAACTTCTTCAAGATCGGTGGACCACTATGCTTGGTATCGTTTATTATGGGGACGGGGCTACTCTATGGCTTAACTAGCATTTTGGGTTGGACTGCTATGAGCCCCGAGCTTTTCCTGATGGTTCTCACAGGGTTCATGAACATGGCAGGCGTCAGCGCCGGAGAGCTGGGGCTGCCGAGCTGGATAACCACGCTGGCAGCGTACTATGGCTACACGATGCCATTCTAGCTAAAGCAGAGGGTGGGTGTAAGACGGGAAGACCGTAGGGGAAGGTACATTTGGTTCGTGGCATGCTGGAAGTGCGGCGCTTCACGGTCTGTGGTCAGGTCTACGGCCCGGAGAGAGTGAGGAAGCCCATACCACTGAGGGATGGTAAATAGAAAACCTATTTAAGTCTAAAAGGGGTAAGAGAAGTGTTAAATAGGTTGGAGGGTGGTTGGTTGGCTAAGAAGATTTCTGGTGGGGAGCTCTTAGTTAGGTGTTTAATTGAGGAGGGTGTGAAGTACGTCTTCGGTGTTCCCGGAGCGCAGCTTTTAACGATCCTAGACGCCATAAAGAGGGTCGGTGAGAGGCACGGGCTCGCCTTCGTTAACTGTAGACATGAGCAGGCTGCCGCGAACATGGCTGATGCTTGGGCAAGAGTTACCGGTGAGCCGGGGGTGTGCATTGGGACGATCGGCCCCGGAGGCGCTAACCTCGTTCCGGGAGTTTATCCTGCGTGGGCTGACGGCGTGCCAATGATCGTTTTAACAGGGCAGAATCAGACTTGGCGAAGCTACCCTGACCATGGCTCCATGCAAGCCCTAGACCAGTACCACCTTTTCAAGCCTATAACTAAGTGGAACGCTGTGGTTTCGCACTGGGAGAGGATCCCTGAGCTCGTCCACCACGCCTTCAGGGTTGCTACGTCTGGGAGGCCGGGGCCGGTGCACCTTGACCTTCCCGCAGACGTGATGTTTGAGGGGAAAGAGGAGGGTAGCGTTAGGGTTTACCCGCCTCAGAGGTATAGGGCTACTAAGCCCCCCGTCGGGGACCCGGAGCTGGTGGAGAAGGCTGCTGAAATGCTTGTCAAGGCCGAGATGCCTCTGATTCATCCCGGTGGAGGAGTGCTTAGGTCGGGTGCTTGGGGGGAAGTCGTAGCCCTCGCCGAGTACCTTGGGGCGCCCGCCGTCACCACGCTTGGCGCGAGGGGGGTTATCCCTGAGGATCATCCCCTCTGCCTCATCCCAAACACTCCCGGCACTTTGATGGCTCAGAGCGAAGCCGACGTTGTTTTGATAGTTGGCAGTAGAGTCGGAGACGTCGACTTCTGGGGGCGACCGCCGGTTTGGGGAGACCCTGACAAGCAGAAGACGATTCAGATAGACGTTGACCCAACGATGATAGCTTTAAACAGGCCTGTGGACCTAGCTATAGTGGGGGATGCAAAGTCCACTCTCTCCGCCCTCCTAGACGAAGTGAAGAAGAAGGTGGAGAAGAGGGAGCCACATAGTAAGATGAAGGAGTATAGGAGGGCTCAGGACGAGTGGATAGCAAACTTTGCCAAGCAGGCTGAAAGCGACGAGAAACCCGTCCACCCGCTCAGGCTGATGAAGGAGGTGAGGGAGTACTATCCGAGGGATGCCATAGCGTGCATAGACGGAGGCAACACGGCTGTGTGGGCGTACTACATGCACCGCATATACGAGCCTAGATGCTTCATCTGGGCTGCCGACTCAGGGCACTTAGGTGTAGGGTTGCCATATGCTATAGGGGCGAAGCTTGCAGCCCCGGACAAGCAGGTTTACCTGATCACGGGTGACGGAGCCTTCGGAACAACTCTCCAAGAGCTCGAAACAGCAAGCAGGCTTAACTTGAAGATAACAGTCATAGTGGTGAATGATGGGGCTTGGGGTATGATAAAGGGAGCTCAGAAGCTCTCCTTCGGCGGAAGGTACATAGGGGTTGACTTCAGCGATGTAAGGTATGACAGGGTGGCGCAGGGGATGGGCTGGTATGGTGAGAGGGTGGAGAACCCTGAGGATATAGCTCCGGCGTTGGAGAGGGCTGAGGAGGCGGCGCAGCCAGCCCTCCTAGACGTGGTGGTCTCGCAGGAAGTGCATTTAACGCCACCCGACTTGGCAACCTTAGCTATGGTCTGGCTGGAGGGCTGCACACCCCCAGAAGTAGAGGAGTAGGCATGTGACGCTGCTCTTCCAATTTTACTTCGCTTACCTATTTTTAGGGTGGTTCACTGGTTCTGACGACGTTTTGCGGGTCGTCTATGAAGCGCCAGTAGCCCCTTCCAGCCTTTAAGATGACTATTCCAAGTTCTTCTGCCAGCATGTCGCTGATTAGCACCTCGCTTTCCTGTGGCGATACCACAACGTTGCAGGTGACCTCCCTGGATGCTTTATCGCCGGAGACTGCTTGAACCCTGACTGCTTTGGGTAGTGTTGCAAGGGATATGGATCCTGAAACCGTGCTGTATTCGTCCAGCATTATGCTGGAGGTTGGAGGCCAAATGCCTAATTCCTCGGCTATGGTGACCGGCAGGAGGAGGTCTGGTGTCTCTGACTCGAAGCCCGTGTTCACAAGCGCGGTAAGGGTTTTCTCCGTGATTCCGCTATTTACCTTGAGCTTCACTCTGACTGCCATCTACCCTCACAACCACGCCTATTCTCCGCTTCCTCTTAAGGTAACCTATTCTCCGCTTGGGCTTGACCGTCTTCAGGTATTTGGATCCCATCGGTAACACCAGAATATAGGGAGGGAAAGGATGCTTATTAGGGTTCCCCCTTGGTGAAGATGAATGTGGAAGGATGCCTAATGAAGGATTATTGCGGGGGTGGAGGCTTGTGCGGTAACTTCATATACTCTCGTCTTTGTTTAGGTTTTTGGTGGTTTGGTTGCTGGGGGAGGCCTACGAGCTTGCGCTTAGAAACGTGTCGTACTTGAAGGAGAGGGCTTCAAGGGTGGAGCTGGATTCTGGGAGCGTGGAGGAAACATGGGTTAACGCGGGGTTCAGTGGAGGCTTTAATGGGAGCGTGGCTGGAGTGGATGGGGGGAGGAACTGGGTTGAGTGCAGGGATTTCGTCCTTTACGTTGTGGACGCTGAGGCTGTCGTCTTCACGGATGGAGAGGAAGGAGAGTCTGTGAGGATGGTTGATGTGGACGTGCTGTACCCTCACAGGCATGTTGAGGACAGGATAGCTTCGTATAGTGAGATACTGGAGGGGAAAGCTGCCTACATGGCACTCCGGGACAGGAGGGTGGATAGGGTTTTCATGGATGGATCCCTTATCGGGGTTTTAATCAGGCCTCCCTTCAGAGGGTATGCGTCTTTAAGGGAGCGAGGGTTTGAAAGGCACGCTGAGAGGGTGGTTAACTCGTGGGATAGGATGCTGGATGAGGCTGTTTTCTCGAAGAGGATGCTTGAAGAGGTTGTTTGTGCTTACGGTGAGATGGGAGGGGCTGCAGCCAGCTTCCTTGAGAGCGCCGAAAAGCTCCTAGTTTACAGGAGGCTGCTTGAGGACTACGGGGATCGTTTGGTTTTCGTTTCCAAGACGTCTAGGGGATGTGACTACTTTAAGTCCTTCAAGTCTGATATTTCAATTTTCAACGAGTTCACCGGGCGCTCCGGCTACTCCAAGCCCCTCCACTTGGAGATTAGCCGCAAGGCTAAGTGGAGGTTTCCGGTCTTCGACGACTTCTTCAGAGGGTTAACCGTGACTGTTTTCTACGCCAGACTGGAAGATAGGGGGCCCGTCTTGAGGTTTGAGGTTCCGGGGTGTGTTGAAGGCAGGGTGGTGGAGGAGGTCTTAGTGCAGGCGTCCACTTACTCTGTTTTAGGGTACCCTTACCCCCTCAGGAAGGCGCATATGGACGTTAAGGTTTCCGATGATGAAATCGAGAGGGTCTTCAGGATTGTAGGGTTCTACGAGGCTGAGAGAGGGAGGGAGTTCCTTGAGTAGGGTGATAGGGTACATCATAGGGGAGGCAACCCCAACGCGGGGGTTTTTCATATCCGTGGAGCCTCCGAGGCTGGGGCAGTACGTGACCATGGAGTACGATGGGAAAACTGTTCTGGGCATGGTTCAGGCGCTGGTGAGCGGCAGCGTCTCCCTCAGCGAGGACATACACGACCCGCAGGTGGTTGAGAGGATAAGAAGGCTGGAGAAGGGAAAGGACGTGTACGTTAAGGGGATCATCAGCATCCTTGGAGACGTGGACGAGCTGCGGATTCCACGTGTCCCACCCTCCCCTGGGATGGAGGTTAAGATAGCTGACAGGGAGACGCTCAGGAGGGTTTTTGGGGAGAGGGATTACGCGTCGCTGAGGATAGGGACGCTGATCTCACACGGCGACGTTCCCGTATGCGTGGACGTCAACCGCATGGTTTCACGCCACTTGGCAATCCTAGCCGTCACGGGTGCAGGAAAGTCCAACACGGTGGCGGTCATATCAGATGGGATTATCAGGATGGGGGGAACCGTTGTAATATTTGACATGCACTCGGAGTACCTCGACTCGGACCTGGGAGGAGGGCGTGTGAACCCGGTGACGCCGATACTTGACCCCTACACGCTCAGCGTGTGGGAGCTAATGCAGCTGGCAAACATAAGGCCTGACTACCACGTGCAGGAGAGGATCTTCAGAGCCGCATACAGAAACGCTGTGGAGAAGGTTAGAGGCGGAGGGGACCCGTCCAGGTTCCTCGAGTACCTTAAGGAGAGCTTGGAGGAGCAGTCTGAAGGAGGAGAGGAGGGGAGGAGAGAGAGGAGGAGCGACGTAGCCGCTGTTTTAAACAAGGTTGAAGGCTTCGAGGAGAAGTATTCGAGGATTATAAGGCCAGGTGTAGGTGGGATCGTCGGTAGGTGTAGGCTTGGATGCGCTAACGTTATAGACCTAGGTCAGGTCGACGAGGACTGCGCGGATGTCGTGGTGAGCCACGCCCTCAGGAGGCTGCTTGAGGAGAGGAAGAGGTTCGTGGTTGAAGATGGGAGAGGAGGATTCAGACACCCCGTCCTAACCGTGATAGAGGAGGCGCACATACTGGCGCCGACGGCTGAGGATACGCTTTCAAGCTACTGGATTGGCAGGATAGCGCGGGAGGGGCGGAAGTTTGGGGTTGGCCTCTGCCTCGTCAGCCAGAGGCCTAAGGCGTTAAGCGCCAACGCCCTTTCTCAGGTTAACAACATGATAATTTTAAAGCTCGTTGAGCCGTCAGACCAGAGGCATGTTCAAGCGGCTAGTGAGTCGCTTAGCGACGACTTGCTCCGCCAGCTTCCATCCCTCAACACCGGGGAGGCGGTGGTATTGGGGATGATGGTGAGGGTTCCAGCCTTGGTGAAGGTGGATCAGTATAGAGGGAAGCTTGTTGGCTCCGATATCGACGTGGTTTCAGCGTGGAGGGAGGGTGGCAGAGGAGTTGAGGAGGAGAGGAGGGAGGTGGACGAGCTGCTGGAACTATGACGAGACGGTATGGGTGGTGGAGGAGTGATATCATGGTGCTCTTAGCCCATGTTTCCGACACCCACCTCGGATACAAACAGTACAATCTTGATGAGAGAGAGGAGGATTTTAACAGGGCTTTTGAGGAGGTTGTTGACAGGGTTATTGAGGACCACGTTGACGTGATGGTGCATTCAGGAGATTTCTTCGACTCGTTTAGGCCTCCCGTGAAGGCGCTTTACAACGCTAAGAGGCAGCTGGCGAGGCTGAAGGAGAAAGGCGTTAAGGTCTACGCGGTTCTAGGAGACCATGATCTTCCTAAGAGAAGGGGTATGCCACCCCACACCCTGTTCGAAAACGAGTTAACGCTTCTAGGCGTCAGAGGGAGGGATGGAGGGGTGAGGAGGGGGTGCGTGGTTAAAGCGGGTGGAAGGGAGGTTTATGTGGGGGGAATCATGAACATGTCGAGGAGGCACAGGAATCTGCTGCTGGACGAGCTTCGCATGGTGGTTAACGAGGGGAGAAATTACTGGAGGAGCATCGTGGTCATGCATCAGGCTATAGACGTCTACCTGGGCTACGACTTCCAGCTTTCCATCGGTGAGATCCCTGAGGGGGCTAACTACTACGCTTTAGGGCACCTGCATAGCAGGCGGAAAATGAGGCTGGGAGAGGGAGTCTTAGCTTACGCGGGGTCCACCGAGATAACGAGAAGAGACGAGATAAGCGACTGGAAAAGGAACGGGAAGGGTTTCTACCTTGTTGATCTCAGCGGGGATGTTCCAGACGTTCAAGAGGTAAACTTAAATGTTAGGCCTCAGCTTGAGGTGGAGGTCAACTATGAAAGGCTGGAGGAGGAGGTCGGGAGAGTGGTCGCCGGACTCGAAGGCGGCGTGAAACCCGTGGTTCACGTTAAAGTTAAGGGTTCAAACATTGATAGAAGGGGGGCGTTAAAAGTTTTGGAGGGGGCTTTCTCCGGGAAAGTACTCCTATGGAGGCCTGAATTCGAGGAGGAGGCAGGACAGGAGTTGACGGCTTCCAGCGTAAAGGCCCTCTCCCACAGGGAGCTTTTAGAGGAGATCTTAGGCGGGGATGTCGCCGAGCTTGCATGGGAGCTTTTCAGGATCCTTCGGGGTGGAAGGGGGAGAATGGAGGAGGCGAGGAGGCTGGTTAAAGAGTTCTTCGAGGCGGGTTACGGTGATCATTAAGGAGGTTGAGCTGGAAAACTTCGTCTCCCATAAAAGCACGAGGCTGAGCTTTGACCTCGGCGTCACGGTGATAGTTGGCCCTAACGGAGCCGGGAAGACCAGCATATTCGACGGGATAAGCTTCGCATTGTTCAAGACCCACTCTAGGGGGAAGGATGAAAACCTGATTAATAGGATGGCGAGGCATGCTAGGGTTAGCCTCCGATTCTCGGTGCCGGAGAGAGGGAAGGATTACGTTGTCAGGTGGGAGGTTAGGAGGAAAAAGAAGGGGGGAAGCGAGGCTAAAGGGGTGATCTACGAGGTGGTGGATGGCAGGGAGAGGCCTCTCACCAAGGAGGCTGGCGAGAAGACGATAGTGCCTGAAATCGAGAAGACCTTGGATGTTGAAAAGGAAATGTTTGAGAGCTCTATTTACGTGCGGCAGGGTGAGATCGAGAGGCTTGTGGTTGAAAAGCCTGCTGAGAGGAAGAGGCTTATATCTAAGCTGCTCGGGATCGACGACTTTGAGCGAGCATGGGAGTTAATGGGGGAGATAGTTAGGGAGTATGAGAGCAGGAGGGATACTCTTAGAGGAGAAGTGAAGGAGAAGGAGCATGTTGAAAGGGAGCTGAGGAGCAGGGAGGAGGAGCTGCGGAAGATTAGGGAGAAAATTGCGAGGGCGGAGGAGGAGAGAAGGGAGGTGGAGGGAGAGGTTAAACTCGCTGAGGAGGAGGCTAAGGAGCTGGAGAGCGTTAAAAAAAGGTATGACGAGCTTGCATTGAGGCTTAACAACGTGGAAGCCGATTTGAAGGTTTTAAGGAGGGAAGCGGAGGAGGCGGAGAATAGGTTAAAAAGGCTTGAGGAGTTGGAAAAAGGGCTTGAGGAGAAGAGGGGTGCGTATGAGAGGTATTGTATCCTTGAGGAGGAGGGGAGGAGGCTTGAGGAGGAGAAGAGGCAGTATGAGGGAGCGAGGAGAACCGTTGAAATGTTAATGCAGAGGATGGTGGAGTTGAAAGGTGAGGTGGAGGAGCTGGAGAGGGAGCTCGACGGGAAAATACGTGAGTACTCGGAGACGTTGGGCGTGGAGGTGGACGCGGATAGTATTTCAAGTGTAAAGGAGGAGAAAATGAAGGAGATCCGGGAGGCCATCGAGGCGTTGAAGGTTAAGCAGAGGGAGGTGAACGGTAGGATTGGGGAGGTAGCCGGCAGGATTAGAGATGTGAAGGAGAAGGTTGAGAAGCTTAGAGGAGCTGGGGCTACGTGTCCTCTGTGTGGGAGGAAGTTAACGGAGGAGCATAAAGTGCGGCTGATAGAGAGGCTTATTGGAGAAGAGAGAAGGCTTAGAGGCGAGGAGGAGGAGGCCAGAAGGTATGCTGAGGAGGTTGATGCGAGGATCAGGGAGGAAGAGGAAAGGAGGGAGAGCGTTGAGCGTGTAAACGTTGAAGTGGTTAGAAATCTTAAGGAGAATTTAGATGAGAAGAGGAAAGAGATGAGGAGGGTTAGGGAGGAGCTTGAGGGGGAGAGAGGTAAAGCCGAGAAGTTTTCTAGGATAGAGGAGGAGTTAAGGAGGGTTAGGGAGGAGGCTGAGGGGCTTAAGGGTGATTATGATGATTACAGGCTGGCTGAAATGGAGTTGGAGAGACTCGGAGACAAGGAGAGGCTTGGAGAGGAGTGCAGGAGGGCTCTGGATAGGTTAAGGGAGGCTGAAAGCGAGGCTTCAAGGTTAAGAGAGGAAATTCTCGAGTTGGGGTATGATGAGGAGAGGTATAGGCGGGTGAAGGAGAGGCTGGATGAAGTTAGGGTTAAGCTGGATGATGTGAAGCAGCGAGTTGCCTCCCTAGAGGGTGAGGAAAAGCAGTTGAAGCAGAGGGTTGAGGACGCCAAGGCGAGGCTTACAGAGTTGGAGGAGAAGGAGAAGGAGGTTGAAAGGATTGAAGCATTCGTTAAGCTGCTTGGGAAAATCAGGGACGCTTACGGGAAGGATGGCGTCCAGAAACTTATAAGGTCTCGTGCCAGGCCGGCTATAGAAAGGTACACGAGAGAGTACCTTAATAAGTTCAACCTCGAGTACTCTGACGTTAGACTCGACGAGGACTACGAGCTTACGGTTATAGGCCCGTCTGGAAGCCAGAGCGTGAGCGCTATAAGTGGAGGGGAGAGGGTGGCGCTCGCGATAGCTCTCAGGATGGCCATAGCGAAGGTTATAGCCGGGAGTAAAGTTGAAACGATGATAATGGATGAGCCAACGGTCTTCCTAGACGAGGAGAGGAGGAGGGAACTAATTGAGATACTGAAGAAGGCCTTCAGAGAGGAGGCAAGGGTGGTTCCTCAGCTCATAATAGTGAGCCATGATAGGGAGCTTGAAGACGCGGCCGACACGGTGTACGTTGTTACCAAGGAAGGTGGGTGGTCACGGGTCCACCAAGTTGAGGATGTCGGCCAGTTCTAGGATTAGTGAGGGAGGAGGGGGTGGTGCGATCAGCCACAAATGAGGCTTTAAGGGTTCAAAAGGCTAAATTTCCAATTTAGTAGGTTAGTGGGTGCTTTCCAGCCTTCGGAAGGATGCCACTTAAAACTTTAACACATACTTTTGGTTTTGGTGGGCTGGTTTGGGCTGAAGGCTTCCTGAAGGATCCACCTCCATATTGGGATGAACCTTACCGTTAGCCCTTGCTCCTCCCTTTCCTCCTGGTAGCTTTTGGTTATTATTGTTGCATGTTTTAAGTGTAGCTCCTCCATCGCCTTCATCAGCGATCTCTCCTCCCTTCGAGGAACCTCGTCTCTGTCCGAGGCATAGCACACTTGGATTAAGTGCTTCACGGCGCCTCCCTCCTTGAGAAGGAAGTCCACCTCCCTTTGCTGGTGGTCTCTCCAGTAATAGATTTCAATCCTTGGATTCCATGTTTTTCTTCTTAGTAGTTCGACCGCGACGACGTTCTCCATGTATTGACCGTAGTTTTCAGCCGTCCTGAAGCCTAGCGTTGAAGCTAGCCCCGTGTCTATGGCGTAGACCTTTTTAGGTGTTAGGATCTGCTGTTTTAGCGAGAAGCCGAAGCGAGGGATGAAGAATACTAGTCTAGCTGTTTCCAAGTACTTTGAGAATCTTTCAACCGTGTCGAGGCTTAAGTTTAGAGTCTTCCTGATCCTGTTAAGTGACTGAAGCATGGAGACGTTTGTAAGGAAAATTTTCGCCAGCTCTTCAAGCTTGTGGACGTGCTTCACCCTGTACCGTTTAACCACGTCCTTGACTATTATGTCTTCGAAGTAGCGCCTTAACAGCTCAGCCTTCCTAACCCTGCTTTCAGCTAGAACAACTTCAGGGAATCCTCCGAGGTAAACGTACTCGTCCAGCAGAAACTCCACCCTATGTCTTTCTCTGACAGCGTCAAGCTCACCCGTCAACGCTAACCCCTTAAATTCCAAGTATTCGTGGAAGCTTAGAGGGAAAACCTCAACGTCCACGTGTCTCCCTGTAAGAGACGAAGCGTACTCTTCACCCATAAGCTTTGAGGAGGAACCCGTCACAACCACTTTAACGCCTTTAGCCTCTAGAAGGTATCTGACAAACCTCTCCCAGCCCTTAACAACCTGGACTTCATCGAGGACTACCACGTGGTTACTAGACGGGGAAAGCTTTTTCAAGTACACCTGGTAGATGCGGAGGAGGTCTTCCGACGAAAGGGTGGAAGGGAAGCGTGGGTCTTCGAGGTTCACTATTAAGGCGTCTTTAACCGTTATCCATCCTAATTCCTGAAGATGTTTAAGGAGAAGTATCGTTAGGCTGGACTTACCGGCCCTTCTAACACCCTTCACAACGACGGCTTCTCTACCCCCCAGGAACTCTTTAAGGATGCCTAGGTATATCCTCCTGCTTTTAAGGGGGACATCAAAACTTCCCCAGAGGTTCCAGTCTGAAAGAACCTCTAGAATGGCGTCTTCACCGATCATGATAAACACTTAATCCTAAAAGTTTATAATTTTATCGGTAACTTTTAACTAAATATTACCGATTTATCGGTAATATTCCGAGATGGACGAATTTTAAAGCGTGCGTTCCACCACGGGCTTCTTACCAAGCTGAAACTCGCTTGCGGTCATTAAAGGCTTACCCTTCCTTTCAGCAGCCGTCCAGACTGAACGGGTTCTCTCCCTGAACCTTGGCTCGCGTGGCAAGTGGTGGTCCCATATCATAAGTTTGAAGTCGGCTTCCTCAACTATCCGCTTGGCGTTCTCCAGCACCCTGCGAAAGTTCACCATGTTGAGGGTGTAGCCTAGCATGTAGGTCATCGGCCCGTCGAGGATTATGTAGGAAGGGTTCTCCCTCACGATCATTTCGGCGTAGTCCTCGATCACCGGCCCGTTCAGGTCGGATGAGTGGAGGAGCTTCTCCCCCTTAAACTCTATTACGGTGGAGAAAACCCACCCCACACGGGAGTATTCGATGCCGTGAAAGAGCGGAGGGGAGAAGCGCAGCTTCGTCCCTCCAAACCGTAGCTCGCACCCCTCAGGGTAGACTATCTTGAGGTCTCTGAACTCCGCCTCAGGGATGACCTTGTAGCTCCGCCACTTCTCGGCGCGCCTTTTAAACCACTTTCTGCCTGCCTCAAGGAGCTCGAGTCTCCGCTCTTGGTAGCCTCCGAAGTTCATGCTGATGGATAAAAGCTCGTCTGCCGGATCCTTAAAGCGCACGTCCCGGCGAGGCTTAAACTCCATGGTTTTTCCGCCGAACGTCTTCCAGAGGTTCGAGTAGAACTCGACAGCCCTCTTCCTCTGAGAGTCGTTAATGTACTCGTTCGGGTTCTTAGCAAGCAAAAGCTTATTCCTGTAAACGTCCGGGTCGCGGGTGAAGTGATCCCAGTGGTAGTGGGACACCACGATTACGTCTGCCCGCCTCGCAGCGTTAACTATCGCCCGTCTACCCTTCGCGGCCCACAAGGCTTTCTCCACGCTGCTCGCCGGAAAGGAAGGGTGCATCACGGCAACACCCGGGTCTATTAGAACCGTGACATCGTCCGTCTCAACGAGCACGCATGAGCTCTTCGCCCCGAAAGAGTCAAACCATACCAGCTTAAACCTAATCCCGCGGGAGGCGTGGGAGGAAGGCAGGTTAGATGGCTCCTTCACCCGGCTACCGTGATCGTTCACATGTCACACCCCTAAGTGGCGTCCAAGAAGAAAGATGGGATCCGCCACTTTTAACTCTCCCTCCGGAGGAGGGGGCGGCGGAGGGCCGCTGCTTTAAGCAGTCAAAATGCTTAATAGCACTGGAGGGGGTTTAAGTAGGTTGGGGGTGTCTATGAGGAGCGCTGACCTCATCTGCTGCAGGCCGATCATCAGGTGGAATGACCAGCTGTTCCTAGCATTGAACATTTTGGGTGGGAGGGGTACGCCTTACCGGGTCGTGGTCGTCGACGAGGGAAACAAGGTTAAAGGCGTCATAAATGGGCGTAGGATCCTAGAGGTTTTGCTTGGTAGGCGCGGTGAGTCGCTTAAGACGAAGGAGGGGTTGAGGGGTGTTCTAAGGGAACCTGTAAATCTTTTCCTAGATGAGGCGAGGAACATATTCCCTGAAAGCGTCTCCCTCCAAACGGTGCTCCAGTACATGGCTGAGAACAACGTTGGGTACGTCATCATAGCCGACGAGAACGGGGTGTTTAAGGGGTGTATAGACGAAGAGGTTATCTTGGGAAGACTTCTGAATAAGAAGTTTAACGTTAAAGTGGGAGATGTGATGACGCAGCCGGCTCTGACGGTTCCACCAGAGGCAACGCTGTTTGACGCGGCGAACATGATGATCGATTCACGTGTCAGGCGCGTGTTCGTCGTTAGGGGTGAAAACATGGTCGGCATCCTAACGGTCACCGACATTCTAAATCACGTGTTAACCATGGAAAAGCATTTGGACGTGATGATCCGCAACGTGGACGTCGAGGACATTTTCAGGAGTAGAGTTGAGGACGTCATGAACCGTGAGGTGATTTCCGTCAGCTCTGAAAGCGACGTAGGCGAAGCCATAAATAAGGTTGTTAAAAACGACATAAGCTGCCTACCTGTTTCGACCAAGAGCAGGGTTCTAGGCGTGGTATGCAGAGTAGACTTGGTAGTGGGGATAGTGAAGTTAAAGGGGGCTGCAGGGGTAATTGAGATGATGGGTTAGGGTTGGAGGAGTGCACGGTGAGGCACATTAGGGACTACGAGCCCATAGTCGGCCGGGACGAGGTTGAAAGCATAGTAAGCCTAGCTGAGAGGGTTAAGGGTGCAAGGGTCATCCACGTGAACGCTACCGCATATGGTGGAGGAGTAGCTGAAATACTAAAAAGCCTCGTCCCCCTAGCGAGGTCGGTAGGGTTAAACGCGAAATGGGAGGTTCTACGTGGAAACAAGGAGTTCTTCGCCGTAACCAAAGCAATCCACAATGCACTACAGGGGAACATGTCCATCGAACTAAGCGAGGAAATGAGGAAAATCTACCTTGAAGTCAACAGTCGTAATGCAGGAATACTCGACTTAGAGGGGGACGTGGTTATGATCCATGATCCTCAGCCTCTTCCGCTTGTGGAGTTTAGGGAGGGTGGTAGGTGGGTTTGGAGGTGCCACATTGACACCTCCCAGCCAAACATGAAGGTCTGGAGCTTCCTGAAGAAATACGTCGAAAAATACGACGCACTAATATTCTCGCATGAGGCATATGTGCCAGGGGACATTAGAAACTTTAAGGTTTTCATAAGGCACCCGTGCATAGATCCTTTGTCTGATAAGAATAGGGGTTTGGGTCAGTCTGAGATTTTGGGTGTTCTTGAGAGGTATGGGGTTGACCCTGACAGGCCTATTATTGGTCAGGTTGCGAGGTTTGACCCCTGGAAGAACCCTTTAGGGGTAATAGACACGTTCAGGAAGGTGAGGGAGAAGGTTGAGGACGTACAGCTCGTCCTCATAGGAAGCTTCGCCCACGACGACCCCGAAGGAGCTGAGTGGTACGAGAAAACCGTTAAATACGCTGAGAGCTCGAAGGACGTACACATACTCACAAACTTAGATGGCGTCGGAGACGTCGAGGTTAACGCTTTCCAGAGGTCTTTCTCGGTTGCGCTTCAACTCTCCATAAAGGAGGGGTTCGGGCTGGCGGTTACGGAAGCCCTTTGGAAAGGGGTGCCAGTCGTCGCAACCAGGGTAGGGGGGATACCGCTCCAAGTCCTCAACGAGGTCACGGGTTTCCTCGTGGACAGCGCCGAGGAGGCAGCCGAAAAAGTAACACTCCTCCTCAAGAGGAGGTGGCTGGCGAGAGAGCTAGGACACAACGGCAGAGAACATGTTAAAAGAAACTTCCTAGTCACAAAGGACCTGAAGGACTACCTCAGACTACACATAGAAATGGTAGGAGAATAACATGGCATCCGCCGCAACACGGGATAGAACGACGCAACAACCCCTTCCACAGGGAGAGTCAATGTAGGAAAGGGTGGAATAGATGCGGGGCAACACCCTAAAAAGGTGCTGATTACAGCGTACATGACGATTATTTTTTGCGATTTCATGGAGAACGACCTTAATCGGTAGGGTAGTATAGGTTATAGGGAACATTGATGAATGGGCATCCTTCTACCAAACTGTGCGGTATGCTAACAATATCTAGGCTAAAGAGGTGGAGGTCTTGGGAGGGGAATGCGTCTTTCTCCGGAAGATGCTAATGAACCCAAGATGTAGGCAAGGCGATCGCCAAGGTGTATCATTCACGTTCAAGCGCTGGAATTTGCCGGTAACGAAAACCAAAAACGGAGTATATGTAGAATCCGCTGAAGGGACGGCGCCTAGTGTGGATGACTTTATAGGGTCTAGGCAGAAGGAGGCCTCCTGACGGGAAGAGGCGGATCCACTCGTCATACACTTCATCCCAATCTTCAGATCACCCGGTCAACTCGCCATAAACCTAGGACGGCACACCTCGTTAAACACTGGCTCTCATGGGAAGAAGCTGTAGCGAAGAGATCCCCCACGAGGAACCATGATAATTTTTTAAAGCCGAAGGAAAGCCTATCTGTGCACACGCAGAATGAGGCGATGACCCTTAAGAAAAATCTGAAGGAAGATTATTTTTATAACTAAGTTTTTGGAAGGTTTCTTTCTCGAATGCGATGTGCAAAATACCTCCACTTATAAAAGATATACTTCTTTTAAATCAAATCAAAAATAAATTTATAGAATTTTTAAACTATCCTGTCAACATTGCAAAATAGAAGTGAATTGAAGAAATATAAGTACAAAAATGAAATTAACAGTTAAGCAGTTAAGAAATTAATAGCATGGTGATGTACCGCATAAGGAGGAAACCTAGTTGGCTTTTTTCCCCTGCTTCGGGACTTATACGGAACCTCTCGCTTTCCCTCATGGTGGCTGCAATTCTTTTCTCAGCGGAGTTTCTTATTCTGCTTCTTTACGAGTGGGCTAAGAGTCTACGCCGCATCGACGACGCTTACCTAGTTAATTTTCATGGCCGCCCTTATAGTTCAGCTTTCATCGTTCATTATCTCGGATTTCTATGTTCCAAGCTGGGAGCGCGAGTTCTGGCTTAAGATGGGATACTTCTCCATGCTATCCGGTCTCACAGGATTTACATCTATCGTCGAGAGGAAGATTTTGCTAACGCATGGCGTTTTCACCTCATTGGGCCAGTAGGAATACTGATCATTTTCATTCTCCTCCACTTCATCTTCAAGTATGTTTCATACCTCTTTTTCTAACCCAGCATACTCCGTGTTCTTCATTTTATTATTCCGCAGTTTACAGGGGAAGGCGGAGGAGCCCTTAAGTGTGTAAATTAACTTGTTCGTCGCCGGCTTCATTCTATTCCTATCCGGATACACTTTGACGTCCGATCCTTTCGTTCAGCCTTCAGGAGGATTATCCTACCTTGTCGGCTCCGTTCTGATGACGGCAATAATAGTGGTGAACTTCGCCGTGTTGAGTATGCCGTCCTTTGGGGAGCTTGACTGGGATGCTAAGGTTAAGGAGATATACCTTATCTCGTTCACAGGCGTCCCCTCTTCTACGTGAATTTTGAGGCCGGAACGAGCACCGTGGGTCCCGACCAAGCCTTGACGGCGGCGGTGCTATCGGCGCTGTCACTTGGATTAAAGAGGACAGGTAAAGGAGGTCGGGTCAGGTGGTGGATCAGGGGAACTTGAAGTTTCTTTTCGGTTACGCCGGGAACGCCACCTTGGTTGTAGTCGCAACCGAAGACCTGTACATTATACGTAGGAGGATCGACGAGTTCATGCAGACCTTTGCCACCCTCTACGGGGAGATACTTGAAGCATGAGATGGGAACATAAGCGTTTTCAGGCCGGCGGAGGCGCTTGCAAGGAGCATATTTACAAGGACGGATCGAAGGCGACGGGGCGGGGAGCGGCGAAGTGGATGAGGCGGCCAAAGTGACGCTTACAGGCACCGGAGGGAACGCTTGAACCCTTAACATCCTTCAAGCCACGTCCTTCCGGCATGTCCGCGTTTTAGCGGCGGTTTGGTTGCGGCTGATTTGGGTGCTTCTCGGGGAAGGGCTACTGCTTGGTTGGGTCGGCGGCTTGGAGGCTGCGAAGCCTTAACATGTTGAGACGGTGCTTGTTGAGGACGCTTAGCGCGAGCATGGCATCCCTCATCGACGTAAATGTCGGAACGCCACCCTTCTCAAGCTTTGCAGACCACTCTTTTACCATGAGGCTTTCACCGCCTAAGAAGCATACTGTGAGTGGTTTACCCCACCTGTCCAGCGCATCGACCACTATTGAAGGGTTAAAATCTGCTCCCTTAAAGAGAACAGAGATCACGAGGAGCATGTCGACCGAGGGATCCCTCATGGCGGAGTTTATAAGTACGCTGAACGTTTCGTCCGGTCCGCTACGCTCTATTGCAGCCCACATGTCAACCGGGTTGCCTACGGGAGACCAGTCGGGGAAAACCTTCCTCATCTTCCTCACCGTCTCCTCACTCAGCCTTGCTAGGCGAAGACCGTAGCGCTTGTAGATGTCCAGAGAGAGCACTCCTCCGGCTCCAGTCTGAGTTATTATGCAGAGCTTATCCCCCCTCGGAGTTGGCAGAAAGGAGAAGGATTTAAGGGCTGTGAATAGCTGGTCGAAGTCCTCAACTATTATCATGCCGGTCTGCTTAGCTAAGCCCTCGAAAACCTTGAAGTTGCCTGTTAACCCTCCAGTATGCGACGACGCCGCTTTAGCTCCTTCCTCCGTCACCCCTGCCTTGACGACGACCACCGGCTTACCTGCCCTTAGAGCTTTTAAAACCGCGTTTCTGAAGCGGCGCCCATCCTTGACCGCTTCAAGGTAGATTCCAATGCAGCCTGTTTCATCGTCGTCAGCGTAGTAGCTGAGCACGTCAGACTCGTCGACGTCGCACTTGTTGCCTATGCACGCAACCTTGCTGAGGCCGAAGTTCTGAGATGACGTAATCCACTGGATGAAGGCGCTCGCGAAGAGCCCCGTCTGACCTACTAGGGATGCCGGGCCAAGGCTCGGCTTCTCAAGGTTCACGAAGGACGTAACTAAACTGCTTGAAACGTTAACCGTTCCTATGCTGTTTGGGCCCATAACGCGGGCACCATACCTTGAGGCGACTTCGACCAGCCTCTTCTCAAGCAGTTTTCCTTCCTCTCCATCGTCAGAGAAGCCTGCCGCCGGGATTATGAAGCGTCTAACCCCTGCCTCGCAGCACTCCTTAACAGCGTCTACAACTAGGTTTCGAGGGATCACGACTACAGCCAGGTCCACCGGTTTTGGAACCTCCGAAATGTGGTGGTAAAACTTTAACCCTAAAACCTCTCCTCCCTTAGGGTTAACCGGGTAAATTTCTCCTTTATAACCGAACTTAAGGAGGTTCTTTAGAATTATGAAGCCGGCTTTGCCCGGGGTGGTGGAAGCTCCTATGACTGCTAAGCTCCTAGGATTAAAGAAGAAATCCAATGTTCCCACCTCACTTTTCCACAGAAAAAGGAGGCTGCTTAAAAGGATTTCTGAGTTTGGCGGTGGACGGCTAGTAAGGCTTCATTAAGGGCTTGCCCGCTGGTTAAAGGCGGGATGATTGTTCAAGGAGATAACGCTTCCGGGCAGGCCGCCGTGACCGGGGTGGAGTGCGGAGTCTCTACTCTAGGAGTCGCCGAGGCGGGGAACCCTTAATCTAAAGAAGTGCAGGGTGGAGACGTGACGTTGACCACGAGGTTTTAACGGGAGGTATAACCTGAGAATGGAGGAAGCTATGAGAAAGATTTATAACCCAATAGTTCCGTTACTTGCTTTCAAGATGGGTGATATCCGATGGGGACGCCCAACGTCAAACCTAAACCCTGTTTTTCGTTGACTCTCCTTTCTGATGGGGAAGGTGGCCTAGTGAATTTCAGGAGAACTGTGGGAAAGAGAGGATCTATAGTGCTGAGCCGGGGGGCTTTACCCATTAATTGTTGGAGGGAAAAGTAGGATGCTGCCCCTTAGAGGGCTTAGCTGGGAAGGAGACTAGTGGAAAGTGGATGTCAGGTGGGATGCATGGCTGTAAGAGACATCAGAGAGTATGAGCCTGTTGTTGGCAGGGATGAGGTTGAAGACATCCTCTGCATGGCGGAGAGGGTTAAGGGTACACAGGTCATCCACGTGAACGCTACCGCATATGGTGGAGGAGTAGCTGAAATACTAAAAAGCCTCGTCCCCCTCACCAAGTCGGTTGGTGTGAAGGCTGAGTGGCTTGTCATTCGTGGAAGTAAGGATTTCTTTGACGTAACCAAGTCGATCCACAACGCGTTGCAGGGGGACGCGTCCATAGAAATAGGCAGGGACCTACAGGAGATATACCTTAAAGTTAACGAGATGAATTCTGAGATGCTTAGGTCAGACTCCTTGGACAGTGACGGCGTCGTTGTGATCCATGATCCTCAGCCTCTTCCGCTTGTGGAGTTTAGGGAGGGTGGTAGGTGGGTTTGGAGGTGCCACATTGACACCTCCCAGCCAAACATGAAGGTCTGGAGCTTCCTGAAGAAATACGTCGAAAAATACGACGCACTAATATTCTCGCATGAGGCATATGTGCCAGGGGACATTAGAAACTTTAAGGTTTTCATAAGGCACCCGTGCATAGATCCTTTGTCTGATAAGAATAGGGGTTTGGGTCAGTCTGAGATTTTGGGTGTTCTTGAGAGGTATGGGGTTGACCCTGACAGGCCTATTATTGGTCAGGTTGCGAGGTTTGACCCCTGGAAGAACCCTTTAGGGGTAATAGACACGTTCAGGAAGGTGAGGGAGAAGGTTGAGGACGTACAGCTCGTCCTCATAGGAAGCTTCGCCCACGACGACCCCGAGTGTGGGGAATGGTACGAGAAAACTGTTAGGGAGGCGGAGAGGTTCAGGGATGTACACGTGCTGGCAAACCTTGATGACGTCGAGGTTAACGCTTTCCAGAGGTCTTTCTCGGTTGCGCTTCAACTCTCCATAAAGGAGGGGTTCGGGCTGACGGTCAGCGAGTCCCTATGGAAGGAGGTACCAGTTGTAGCAACCCGGGCGGGGGGTATACCATTACAGGTTATTGATGGGGTTACAGGGTTCCTCGTGGACAGCGTTGAGGAGGCAGCTGAGAAGGTTACGCTCCTCCTCAGGAGGAGGTGGCTGGCTAAGAAGCTTGGACAGGAAGGAATGAATCACGTCAGAAGGAACTTTTTGGTTACTAAGGACTTGAAGGAGCATCTTAGGCTTCAGATAGAACTAGTCGGTGAATAAGCCGATTGAACGTGAATTCCAGTTTCTGTTGGCACGCTGCCTCTTGGTACAACGGGCTAAAACCGGTCTTCAACCGGCGAACCCTCAAAAATTTATGGGTTACGTTTTAAAGGTGGTTGTACGCCTTTAAGGTTTAGAGGTGGAACCGTGACGATGCGTCCCATGTCAAGGAAGGTCAGGGAGGCGGTTGAGAAGTACAGGTCTGGTAGACGTAAGGAAGCCATCCTCCAGCTTGTCTACCTTCTAAGCGATAGGGATGAAAGGACTAGGATTGAAGCCATAGACTTCCTGGGAGAGTTCGGGGACGCGGACGTGGTGGACGAGCTTGCACGGCTCACTGAAAGGGAAGGAGTGGAGGTTAGGGTCAGGGTTGCTAGGGCTCTCAGCAAGATTGGAAGCCCTCAGGCCTTAACCCATCTTGAAAAGTTTTTGGACGACGAGGATGGAGACGTCAGGCTCGCGGCGATTAAAGGGATAATTCATGTTTCTAAGGGGAGAAGCTTCGACGTGCTGGCTAAGGCTTTAGGGGATGACGATGAGCGCGTTAGAACCGCGGCGATGGAAGCCCTCATAAAGGTTGCGTCAAGCTTTTCCGATAAGCTCATTGAACTGCTTAAAAGTGACGATTGGAGGGTGAGGGCTGGGGCTGCAAGGGTGCTCGGCGAGGTTGGGGAGGTGAGGGCTAAAGACGAGCTTTTAAGGCTCCTAGACGACTGGGACTGGAGGGTTAGAGGGGAGGCTGCTGAGGCGCTCGGGAAGATAGCGGATGAGGAGGTCGTCCCATACCTGGGTAGGATGCTGCGGGAGAGGGAGGCTGAGCTCAGGGTGAGCGCTGTCAGAGCGCTGGGGTTAACTCGTTCCCCTAAGGCAAGGGAGTTCCTTGAGGAAGCACTAAGGGACGAGGATGCCAGAGTTCGCTTCTGGGCCGCATCAGCGCTGGGAAGCATGGGCGACGAGGATGCGGAGGACGCTCTGGTCAAAGCCCTATCAGACGTGGACCTGCAGGTTAAGCTGGCTGCACTAAAAGCATTAAGCAGGGTTGGAGGTGTGAAAGCGGCAAGGGCTGTGGATCCTCTTCGCCTGCATCCGGAGGAGAAGGTTAGGAGGGAGGCTGAGAGAGCGCTTAAAGCGATTGCCTTAAGACATAACGTGTCAGTGGATGAAATGCTGAGGAGGGCTGAGGAGGGTTGAGGGGTCTAGCCCTGAATAACCCTTTACGCTACCTGTCCCTTTAGGCTTGCTAGCTGTTTAGGGTGGCCTCTGCCAGTTTGAGGGTGCGCCTTGCTAGGTGTGAGATCCTGCTGTTGTTGAAGTTCGTGATGGAGCTTTCAACAGTGTCTTTAAGGGGTTTAATCCATTTCTTTGGCAGGTTCTTTGCGCCTAAAATGACTCCGAGTATAGAGCCTGTTGTTGCACCGTTGCAGTCGGTGTCCAGTCCTCCCATAACGCTGATCGTCACGCTCTTCTCGTATTCACCCTCCCCGTAGAGGAGTCCTAGAAGGACGAGGGCTGCATTGTTTATTGTGTGTACTGGACTGTAGTGGCCATACTTATCCATTATTCTCTCCCACGTGCTTCTCCAATCGTCACGTTTCTTACTCCAGTTGACGGTGTCCCTTACCGCCTCCGCAAGCCTTGACCGTTGGGGATCTCGGATAGGCCGATTTCAACTATTTCTTCGATGTCGCTTGTCGTGAAAGCTGCGCTTAGCATAGCGCTGACGAACATTTCACCGTACACGCCGTTCTTAACGTGGGAGAGGCTGCCATCCCTATATGCAAGCTCGGCTCCGAGCTCTGGCTTTCCAGGCGTCACGTAGCCCCACATGTCCGCCCTAATCTGCGCACCTATCCATTCCCTGTAAGGGTTCATGAAAGTGGCTGTCTCCGGGGGTGTGAGGCCGTTTACAAGGTTCCTGTATGCTGCACGTTCCGCCGTGTAAACCATGAGGTATGGGATCATGGTCAGCCAGACGGTGCCGACGTCCACCGTGGTGAAGTTGAAGCCTACTGTTTCAAGTAGGTGAAGGTTTAGGATCGTGTAATCTATGTCGTCGTCGCGCGGCATCCCCCTTATGTGTCCAAGCAGGACTCTACGGTTTAGGAGCCGGTGCCTAAGCCAGTCGGGGAAGTCGGCGGGTTCTGGTAATGGCGGGAAGTAATTTCTGAGGGGATAGGCGTCCGCCCTCCTCAACCACTCCTCGATCTGCTCTCTAGTCAGAAGTTCAGCTGGTTTGCCTAGAAGGCACCCTGCACACCTTCCAAGCCACCCTCCAAGAATCCTGTCTAAGAGCTCCCTCCTCGACAGGTCAAGGTCTATGACCCTTGGCCCCTCAGGCCTCTCAGTCCTTATGCCGTTCAGGTCTACGGGTTCCTTGTAAGGGAAGCTTGGCCTCAACCGGCACCTTCCCAGCTCCTTCAGAAGCTCCTCAAGCTCTAAGCGGCTCCCCCTCCTGCCCCTTGAACTCCTCCTCAACCCTCGTAACGTCGTATCCCTCCTCTCTCATCTGGGTTATCTCGTCAGCCACCAGCTGTTTAAGCTCTTCCAACCCTACCATAACCCATTCACCTTAACATAGTAACATCACTCTGAGAGCAGAGCTAATTAAAAATTCTGCTGTCGCAGGAGCCGGAAAATTTAGGGTGTTCAAGGATGTGTTCCGGGCGGCGAACCAACCTTCAGACGGCTTAAGTCATCGCTTCAGGTAGCGTCGATAAGGGGCGTAGCCGTGGCTTACGGTGGCGGAGGACCCTTCTGGAGGAGGGGTGGAGGAGACTTCATAGGGATGCTCGCAAAAGGCTACTGGAAAGGAGGGGGTGGGGTCAACGTTTTCAGCGTCGGCGGGAACCCTTAAATTTACCGGAGAAAGACGTTTCTAAAGGGGTTAGAGGGAATTGAAGTGGAGGGTAAAAGTTTGGGAAGAAGGATTCTGGTTCTTCCTGGAGGATTCTGCTACTCCAGGGTTCTCTATCGACGCCTAGCCGAGTACTGCTCCGCTTATGGTTGGAGTTTCATATATGGCGAGTACTATGCCGGGCCGGAGGAGCTCATTATCCCATGTGGGGAGAGCATGGAGGAATACTGCTATGGGCTCAGGAAGCTTGTATCCGATACGAAGCCTGACCTGATTATTGGACACTCGTTCTCGGCGAACGTTTTACTCTACTACTTGTCCAAGGGGGAGCCAAGGGAGAAGCTTGTGATTTATGCCCCCAGCTTCCACGAATCCCACGAGGACCCGTTACTCCGTAACATAGCCAAGTATGCTCCTTGGATGTTCACGAACAGGGTGGCGCTTTCCTTTCTCCGCGCATTAGCAGGGTCCATGGTTTCAGGCTACCTGGTTGAAGGGAGGAAAAGCCCGGTCTATGAGGAGGTAAAGGAGATGATTAAAAGCACATTCAACAGGGAAACAGGCGTCCTGGTCAGAGCACAGCTGAAAGCATTCTTCGATCACATACGTGAACCATTACTTGACGAGTGGGAAATGGTGCTGTCCAGTAAGAGCACGGTGCGCCTCGTTTACGGCGAGCATGATGAGATCTTTAGGAAGCTGTCTAGGGACGTAAGGTTCAAGGGTCAGGGGGACGTCATATCGCTAATCCATGATGCGGGACATATGGCGGTTATGGAGAAGCCGGGAGACTTTGCCAGCATGGTGATGGAGGTACTTCGCCAATAGTGGAGCAAGTTGAGCGCTCCACCATGAGTGGAGCTTTAAGATAAAGGTTTTAAGGATATGACATCCAATTGTTAATTGCCACCACCAGTGGGGGGATTTTAGAGTGTTTTATAGGGAGAAGTGTACTCTTTGTGGAGAGTGCCTTATGAGGTGCCCCTACCTAGCGTACCCTGAGGAGAAGGCGAAGGAGGAGTTCAGGAAGCTGATTGAGGGCGAGCCGACCCCTGTGACCTCCGAGTGCATCACCTGTGTTGCCTGCAACACCTTCTGTCCTGAGGGGGCTAACCCGTTCGACCTCATTAACGAGAGGCAAGAGGAAACTGGAACCTTCCCGGCTACGGAGAACGCGATCAACATGATGACTATGGCGTCGCAGATGCCGTCTGAGGTTATAAAGGGGGAGGCTGGGAAGCCGGTTATAAACCTCTGCACCGTGGATCTTCTCCCAGGCGTGATAGAGGGAAAGCTCTTCGACGGGTTAACCATCACGAAGGGTGGAGACTACTTCTGCTACATCGGCTGGATACATGTGGGAAGACCCAGCATGGTTAGGAATAACGCTCAGAAGTTCGTGGATAACTTGGCGAAGGTCGTAAGGGAGGTTGGGGCAAAGGAGGTAATATGCTACCATGACGACTGCTACGTCATGCTCGCCAACAAGGTTAAAGAGTTCGGAATACAGCTACCGTTCAGGCCAGTTCACATAATAGAGTACCTGAGGGACTACGTCAAGGAGCACCAAGACGAGGTTGAAAAGCTCAACATGAAGATAGCTTACCAGCAGCCATGCGCTTCAAGGTACACCTTCGAGAAGGACAAGATGCTCGACGAGCTCTTCGAGCTGATAGGAGTTGAAAGGGTTAAGAGGAAGTATGACAGGCTGAACGCGCTCTGCTGCGGCGGGGCAATGGCTGGAATGTCCACCATTCCGAAGGAGACCGTGGAGGAGTGGAGGATGAAGAACATAATGGACGCAAAGGAGAACGGGGCGGAAGCCATGGTCTTCCTATGCCCGCTGTGCGCCTTAAGTCTGAGGAGCAGAGCGAAAGCCCAGGGGTTAGAGCCGTACATGCTAAGTAATCTAGTGCGCCTAGCCCTAGGCGAAGAACTCACCTACGGGGGAGCCGGAAAGATCTACAAGTAGTATGGGTGGGCCTAACCCGAAGCAACCTCCCCCCTTTTTACCTTCGAAACGATGCCTTGAAGGAACTGGAAGCCTGAGGGGAAGTTTTCTCAGATGAAGCCTTCAAAACCTTTAAGTCGGTTTTCCATTGTTCCAAAGGCAGACCACATAACCTATCGTAGACTGACGATTCGCTAAGGCACTTACTCATCACCTTCTCTGCCAACTCACGTTTTATACTCCTTCCTTTCGCTACCATTCACCCTCACATTCCAACCAGAACGTCGATGAAAACGTATTGTCACGGTGACCTTGATGGATCCTTTCGGATACGACGACACGCTTAACACGTTTCCCCCATTATTCAACCTTCAAAGAGCAAAACTCCTGAAAAAGCATTCGTATCCGTCTCTCTTCCTTTTTTCAAAAAGCCTTTCAAGTGGTGGAGACGATTGTGGGGGTTTGACTGGTTGCCGGCTTTAAATGGTTTTAGTGTGTTAATGTTATTTTTGTGAGGTGTCGGTTTTCCTCAGGGATTTCGTGCTTCTGGGCGGGTCTGGACGCTGAGGGAGAGGTTTAAAAGTCTGCTTGTGTAATTTTGGTTTGAGGAGGGTTTTATGGACGCTGTGGGTAAGCTGAGGGTTTTAGGTGCTGGGGCCGAGTTTGACAAGTGTGCTTCATCCCCTACTCTCAGGAAGGTTAGGAGGGGCTCCGGTTCCTGCCCCCTCCTAGGCCCTTGGGTTTATCCTGCAGCCCTCCCGGATGGCGGATGCATGAACCTGCTTAAAATTCTTTACACTAACAGGTGTGTCCACGACTGCGGCTACTGCGCCTTCTCGCGTTTATCTAGCAGGAGGAGAGTCAAGTTCACTCCGGAGGAGTTTGCCAGGCTCTTCATGGAGCTTTACCACGGAGGGTACGTGGAAGGGCTTTTCCTCTCCTCGAGCGTGTGCGGAGACAGCGACTCGACGATGGAGGAGATGGTCGAGGCGGTGAGGATCTTGAGAGAGAGGTATGGCTTTAGGGGTTACGTACACTTGAAGGTTCTTCCCGGGGCTTCATACTCGATGGTCAGGGAGGCCGCCAAGCTTGCAGATAGGATTAGCGTTAACCTTGAGGCTCCCAGCAAGGCAAGGCTTCAGGAGCTGTCTTCAACCAAGGACTTCGGCGTCGATCTAGTTAGGAGGATGAGGTGGATTAGCTGGTTGAAGAGGAGGGGTTTTCTGCCTTCAGGCCACACAACGCAGTTTGTTATAGGGGGAGGCGGAGAGTCAGACCTCGAAGTTCTAAGGAGAGTGTGTTGGCTTTACGATAAGATGGACCTCAACAGGGTTTACTACTCGGCTTTTACCCCCATAAGGGGAACCCCGTTTGAGGAGAAGCCTAAGGCGCCTAAGGTTAGGGAGCACAGGCTTTTCCAAGCGGATTGGCTCGTAAGAGTTTACGGGTTTAAGCTTGAGGAGCTTGTCTTTGACGAGGAGGGAAACCTTCCTTTGAGGGTGGATCCGAAGCTTGCGTTCGCCCTCAGCAACCCTCACCTTTACCCGGTGGATGTTAACGAGGCAAACTACGAGGAGCTGTTAAGGGTTCCCGGAATAGGGCCTAAATCGGCGAGAAGGATAACCGCTTTAAGAGAGAAGGGTGGAAAAGTGAAGGATGCCGGGATGCTTGCCGAGCTGGGGGTCTCCATGGGGAGGGCGTCCCCCTTCATTTCGATATCAGGGGAGAGGCAGCTGAGGTTGGGTGATGTTCGTGTGGAAACGCTACTAGAACCTCTGTAGGTAGAGAGGGTTGTTGGGTGATGCTTTTATGATGAAACGCTAAAGACCTGGGAATTGATCGTGCAGCGCTGAGGATGGCTAGTTAAGAGGGAGGACGTATTGACGCTGAAGCGGCTTCTAAAGCTTTAAGTGACGTCCTCTTTCTCATCCGGCTTAGATGATGAGGGATAATGGAAGACGGTGGATGAAATCCTTCTAGAGCTCCTTCACTATGAACTCGCAGTACTCGTCTCCCTTAGCGACGCACTTCACCTCTTGCGAGGAGAACGTTTTCTTTTCTCCCTTCCTTTCTGCGAAGACGTTTAGGATTCCCTCCACGGCGTAGCCGTATGGGCAGACCGGGTACGGTGCGCCGCCTTTCCCCT
The DNA here is from genome assembly GCA_029258835.1 of Thermoproteota archaeon. Classification (GTDB taxonomy): domain Archaea; phylum Asgardarchaeota; class Jordiarchaeia; order Jordiarchaeales; family Freyrarchaeaceae; genus Freyrarchaeum. The sequence continues at coordinate 27,670 of JAPDJY010000050.1, read as the reverse complement.
TAAAGTAGTTTGCGTATTCCTCTCCGTAGACTGAGGCGTAAACCCTGAAGGACACCTCCAGCTTCTCTTCATCGCAGTGGAGGAGTTCGCCTCTGCCCCACCCGTAGCACGTGAAGGAATTTAAGAGTAACTCGACTGTTTCCTTCAGACTTAACTCCTTGTTTTCTTGGGCGAGCTCTGCACCATAGTCGGAATAACATTTCCTGTAGATTGGCTCCACCACCGCTCTGCCAACCCTCTCCTCAGGTATAAGCTTCAGCGATGAGACAAGGAATGCTGGAACAGTGAAGGAGAAGCGCTTCCCATCGCTTACTAGGCTTCCATCCTCCGTTATCCTGAGGGACTCTATGAACCGTTTGACGAGTTCAGCGCACATTACTCTTCCTCCTTCCTTTTTATGTGCCATTCGCAGCAGTCATCTCCCAACGCTTCGCACTTGGTTTCAGTATACGTTAATGGTGGGGGTTGACGGCCGCTTTCCTCTAAGGCTGCCCTGATTGCCCCCTGGAAGACGTGTCCCCAAGGGCATGTGTAGAAGGGATACGATTCCTTAACGTTTTCAACGCTTTCCCTAACCCCTCTGGCGAACATAGAGTTCCTCATTCTAACAATGGCCTCAGGCTTGTCCATGTCAAAGCTCACGGCCTCCGTTAGGCCCCACCCGCGGGGGTTATTAAATTTAGCGTATGCTTCAATGATTTTCTCGGGTGGGGTGCCTTCGCTCATGAGTTGGCGGGCCACCACGTAGCCCGCAAATCCGATCACAGGCCAGACAATGGTGTTAAGGGTTGGGCCAATGACGCGCAGGAAGGACACGAAGATCCTGTTAACAAGCAGGTCTTGAGGGAGGAAGATGTACCTTGCACCATCCATCGTTATTCTACCGTCTTCGTCAACCTTCAACTTTTCCATGAGCTTCTTAAAGTCAGCGGCCAGCTCCTCATACCTCCCACCGTGCTCGCCACCGTCAGCCTCATAACCCTCAACCATGCCATCACCTTCCCAGCATAAAACATTTTATATAAAGGAGGCTATTTCAGACATTCCCTAGCATTACTATTTTAAATGCTTCCATAAATTCTTTTTTAATCCTTTTTTCTTCCTGTGGAAAAAATGAACGTGCGTGCAGCCGGATTTTCGGCTTCGCATCGATATGGGTGAAATCTCCGATGAACGGTAGGTTGGAGGACGTGTTGGATGGATGAAGCGGCAGGCGTTTACCTTCTGATTATAGTTACCTAGAAGGGTGAGGACCTTCTGCGTCTAGGTGCTGCTTCACCTAGCCTTGAACTTGCCGTCTCGCTCCTCCACCATCCCTTCTTCAACCAGCTTTTTTAGGTGTTTCTCCACCATTAGCTTCTCGGAGAGCCTAAAGAACTCCCTTGGCTCGGGGAACTTGCCGTATATTAATGCATGATCCACTATTTCGTCTAGAGTTAACCATTTTCCTTCAAGCAGCTTCAGTATTTTCCTTTCTCTCTCCCATATTTTCGACTCGTACTCGTTTATCCTCTTAATTATTTCGTCTTGTCCACGGATCACCTCTGCCTTATGGCTTGTGAGGGCGACCTCAGCCTTAAGCTCCTTGACCTTCCCTATGGAGGAGATGAAATCCTTAAGGTTCGAGTCGAGACCGCCGTACCATGGACCGAAGGAGGTGAGGTCTATGTCGGATAGGAATAATATTTTCTCGTTTGGAATGTAGAAGCAGCAGTGACCTATGGAGTGGCCCGGCGTGTGTATGGCTACGAGCTTCGTACCTTCTAAGTTAAACGTGTATCCGTCGCCGAACTCCAAGTCCACTTTCGACCCCTTAACGTCTAGGAAGTCGCGTAGGAACGCCTCGCCCATCATGAATAGGTGCTTGTCCTCAGGGCTGATGTACCTTTTATTTAGTTCTTCGATGCTTTCTACGGCTGGAGCGTCAAGGAAGTGGCAGCACACTTGTGACTCTTTGAAGAAGTGGTTTCTCAGGATGTGGTCCTCGTGACAGTGCGTGTTCACCACGATTTCAACGGGGAAATTCTTCTTCAGCTCTTCAACGCCGTCAGGAGACAGGGTGAATCCGGTGTCGATGAGGAGGAAGGACTCCCTGCCGACTAGGAGAGAGTTTGACAGAGGGTATCTTCCTCCCCTATCCCCCTCAAGAAAGTACACGCTGCTAGCTATCTTGGTTGCTTTCAACGTACGCCTCCCCTATTCAGAAGCTGTCCTCCACAACTTTGGCGAAGTATTCCTCGTCTTCCATGAGCCTTTTCACGTGCTCCCTGTAGGTTAGGTTAGCGTACTCAAGCTTACCCTCAGTCCACTTCCTGTAGTGCCTCGGGGTCAGCCTAGCTGATATGAGGAGGAAGTGGACTTTCTTTACGTTCTCCTCGAACTGCCTCCAGTCCCCTTTCTCAGCCCAGTATGGGTCGTTACGGTAGTGTACGTAGACGTACTCCATGTGCTCCACCATCTCGAAGAGCTGCGATATGGTCAGTGATTCGAGGACGGCGCTGTCTAGGGGCTGCTCGTAGTCTATGACCATGTCGTCCCACTCTATTCCGTAAACAGGCTTCCCCGTCAACTTCACCCTCCCTCTAATAGGATGTCGAATGCAACAAATAAAAAATTTAGGAGGAACGTCCACCAACCGGGAAGGCTACTTTTTCAATTCTTTCTCGAAAACCACGTAGACCGGGTTGAACCCTATCTTTTTCAGCTTCTCTGAGAGCTTATCCAGTACGTTCATGCCGACGTTAACCCTCACAAGGTCTACTCCGATCCTGGTTAGTATGTCGATGGCTGTCTCTGCGAGCATCCGCCCAACACCCTTGTCCCTGTAGGACTTGTCGACTATCCAGTTTGTAAGGTAGCCGACCAGCTGACCGGTTGGTTCAAGTCGTGCCTCCACCATTCCCATTCCGACCACTCTCCTAGTGTCCTCGTCCTCGGCGACGAGCGTTTGCCTTCTTAACCCCGGGCTGAAGAGGCGAAGATAGTCGGATTCACGCCACTTTTCAGGGTTAAACGAGGCTCCAACCTCCTTCGCCAGAGCTCTCATGAGGAGCATTGTGTCATCGCCGTCCGAAGTCTGATAGTTACGTATCTTAATCTTCATGAGAGGGACACCCCTTACAAGGTGGGGAAACAGCAAATATGGGTGTTACGGTGGCTACTTCCAAGCATCTATTATCTCCTTAATTTTCACGGCTACCTCCTCGAGTGCCTCGCTCGTCTCCTGCCTCCCCCACGGCTTGGAGGGATCCGCGAGGGTTAACGCTCCAGTGTCCGAGAGCTTGTCGAAGCGTGTGAGGGTGCTCGCAAGCATCCTCGCCTTGAGCTCGGGGTTTCCCTTTAACACTTCTAGGAGGCGCATGGCTGACTCTCCGAGTGAAACGTTGGGTTTCACCGCCTCATCAACCCTTACCAGTTCGGGGCGTATAAGGTTCATGAGGCTTGTCTCCAGTACGCCCGCGTGAAAGTCCATCTTTGAGGCGGCCTCGTCTCTATATCTTTCAGGCATAAGGGATAGGAGCTCGTCGAGTCCAATGTAGAGCACGTCGACGTCTAGGCTTAGGTTGGCATCCAGAACCACTGAGCGGAGTATGACGTCGTTCCCCCCGTGAGCGTTCAGTACGATTATCTTCTTGAAGCCGTGAGAGAGCAGGCTCCTAATCGCGTCCTGCAGAACCCTAACAAGCGTTTCCACCTCTAAGGTTATGGTTCCCTTAAATGCCATGTGCTCCTTGGAGAAGCCGACCCATAGGATGGGGGCTACCACGCATCCTGCCTTCTCGGCGACTAGCTTGGATAGTTCAAGGGCTATGAAGAAGTCTGTTCCTAGGGGAAGGTGGCGTGCATGCTGCTCGGTGCTCCCCATGGGGATTATTACGGGTGCGCCCTCCTTAACCTTGCGGGCAACCTCAGGATACGTCATCTCTTGGAGGAGAACCTTCAACCTCAACACCTCCTAGGTGATTCTACCGCTGACCTGCGAGCTCCCTTAAGAGAGACCTCACGTCAGCTAAAGATGGCACATTGAACCTAGCCTGGGATGGGGATAAACCCACCTTAATGGAGTAGGCTGACTCTGGGAGCACGGAGAAAACATCTTCGTCGGTCCAGTCGTCCCCTGCGGCCAGGATGAAGTCCCACTTCTCCATTGAAAGCCAGTGGAGCACCGCACGACCCTTATTTATTCCAGCGTTCTTAACCTCGATCACCTTGTTCCCCTCTAGGATTCCAAGGTTAAGGTTCGCGGTGAGGTGTAGTAGGTCGTCCTTCAGCTCCCTCGCCCTCATCAAGCCCAGCTCTGGGTCAGCCCTACGGTAATGCCACACGAGCGAGAACTCCTTTTCCTCTATGAAGGAGCCAGGCGTTCTATCTACGTAGAGCTCTAGGAGTGGGCGTACCTCATCCTTCCAGTCGTTCCTTAATGGTTCAATGGTCTCCCAAGACCCCCCCGCCTCCTTCACCCATACTCCGTGCTCCGCGATTAGGCCCACGTCGAACCTGTCAAACCATTTACCCAGCATGTTCCTGTCCCTTCCGCTCACAATCACAACCTCATTTCTAACGTCTTGGGTGAGCTCTTCAAGAATTGCTATGAGCTCCTCGTCCGGCTTCGCTCTTTCAGGCTTCTCGGCGAAGGGGACGAGGGTTCCATCGTAGTCTAGCAGGATCAGCCTTCTGCCAGCCCTAGAGTAGTCGTGGAGCAGCTTCTTCCTATCCTTAGATGTAAGCCTCCTTGCGCAGAGCTCCCGCTGAGCCTTCTTAACCTGGGAGAGCCTGTCTATGAAGTCGCTTGCCCACCGCATAATATCGTATCGCTGCAGCCTCCTCTGCATCACCCTGTTACGTTCTACCTGCTCCTCCTCGGGCATCGTTATGGCGTCCTTCAGTGCTCTAGCGACGTCCTCCTTATCGTTAGGGTTTACTATGATCGCTTCACCCAGCTCCTTGGCCGCCCCAGCCATCTCGCTGAGGATCAACACCCCCCTCCCATCGGTCTTCGTCGCTATGAACTCCTTAGCTATGAGGTTCATGCCATCCCTTAAAGGTGTTATAAGGGCTATGTCGGCTACGTTATACATGGCGACGAGCGTGTTGAAAGGAAGAAACCTGTACAGGTACCAGATGGGCATCCACCCTATGGTCCCATGCTTCCCGTTGATTTTCCCTATGAGCTCATCCACTTGCCTTTTAAGCTCCTTGTAGTGTTCCACCCCCGTGCGTGACGGGACTGCCACGAGGACGAGGGTCACCTTCTCCCTGTACTCCGGGTTCTCCTCGAGGAAGAGGTCGAATGCTTCAAGACGTTGAGGTATGCCCTTCGTATAGTCTAACCTGTCGATTGACAGCACAACCTTATAGTTTCCAACCTTCTTCCGGATCTTCTCGATTTCCCTCCTCACTTCCGGGTTCTTTCTAGCCTCGGCAAAGCGGTTGTAATCGATCCCCATCGGGAATACGTCCGTTTTCACTATGCGGTTGTCAACTGTTATCTGTCCGAGAGTGTGCTCGTAGCCTAGTAGGCGGCTTATGCTGTCAAGGAAGTGGCGGACGTAGTCGTACGTGTGGAACCCTATCAGGTCAGCCCCCAGCAACCCCTCCAAGATCTCCTTATGCCACGGGAGTAGACGGAATATTTCGAACGACGGAAACGGTATGTGAAGGAAGAAGCCTATCGTAGCGTTAAACATCTTCTTCCTCAGGAGCATTGGGAGGAGCATTAAGTGGTAGTCGTGAACCCATATGATGTCGTCTTCCCTCGCTACCTCCAAGACCTTGTCGCAGAAGACCTCGTTTATGCGCTTGTAAGCGGTCCAGAACGACTTATCGTACACCGTGTACTGGGTGAAGTAGTGGAAGAGGGGCCATATTGTTTTGTTGCAGAATCCGTGATAGTAGTTTTCGATCTCGTGCTGGGAAAGGAAAACTGGATGGTAACCGTCAGACGAGAGCTTCTCCTCCACCTTCTCCCTCTCTTCCCTCTTTAACTTCTTCAACGTGATGCCGGGCCATCCAACCCATAAGCCTCTATGCGACCTGTAAAAGGAGCTTAAACCCGTCGCTAAACCTCCCGCACTCGCCTGAAACTTTACCTTTCCACCTCTCTTAACCACCGTGACAGGTAGCCTATTCGAAACGAGCAGTAACCTACCCATGGAATCACCCTTCTAAGAAGCCGGGGGGCACATAGGCAAACCCGAAAAGCAGTGAAGAATGGAAGTATCCCCAAGGAGGGAAATGCTCAACGCCTCCAGCCACCCCGTCCGTCTTCAAGCTTCCATTTAAAAATTATGGGTTTAAACTATTATATTTCTGTTGCATGTTGGGGCTTCTTCCACATTCTCAGGAAGCATTTCACCGCCGGAGACTTGCTAACTAGTAGGGGACAAACGCAAATATCAGGTCTATCGCTGTGTGGGATGCTATTAGTGGAACTAGGCTTCTTCTCTTCGTATAGACGTAGGCGTACACTAATCCGAAGAGGAAGGTTGCTGGAAGGTGGGGGAGGCGGACGTGCCAGACGGCGAAGGCTACGCTTGTAAGTATGATTGCTTTAAGGCTGCTGTGCGTCTTGGTAAGACTTTCAACGGCTGTTATTCCGTAGCCTCGCCAGATAACTTCCTCGGAGATTCCGGCTGTGAACGCAACTATAACCAGTGCTGCAGTATACCATGGAGGAGTCATGTAGAAGAACATGTTGATGAAAAAACCGTATGTTCCGTATAGAACCTTGAAAAGGAAGTACAGGGTAGGTGTCATTATAACTGTTAGAAGGATGGCTATCAGCACGTCAACCTTAAGGTTCTCGGGCTTGTAAGCTATTAAATCCTTTAAGCTAAGTTTATCTTTAGATGCAACGCGAAGAGTTAAGTAGAGGAAAATTATGTGAAGAAGTGGAACGTAGACGGGGATGAGGAAGTTCACCTGAGAGTATGCTAAGAAGTACGAAAGGAAAATGCTGATGAAACGTAGCCACCATTCGTGAAATCCTAGAATTACGCCAAGTGAGAAAAGGGGGCCACTCTTGGCCAGGATTGGAGCGATCAGATAGTTTAACAGAAGATATATTAAGAAGTTTACCACTGCGGGAATGAACAACAATGACAGGGTTGCTCGCCAACTGGCCATTTATCATCCATCCTTACCTGTTCAAATCCGAATACCACCAACCCACTTCAGTCTTGACTAGTTTTAAATATAATAATAATTTTCTTTCTTATAATTCTCTCTCGGCAAATGAGATACACCTTACTTATATAAGGAGGGCTTTCATTAAACTATTGAAAACATTAAACGAAGACCTGTTTGGGGTGTTTTAAGTTGGCGTGGAGGCAGCATTTACTTTTCAGGTTTAATGACGATTGGTGTCGTGCCGCCCATTCCTTCGCATATAAGCTTAGTGTTGTTCTTGGCGATGTGCTTGTGAGCGTGGCTGCTAGCCCGAGGGAGGACTTGCTTTTCCACGACGGCAACGTGCTGGTCGTCGTCAAGGAGGACTCGCTCGACGTACGCTGGAAGGTGATTGAAGTTGAACGGGAAGTCGAGAAGGAGTTCAACTGGAAAATAGGAATAAGCCCAATAATAGTGAAAGACGACGAAAAAGAGTTCTTCTTGGAGGCGTTTCGTTGAAGGCTGAGGAACTTTTCAAAGAAGCCGTTGATGACGTTAAAATTGGATGCTACAACAAGGCTGTATCCGCCCTTTACTTCTCCCTCAGAATGATGGCTGAGGATTTCCTTCTAAGGATCCGGGCGCCCATCCCTAGGAGAGACGACAAGCTAGCTAATGTACTGGATAGCCTAGGGGTCAAAAACGTGGCGCTTGCTCTCAGGAAGCTTTATGAGCTGAGGGTGAAGGCAGATTATAGAATGGAAAGCATTAGCAGGATGGAGGCCGACGTAGCTGTAAGGGTGTACGGAGAGGCACGAGAAGCCCTAAAAGAGAAGCTTAAAGGGGAGTAGTGAGTGCTTTAACCCTTTAGTGGGTGTTTAACCCTGTAGAGGAGAGATCCATTGAATAGGTATAGATAGTTATCTTCTAATATCTTTAATGAAAGGAAAAAGGAAGAGGGGAGCTACCTGGACTTCCAGAGGCCATGAATGCTACAGTGTTCTCTTGCTTCTATTTCTTCTGCCTGAACGGGGAATTCAGCTTCAGGTGTATCACCTGGCTTCAAGTATTTTCTGTGCACTTCACCGTTGGCAGATATTTCGATCCATTCTATGTAGTGATCCTCCGTCATTGGATGGGGGACAGAGCCCACTTTAACCTTTATTCCAGCTTCGGTTCTTTCCACGACAGGGACATGCTTCTCCCCGCCAGCTTCTTCTGTTTTCTCCACTAGCAGCTCCATGGGTTTACCGCAGCACACCAGCCGGCCTACTCCGGAATGTAAAACTTCAACTATGCTTCCACAAACATTGCACTTGTAGATTTGCCTTCTTTCCGTCATCTTAACCCCTTTCCTTAAGCTCTCTTTTTACGTATGAAAAATATAAATATACATGAAATAAATCAGATTTTCCTTAATAATAGTAATTGAACAAGAATGTTTCTTCTTTAAACTACAAAGGTGGTTTTTGGCTATGTGTGGTACGGGTTGGTTGGAGGCGGCTCGCCTACATACGTTGAGGCGGCTTTCGGCGTTTTACCCTTCTTCACGGTATGATAGTATGCGTAGGTCATTGGTTCACCTTCTTTGATCATGCCTGCGTCGACGACCTTTCCGATGAACATGGTGTGTGTCTTGATGTCGCACTCTTTGACCACTTCTGCTTCCACATACGCTATGGTGTTCTCGAGAATTATAGGGGCTCCCGTTACTCCAACCCTAAAGTTTACTCCTTCAAACTTATTGAAGGTTCTACCAGTCTTGAACCCGAACCTGCCGATGAACTGTAAAGGTGTATCCTCCGATAGGATCGAAACCGCGAAAACCCTACTTTTCTGTATGAACTCGTGAGTTAAGTTTAGCTTGTTGATGCATACTGCAACCATTAATGGCTCCGCGGTAACCTGGATGAACGTGTTAGCGATTTGGCCGTTAACCCTGCCATTCATCTTGGACGTGACAACGTACATTCCATAACTGATCTTAAATAAAGCGTTCACATCCACGCGAGTCCTCCCCCCTGAACGGCCAGTTAAAAGGAAGCTGGAAGATGATACACGCTGTTAAAGATTATGGTAACACAATTTAATTAAGCGTTTCACTTGCAAAAATATTGATGCCTTTAAGGTTCCAGCGACGGTAGATTTTTTGCGTCAGGGAGGGTTGGTTTTACAGTTGCCTAAACGCCAGCATAACATTAAAGTTCTGTTGTCAGGTAGAATCCAGCTATGTTGCTCCTTGGAGAAAAACAAAACTTTAAGTGTGATAGGTTGTAATTTTCCCTTGTATGTTTCGTTGGAGGGCTATGGGATGGTTGATGAAGGAGACCTAGCTGAGATACGGGCAGCTAGGGAGAAATGGGAGAAGGAGACGTTGAATAAGTGGGTTGCAAAGCTTCCCGAGAGGAAGAAGTCTTTTAAGGTTTCATCGGGGTTCGATGTGAAGCACGTGTACACTCCGGAGGACACGGCGAAGCTAAACTACCTGAAGGACTTAGGGTTCCCAGGGGAGTACCCGTTCACCAGGGGGATCCATGCCACGATGTACAGGGGGAGGCTTTGGACGATGAGGCAGTTTTCTGGTTTTGGGACGGCGGAGGACACGAACAAGCGTTTCAAGTATCTTCTAAGCGAGGGTGAGACGGGGCTGAGCATAGCCTTCGACTACCCGACCATAATGGGCTTGGACTCTGATCATCCGATGTCAGCGGGAGAGGTTGGGAAGTGTGGTGTCGCCGTTTCAACGCTGAGGGACATGGAGATCCTGTTTGAGGGGATCCCCCTAGATAAGGTTACGACTTCCATGACTATAAACATGCCCGCGTCAGTCCTCTTAGCAATGTACATAGCGGTCGGCGAGAAGCAAGGTGTGCCAATGGAGGCTCTCGGAGGGACGACACAGAACGACAACTTGAAGGAGTTTATAGCTCAGAAGCTCTGCATCTTCCCTCCTGAGCCTGCGTTGAAGCTTTCAGTGGATTTGATCGAGTTCTGCGCCAAGCACATGCCAAAGTGGAACCCCATAAGCATTAGCGGGTACCACATAAGGGAGGCTGGGGCTACCGCCCTCCAAGAGCTGGCGTTCACCATAGCTGACGGGATAACGTACGTTGAATCCACGTTGGAGAGGGGGTTAGATGTCGACGAGTTCGCCCCCCGCCTTTCATTCTTCTTCGCCTCGCACAACGACTTCTTCGAGGAGATCGCAAAGTTTAGGGCTGCGAGGAAGGTTTGGGCGATGCTCATGAAGGAGCGATTCAACGCTAAGAAGGAGCGATCCATGTGGCTTAGGATGCACGTTCAGACCTCAGGGTGTACCCTAACAGCTCAGCAACCCCTGAACAACATTATAAGGGTTACAATTCAAGCTCTGGCCGCGGTGCTCGGCGGAACCCAGTCCCTGCATACGAACTCGTACGATGAAGCTCTAGCGCTTCCAACCGAGGAGGCCGTAAGGATATCTCTTAGAACCCAGCAGATAATAGCTTATGAGAGCGGTGTGTGCAACACGGTAGACCCCCTCGGGGGGTCGTACTACGTTGAGTGGTTAACTGATAAGATGGTTGAGGAAACCCTAAAGTACCTTGACAGGATAGAGAGCATGGGGGGAGTCATAGAGTGCATAAAGAGAGGGTACTTCCAGAAGGAGATAGCTGAGAGCGCGAGGAAGTACCAGCAGGAGGTGGAGAAGGAGGAAAGGGTCATAGTCGGGGTCAACAAGTACGCCTTAGACGAAAAGATTAAGGTGCCCATACTGAAGATAGGGGAGGACGTTGAGAGGAAGCAGGTTGAAAGGCTAAGGAGGGTTAAGGCGGAGAGGGACAACGTGAAGGTGGAGGAAAGGCTCTCGGACTTGAGGAGGGCTGCGGAGAAAGGTGAAAACCTCGTGCCATATATCTTGGAGGCGGTTAAAGTGTACGCTAGCATAGGAGAGATAATAGGCACCCTAAAGGAGGTTTACGGGGAGCACCAAGAAGTCATAGTCTTTTAGTATAGTTCCTACAGCGGGTGGTTAAGATGAGCAAGAGGAGGATTAGGGTGCTCGTCGCCAAGCCGGGGCTTGACTCCCATGACAGGGGGGCGAAGGTTATAGCAGGAGCGCTTAGAGACGCCGGGTTCGAGGTGATATATACTGGGCTTAGGCAGACACCCGAGCAGATAGTTGAAACAGTCGTTCAGGAAGACGTGGACGTTCTCTGCCTCAGCATCCTATCAGGAGCCCACATGACCCTGCTTCCCAAGGTTATGGAGCTCATGAAGAGGAATGGGTTAGACGACGTTCTAGTCCTGGCGGGAGGGATAATTCCGGACGACGACGTGCCCCGCCTTAAGGAGGTAGGGATCGCAGAAGTGTTTGGTCCCGGGACGATGACTGAGGAGGTAATAGAGTTCATAAAGAGGAACCTTAAGAGAAGCCTGTAAGCTGGAAGGAGGCGTCCATTATTGTAGATGATGTAGAGAGAGGTAGGCTGGTTGAGGAGGCTTTAAAGGGTAGCAAGAGGGCTATAGCCAGGCTGATAAGCATAGTCGAGGACAACCCTGCAGAGGCGCACGTTATAACTAGGCTTATCGCCCCCCACACTGGTAGGGCTCACATAATAGGTGTCACGGGGCCGCCGGGATCTGGGAAGAGTACTTTGATAGCGGCTATGGCTAAGGAGCTGAGGCGGAGAGGTAAAACGGTTGGAATCATTGCCGTGGACCCCAGCAGTCCGTTCTCGGGCGGCGCCCTCCTAGGGGACAGAGTTAGAATGCAGGGGTTAACGCTCGACGAAGGAGTTTTCATAAGAAGCATGTCAACTAGGGGTGACAGGGGAGGGCTTGCGAGGGCTACCAGCAACGCGGCGAAGATACTTGACGCTTCAGGCAAGGACTATGTAATCATCGAAACTGTTGGAGCTGGACAGTCCGAGGTTGACATCGTGGGGATAGCGCAGACGGTCATACTAGTCCTCCCCCCCGTCTTGGGGGATGAAATCCAGGCCTTGAAGGCGGGGGTAATGGAGATAGCGGACATCTTCGTGGTGAACAAGGCCGATGTCGGAAACGCCGATAAAACAGTTAATGACATAGAGGAAATCTTAGACTTAGGCGCCCCGAGGAAGTGGAGGCCTCCCGTGGTTAAAACGGTGGCTTTAAGAGGGGAAGGCGTGGACGAGCTCCTCCAGAAGATAGAGGAGCACAGGGAGTTCCTAGCTTCTGAGGGGTACCCTCTGGAGGTCATGAAGCCGAGGAGGGATGAGCTCTTGGACGCCCTCAGGGACCTCCTAGAGGAGAAGATTTTATCCCTCATGGACGAGGTGGAGTTCAGGGAGGTCGAGGAGGGGGTGGCGAAGGGGGAGCTGGATCCTGCCACCGCGGCGGAGATGATATTCGCCAAGGTCGTGAAGCCCGAGTACGTTTCACCAGGGCCACGCCACAGGTTAGAGAGGGGGCTGATCCAAGTTTACACTGGTGATGGGAAGGGGAAGACTACAGCTGCGTTCGGCCTCGCCCTCAGGGCGGTAGGGAGAGGGTTGAAGGTATGCGTGGTCCAGTTCATTAAGGGAGGGTTTGACTATGGGGAGCTCTACTCCTCGAAGCACCTTCCAAACCTCCACCTTGAAGCTTACGGGCTCGGCCGCTTCATACTTGGAAGCCCTTCAGAGGAGGACTACGAGCAGGCTAGGAAGGCTCTCGAGAAGGCGAGGGACGCCGTAATGAGCGGGGAGTATGACATTGTGATACTGGACGAGGTGAACCTAGCGCTTCACTTGAAGCTCATCAGCCTGAGCGACGTCTTGGACATTTTAAGAGGTAAGCCGGAGAACGTTGAAGTTGTCCTGACAGGGAGGAAAGCTCCAAAGGAGTTGCTCAAAGCAGCGAACTTGGTCACGGAGATGAGGGAGGTGAAGCACCCGTACAGGGAGGGTGTGCAGGCGAGGAGAGGCATAGAGTACTAGTTAAACTTACCGGGTAGGTGAACGGAGGAAGGGGCTGGCGTACGCTCCCGCAGGATTTGAAGGGAATCATCGACTGCTTACCCACGCCAGCATGCAACTGATGAGGAACCGTTTTTTCTAAGGGCTCCGAACAGGTGGTGGAGGATTCCTTTATTACCCTCACCGCAGTTTACAGGGTTCAAGTGGCCCTTGATGGTTAAACGGTTACCTTCCGAGAGGCGATGGCCATGTTTATATTTCAGCGTCTTCTTCCTGTCTTTTGGTGCTAGCATGACCGTTGGAATCTGTGGAAGCCCTAGGAAGGGTGCAACCGAGTACTGCTTAATGGAAGCCTTAAGGATGCTGGAGGAGGACGGGTTAAGACTATTTTCTTCACGGTTAGGAGTACACGTTAGCTGTCAGACTGTTGCAACGGGGGACAGACGTGAAGAACCGATCTGCTTCTCTATTCCTTCCACGCGTAGGCTGGAGGCTGCGCCTTTAGGCGAGTCAGCCTTCGTTAAAAGCCTTTCTGGTTAACCTCCTTCGAATCCTCTAGTTTCACAGTTCCCAGCGCTTCACCTAGATGAATAGTTTTAAGTGCTGTTTGACTGTTGGAAGTAGCTTAGCTGTTCATGGAGGTTTGGAGAAGGTGAGGGAGGTAACAGATAACATATACTTGGTTAAGGGGAAAGGCGGAGGAAGGTTTCCTTATTCTTTCTCAATCCTCATACTCGACGAGGTTAAGGTTTTGATCGACACCGGGTGTGGCGTGGACGTCCTAAGGAAACTTAGGAAGAAGTACGACGTTGACCTAGTCATTAACTCGCATACCCACCCAGACCACTCAGCTGGAAACTGGCTTTTTAAGGGTAAGCCGATCTACGTTCCAGAGGAAGGATTTCCTACGAGCGGAGACTTAAAGGCGTTGTCTGAAAGGTTTACCGAGCCAGGGTGGCTGGCAGAGTACTGGATAGGATTCGTGACGAAAGTGATGGGGATTAAGAACTGTAGGCCGACGGAGAGCTACAATGAGAAAACGGTGTTCAAGTTTGGGGACACAGTACTTTTACCCATTCACACTCCCGGACACACGCACGATCATTACTGCTTCTACGAGCCCAATGAGAGGATACTCTTCTCATTTGACTATGATCTCACCTCCTTCGGCCCATGGTACGGTCACAGGGAGTCTAGCATAGAGGAGACGAGGAGGTCCATAGAGCGAATTAAGTCTTTAAGGCCAAGGATCGTTGTTTCAGGCCATAGGGGGGTGGTTGTGGGGGACTTGGAGGCAGAGTTCGACGCTTTCCAAATGAAGATTGATGAAAGAAGTGAGAGGATCTTCAGGCTTCTTGGAAGAGGTCGAAGCATCGAGCAGCTCGTTGACGCTGCCCCCATCTACGGGGGTTTCCCCTACGCTGAGCCGCTTTTAAGGTACTGGGAAAAGGTCATGATTGAAAAGCATTTAGAAGAGCTTGAGAGAAAAGGCAAGGTTAAAAGGGAGGGAGAGGTATATTTCCGAGTTGAAACGTAGAAAACGTAGTCGGCTGAAAACTGCGGGTGATGGAGGTTGAGGGTAGCCGTAATCGGGGTAGGGTTAACGGAGATAAGGAGGAAATGGGATGCGGATTCTAGGCAGCTCGCCTATGAGGCCGTGAAGTCGGCTCTAGACGACGCTGGGATCGAGCCGAGGGACGTGGAGGGGATACTCACCACCCCGCAGGGCTACTTCACGGATCCAGGAGACGTAGATAGGTTTTCCCCTCAACGAATGGGGGAGTACCTCTTCGTCAACGCCAAGGTGCAGGCTATGGTGGACATTGGAGGAATGAGCAGCATGGCGGCCGTCAAGTATGGCGTTTACGAGATCCTCATGGGACGGTGCAGGACCGTTCTGGTGTACGCCTCCGAGAAGCTGGTTAGCAGGGAGAGGTGGAATCCGTCCGTTCACGGTTACCTTGTTCCCTTAGTTAACGGCCTTTACGGCCCTTATGACAGTAAGTATGGTGTTATGCGTGCAGCCGTTTATTATGCTATGGCTACTCAAAGGTACATGCACGAGTTCGGAGTGTCAAGGGAAACCATAGCCCACCTTCCAGTTGTCCTGAGGAGGAACGCCTCCATGAACGAGAAGGCTCAGATGAGGGAGCCAATAACAGTGGAGGACGTCTTAAGGTCTAGGGTGATTTGTCCTCCTTTACGCCTCCTTGACTGCTGCCCCACGTCCGAGGGGGGAGGAGCTGTGATACTTGCAGACGAAAAGACGGCTAAGGATGTGGGAGGAGAGGCGTGCTACATAACTGGGATAGGGGAGGCGCACGACCCTACGAGCTTCTTCCCAGTCTACCATTCCGTCACCGAGATCCCATCCGCTAGGATGGCCGCGCATGAGGCGTTCAAGCAGGCAGGGGTGAACGTTAAGGACGTAGACGTGGCAGAGGTTTACGGCCCCTTCAGCGGGACGGAGCTGATGGTTTACGAGGAACTGGGGTTCTTCGAGAGGGGGGAAGCCGGGAAAGCCGTGGAAGAGGGAAGAACAATGATAAACCAGGGAGATGTCGCGTTAAACCCTTCAGGTGGGCGGCTCTCCCTTGGCCACCCGCCTTACGTCACCCCCCTCGCAGAGATATACGAAGTCGTCACCCAGCTTAGGGGGAGAGCTGGAGTAAGGCAGGTGAGGGACGCTGAAGTCGGGTTGGTCCACGCGGAGCATGGCATGATGAACGGGAACATTGTCATGATCCTTGAAGCGGGGTGAAGGGACTTGGAAAGGTTTTTTGAGGAGTTGGGGAGGAGGAGGTTCATGGTTCCAAGATGCGACGAGTGTGGAAAGTACATATACCCTCCAAGAGACTTTTGCCCCTTCTGCAACTCTAGAAGGACCGAGTGGGTTGAAGTTGAAGGAGAAGGGACACTGTACGCTTTCACAACGAATCCTGAGGGACTGCACTTCGCAGGGAAAACGGTTGGGATCGTAGAGCTAAAAGAGGGGTTCAAGGTTTTCTCCCTGATAAACGCCAGTATCGACGAGCTCGAAGTAGGGCAGCCGGTTAAGCTCGAATTCACCGAAGTAGACCTAGGAGGAGAGAGAAAGATCATATTACACTCTTTCACTCCGATTCAAAAGTAGCGGAAGGCAACGTAACCTTAAACTCGCCAGCAGATGCTTTTTGAGGAAGGATGAAAGGATTTGACGCTGCAGGTTCTGTTAAATTTGTCATAGCGTGCCGGGATTAAGGGGGCGTAATGGTTTGGGTGAGCGTCGGCGAGCCAACGGCCAATGCTAGGCGAAGCTACCTTAAAATTATACGTCCCCCAACAGATCCTTCCATAATACATACACCCTTTACCCCTTTTTGACTACACCCGGAATACCATGGACATTATATTTTTATACGGTCTTTGAGGGTTTCATCAGCATAAAACACCTTAAAGGTACGAGGTTCCATCAAAACTATCTCCTTTATTAAAGACTCTACACCATCATGTTTTGACCATCATGAAAAAGAACCCCATGGACTCCACAATTATTTTATTTCTAAAAAGTATTTTTGGATAGGAGGCTGGTTGGGGGAGATTTAATAAGTTTGATAAGAGAAGCTATTTATCATCAAACCAAGTTAATGAAGTTTATTTTTCTGACGAGCCAAACGCGTTAGGTTCAATATTTTATATTTTTATTCACCAATAATCAACAGTAAGTTGACAGAGTCATGTTGCAGAACGCTTAAATTACATTCAAGGCTTACCGTGGTAGTGGTGGTGGTAATGGTTAAATCTGTTATAGGTGCGATAGCTACCGTGAGTGAGAGAGGCGCCGAGGTTAGGTGCGGACGCTTCAGGTTTGAAACGTCTCCCTCCCCTGCCCTCGGCGGCGTTGGAGGCGAAGAAGTGCCGACGCCTCCCCAATTACTCGTAAGCGCGTTGGCAGCATGCCTTACTGAAATGTTTAAGATGGTTTCAGAGGAGAAGGGGGTTAAGCTGGAGGGGCTCAGGGTGATCGCTGAGGCGAGCATCGACCCGGAAGGGGTTAAGGGCGTAGAGGGGCACGACGCCGCCCTAAGGGACTTCAACGTTAAGATACGTGTGAAGGGAGCGAGCCAGGAGGTGGCGGAGGAAATTATCAGGGAGGTTGAGAGACGCTGCCCAGTGGGGCTAGCGCTCTCAAGAGCTAACCAGATAAGGGTAGAAGTGAAAACAGGTAAATAGGGGCATTCCTGACCCTCGTATGCGGGTGATGACCCTTTAAGATAGCCATCATGGTGGAGAGGTTTAGGGTGGCAGGTGGGTGCGTTGGGGTGGGTAGGGCCGCATAGATGCTGGAAGTGTAGTCGATGCTTTCCTATGCCATTATGGTGTCGAGGATCATCATGACGATGAATCCCGATATGACGCCTAGGGTTGCTTCTCTTTCATGTCCTTTAGCGTGGCTTTCAGGGATCATTTCGTCGCTTACTATGTAGAGCATGGCTCCTGCGGCGAACGCGAGCGCCCAAGGGAACGTTGCGGTGAACGCTGTAACGAGGCTTGCACCGAGCACTCCGCCAACTGGTTCCACGAGCCCTGTTAGTGTGGCGTAGCGGGCTGCTTTAAGCCTACCGTAGCCCTCATTTACTAGTGGGACTGCTACTGCCAACCCTTCAGGTATGTTCTGTAAGCCTATAGCTATGGCTACGGTGAAGCCTACGTCGAATGCGCCTCCCCCGAAGCTTACACCCACAGCCAGCCCTTCCGGGAAGTTGTGAATGGTCATGGCGATGATGAGCAGCCAAACCTTTGCCAGTTTTGACCTGCCGCCTTCAACGCCGGTGACAGGGTGGAAGTGCGGTATGAACCTGTCAATTAGATGTATGGTTGCTACTCCTGCAAGTAAGCCGAGTGATGCAGGTATTATCCCTCCGATTTCCATTGATGGAAGGAGGAGACTGAAGAACGTTGCAGCCAGCATCACCCCCGCCGCGAACCCCACTAGTGCATCCATCACTTTCTCTGGGACATTCCTTAGGAGGAAAACAGGGAGCGCGCCAATCCCGGTGGCTAACCCCGCCGCCAGGCTGGTGGCAGAGCCGTAGAGTATGCTTAAGGATACGTAAACCATGATTGCTCACCTGCCCTTTTCTAAAACACACAGCACGACGTTTTTAAGCTATCACCGTGATTATGGATCACGCTGGGAACGTTTAAAAGACATTTTTAGTTAGTTTACTTTGAAGTAGTTTACTTTTAAGTATACTGGTGGTAGGATGTTCGTTGACAGGGAGAAGGAGCTCAGAGCATTACGGGAGAGGTGGAAGAGAGGAAAGGCGGAACTGATCATAGTTTACGGTAGGAGGAGGGTTGGAAAGACGGCTATCCTTAAGGAGTTTCTTGGGGAGGCTGGAGGGGTATACCTCCTAGGGAGGCAGCAGTCTGAGATGGATCACCTCAGAAGGTTCTCACAGGTACTCGCAGAGCATTTCGGAGACAAGTTCGTTGAGAAGAGTCCATTCGCGAACTGGGACGCATTCTTCGAATACATCCACCAGAAAGCCGTGAAGGAAAGGGTGACGGTGGTGTTTGACGAGTTCCCCTACGTAGTGGCTGGCAGCCCTCACCTTCCCTCGGTGATACAGGATTACTGGGATAGCAAGCTACACTCAACCAAGGTTTTCATGGTTCTTTGCGGGTCAAGTATTGGCATGATGGAGGAGCTACTGGGGGCTAGAAGCCCCCTATACGGGAGGAGGACGGGGCAGATACAGGTGAAACCCTTCCCCTTCGGTAGCGCCAGATTGTTCTTCCCTCGCTACGACTTTAGGGAGCAAATAGTAGCATACGCTATCCTCGGCGGAACACCCGGCTACCTTGTCCAGTTCGAGGACAAGCTCAGCGTTTTCGACAACATACGTGAGAAGATCCTTAGAACAGACGCTTTTCTCTACCAAGACCCTGTCTTCGTGCTAAGAGAGGAGGTTGAGGAGCCGAGATACTACTTCTCCATATTAAGGGCTATAGCACATGGAAGAACCAAGCTTGGGGAGATAATAAACGCGACGGGGCTTCCGAGGGGCCTCGTAGCCAAGTACCTTTCGACCCTATCAGACCTGCAGATAGTGGAGAGGGAGGTTCCTGTAACAGAGAGGAGACCGGAGAAGAGCAGAAGGGGGATATACAAGATAAGAGATAACTATTTCAGGTTCTGGTTCAGGTATGTGCACACCCACATGGATGAAATAGAAATGGGGGAAACCGGCTACGTGATGAAGGCTATTCGAAGAGACATAAACACGTTCGTGTCCCAGACGTTCGAGGACGTATGCAGGGAGGCGCTTCAAAAGCTCAACGTTAGCAGGAAGCTGCCATTCACCTTCACAAAGATAGGGAGGTGGTGGAGGGGGGATCAGGAGATTGACGTGGTTGCGGTTAACCAGGAAACCGGGGAAATGCTGGTAGCAGAGTGTAAGTGGAGGGAGAAACCCGCCTCCCCGAGGGACGTAGCAGACATGATGCGGAAGGCGGAGAACGTGGAGTGGACGGGGGGAGAGGGGGAAAAACGCTTCGCATACTTCTCGTCGGGGGGCTTCACCGAGGCGGCGCTCGGCCTATGCAAGGAGGAAAAAGTGCTAGCCTTCGACCTAGCAGCCCTAGAAGAGGTGTTCTCGGAAGGGCGCACATCGGCAATGAAGGGAAAACCACCTCAGCAGGTTCAGGATTGAACGGCCGGGAAAACACGAGGTGCTCAGAATTTTCTCGGAGAAATCATTATTTCTCTTCCCTCAACAAGGGCTTGTATAACCTTCTTCCTTCCACTTTGGAGGAGGCGCCAGATGGTACCCCGCGACACACCCATTCTGTCACCCGCCTCCTCCTGTGTGAGGCCAAGCTGGTCCACCAGCCTTAAGGCTTCAAGTTCGTCATGATATAGGGTGACTGGGGGGAGGGGGGGCGGCCTGAAACCCGAGAATACTGGTATGAAGCGCGTTACGTGGGGCTCCACCTCTATGTCCCTCGGGGCAAGAGGCCTCCCCCTGCACCTTCTCCTCCTTCCACCGGGACCCCACAAAGCAGCCACTCTCCAAAACTCTCCAAAAATAGGGGGAATGTTGTCATGTTTTTTCTCCTTCAACGGCTTTCGCTATTTTTTCCACGATGTCCATGAATGCCTTCGCGGCTGCAGAGTCGTGATGCTTCACTATGAAGGGTGTCCCCTCATCGGTGTCCTCGCTTATACTTGGGTCTATTGGTATTTTACCTAGGAAGGGCACGTTCATCTCTTTCGAAATCCTCTCGCCTCCACCGGATCCGAGGAGGTTGTAGCTTGCCCCACAGTTTGGACATACGAATCCGCTCATGTTCTCCACGATGCCCAGCACCCTCACGTTCATTTTCTGAGCCATTGAAACGGCCTTCTTGACGACGTACTGGGAGAGGTCTGAGGGGGCCGTCACGATCACGACGCCGTCTATTCCCGGTATAAGCTGCATCACGCTTAGGGGCTCGTCCCCCGTTCCGGGTGGCAGGTCTACGAAAAGATAGTCAAGCTCCCCCCATTCAACGTCGGAGAGGAACTGTCTTATCGCCGACATTTTTAAAGGCCCTCTCCATATGACTGGTGAGTCGCTCGTCGGCAGGAAGAAATCTATGGAGATAACTCTGATACCCAGCTCCGCGATGATCGGGTATATGCCCGTTGGGCTAACTTGCGGCTGTAAGCCCTGCACGCCAAGTATTTTCGGTATGGATGGGCCGTGGAAGTCGGCGTCCATCAGGCCGACCTGTCGCCCCATCCTTGCGAAGGCGACCGCCAAGTTCGCTGCAACAGTGCTTTTTCCTACTCCTCCTTTACCGCTCATAACAACGATCTTATGCTTCACGTGTGACATACGCTTCTTAATAGTCTCATCATAAAACACCTTCATCTGCTGAGGAGACTTATCTTTACCTGACATGATCACCACCTTTCGTAGCCGTGACGGTGGCCGTAGTGGCCGGGCTCCCTACAGGCCTCCGCGGCATCCACGCGTCCCTCAAGATACGCTTTAACTGCTTCCTTCAACGTTGGGGCGTCACAGGTGAAAACCTTGACACCCATGGATTCAAGGAGGCTTATAGCTCTTCTCCCTATCCCCTTAACTATTAACACGTCGGGGGATAGTTGGGATACGAGCTCGGCTGCTTTACCCATTCCTCCAAAGTACTCGCTTACGTTCTTTTCCTCCCTCATGGAGATTATTTCTCCACTTTCGGAGACCTCTACCACAGCGAACGACGGAGCCCTTCCAAAGTGGTCGAAGACCATTGAGTCCTCGCCCACGAACTCGAATACGGGAACAACTATTCTAACCATCCTATCAACCTCCTTTATCCTTCATGTCCAGGGTGAAGCCTCTCTAAAGGCTTCAGGCCCTTCCCGATGTAAGCGTTCACAAGATCTTCTACCTTAGCGTTGCTTTCGGCGCCGTACACGTATATTCCCATGTTTTTCAGGGTGTAGTATGCCGGCTTGCCCATACCGGTGGCTACTATGGCGTCTATGCCGTGACGGTAAAGGAACTCAGCTGCCTCCGGCCCCTTACCATGCTCAACGCTTAAGGAAGGATTGTCAACAGACCACCATTCAGCCACCTTTCCGCCCTTAACCTTCACCATGAGGAACTTCCTACACTTTCCAAAGTGGTCGCTAAGGGTGCTTTCAAGCCCTCTATCCTCGTCTATAGGGAAAGCTATGACCTTTTCCTCTTTTTCCCTTGCAGGAACCGTTTCGATGAGGATGTACCCGATTCTTGGAATGCTGCTTCTAACAATGTTTTTCAACTCCTCGGAGACGTAATGGCTTTCCTCCAAGCTTAACTCCGGTTTCAACTCGACGGTTAAGTCGACCAAGATGTACCTTCCAGCCCCTCTAGCTCTCACCTGAGCAAGCCTGCTCACCTTAGGGTGAGCCTCAACGAGCCTTCTAACATCCTCTACGATCTCAGGGTACTGGACGGCTTCCATCAAAACGTCTATTGAGCTCTTGACGACACCGTACCCTGTAGCTAGCACTACGAAGGAGATTGCTATGCCGACCACAGGGTCAACGAGGGCGTACGAGTGGTAGGCGTGTTCAACCCATAGCTTGAGGAGCCACCACTGGGAGGCAGTCAACCCGAGCACGCTGGAGAAGTACTCTAAAATGAGCTCAAGAGGTTTCAGGGAGAGGAAATATGACGCGTAGAGGATCGAGGCTTGACCTGCTATGGGGGCGAGAGCTGTGTAAACATCGGTTGAGAAGTGCTTTGACTCTGCTAGGAGAGAGGGGCTACCAGTTCTCTCCCCGACGCGTTTCTGATATAAGGCGACAAGCCAGTAGGATGACGCGGCGAAGAGAATGGTTGCAACTGAAACTATGTTTACATCGGGCCTCTCGAAAACCCAAAACTTCTGAATGGATTCCCATATTGCTTCTATGCCTGCAGCGAGGATCAGGAGGCCTACGAAGAGGCTTGCCACGTTTTCAGCCTTGTAGTGCCCGTAGGGATGCGTGAAGTCAGGAGGCTTCTCGGAAACTATCAGTCCTGCCAGAACCGTTACGATAGACAAAACATCGGAAAAAGTATTATATGACTCGGCCACCAACCCTATGGAGCCTGTAACCCTTCCAGCTACGAACTCCGCGACGGCAACTACTAAGAGGGTGAGGAAGGAGACGAGTGCCACACGCTTATAATCTTTTAGAAGGACGGGTTTACTATGCTTCATGGGATGCTACCTCTCGAGAAGTTTTTCAATTCTTTCAAATGCTTCCTTTAATGCCTTTGATGCGGGGCTTGAGGGAGCACGCTCCACTACAGGTTGGCCGCCAACTATGGCGTGAACCACTTCCTCGTCGGATGGAATCAGAGCTAAGACTTCCCCTCCTAGGTCTTCAATTAAACGTGAGATCTCGGATGACATTTCAGGGTAAGCGTCGAACCTGTTCACCACCACACCGAAAGGTATCCCGAAATGGTTGACAATGCTTAGAACGCGCTCTAAGTCGTGTCTTGCAGCCTTGGTCGGCTCGGTTACTAGTAAAACGTGGGAGGCTCCACTTATGGCGGATATAGCTGAGCATCCAGCACCAGGAGGGCCATCGACTATTAGTAGTGAAGCTTCAACACGCTTAGCCAGTTTTCTAGCCTCCTCTTTAACTTCAGAAACTACTTTTCCTGACCCGGACTCTCCCACGTCCAGCTGTCCAACCACGAGAGGAAAGCCGAACCGACTTTTAAAAACAGATATCCTACCATTTTCGACGGGCTCGATCTTTACAGCTCCTACCGGACAGACGGCTTCGCAAACACCACATCCCTCACAATACATGGATACTACCACGTATCCTCCGTTCAGCTTCTCGATGGAGTCAAAAACACATGACTCATAGCATTTTCCGCATTTCTCACATAACTCTTGATCTATGAAGGCTTTCTCTGAAACTGACACGCGTTTTTCCTCAACAAGGTCTCCCCCCAACAGGAGGGAGAGGTTTGGAGCGTCGACGTCGGCGTCAGCGGCAACCACCATGTAACCCTTCCTGTTAGCTAGAAGAGCTAGGGATGATGAAACCGTCGTCTTCCCAACGCCACCCTTACCGCTAACAACAACTAACTCTATCATTTCATTACCTCCCGAATCTTCTCATATAGCTTCCTTATTGCTTTAGCGCTGGGCGAGGAGGGATTACCGGAAACTACTGGAATGCTTCTCGCATAGCACTCAAAGAGGCTCATATCAAAGGGTATTTCGGATAAAAGTTTAACTCCTCTTCTTTCACACACATCATAGACGGGCTTGGCGTCTCCAACCCCCGCTCTGTTGAGCACAACGTAGGAGTTAAGTCCCAGAAGAGACGTGAGCTCAAGGATTATGTCCAAGTCGTGCGCTCCCAGAGGGGTAGGCTCGGTTACAGCCAAAGCATTCTCGGTCATCTCTAAAGCCCTAACGACGCCGCAGTGAATACCAGGAGCCGTGTCGACTACGACGACGTCATAGCCCTTCTGCCTTACAAGCTCATCCACCCTGCTACGAAGAGAACTTACGACAGGAGTAACCTCCCTCTCGTTGGGGAGAAGCTCCCCCGCCACTATATCTAACTCTTTATAGGAGAAGTCTTTAACGACGCCAACCTTCTGGTATCCTTCCCTAACAGCCTCAGCGGGACAAACATACCAACAAAGCATACACCCATTGCAAAGTTCAGGGAAAAGAATTGGTGGACGACCTTCAGGCTGAACTAGAGCGTGAGACCTGCAGGACTCAACGCACCTCCCACAGTAAGCACACTTTTCTTCATCGAAAAAGGGGAGAAAACGGGTCACATCCCTCTCACCCAGAAGATTGGCATCTAAAAGTAAAGCAGTATTGGGAGCATCCACGTCGCAGTCAACCAAGAGAACACGATAACCATCGAGCATAAATAAAACCGCAAGATTAATAGCGATAGTAGACTTACCAGTACCACCTTTCCCGCCGGTTACACTTAAAGTAAAAGCACCATCACCTACAGGACTCTTACGGATGAAACTGCTCATCCCAGCACCTCCAATCTAAGAATAAAAAACGGAAGGGATAAAAGTTTAAAAGTAGAGGGGGTTAAGGAGTCCAGCCGCCTCCGCGACCCCAGCCGCCTCCGCGACCCCAGCCGCCTCCGCGACCCCAGCCACCGCCACGGCCCCAGCCACCGCCACGGCCCCAGCCAGGGCCCATTCCCATGTGAGCTGGTCCTGTTGGAGCGGAGATGGGTTGCAGTTCCCTTGATATGTATTTTTGGATTGCGTCTCTTACTGTTATTCCTAGAGGAGCTAAGTATACTTCTATTCCAAGGCTTGAGAGGGCGGCGAACGCGTTTGGCCCTATGTTCCCTGTTATGATGGCTTTAACCTGCATGTTTGCTATGAACTGCGCTGCTGCTGGTCCCGCTCCCCCGAAGGCGTTTACTGCAGGGTTATCTGCTACTTCTACTTTCCCTATGCGGTCTCCTTTCAATTCGACTATGGTGAAGATGAAGGCTCTGCCGAAGCGTGGGTCGACCAGAGCGTCCAATCCTCCTGGAGGTTGTGATGTAACAGCTACTTTAACCATTTCCACCACCTAGTCCTGTTTCTTAAAGGGCCACCATCTGGACGGCTGCTGGTCTGACGACTCCCTTATTTCCTCGGCTAGTTCTTCGAGTTTCTCTCTCAGCTTCTCTATTTTTTCTTCTATGGTTTCCTCTCTTGCTTCCTCGGTGTATGGGGTTACTGGTGTAGGTGCGGGAGAACCCCAGAAGATCTGTGACGCGTGAACTATTCTTCCTTGTGGGTCTTGATAGAATGCGTTTGGCCCGAAGCCGCAGCGGCATGGACCGATGTACCGGTATCCTCGTGGCGCCGGCGGGGAGGGTTGGGTGGGTGCTTGTGTGGGGGACTGTGACGACGTCGTCGAGGACTGTGATGCTGCCCACCAGCTCCACCACCACCATCTCCTGCCTCGACCTCGGCCCCATCCTCTAAACCATGCCATTTTAATTCACCTCCATGTTAGCGTCAACATATTTTTGTTCATATGCACATAAATACGCCGAGGGTAATAAATTTTTCGGATAGGTCAGGCAACATGGAAAGGAGGCTGGGAGGCCTTCACGTCGACGACGTGGTGCAGCTGCGAGCGGAGCGAAGCGTTAAATCACTCAAAAGAGAAATAAAGGTTGAAGGGTGAAAGTAGGGGGGTGGTTGCCTTGTCTTCGGGAGAGGAGATCTATAGGATGGTTGAGGAGATTTGCTCCTTTGGTTGGCGTTGGGCTGGAACCCCTGAAGCGGAAAGGGCGGAAAGGTATATTTACGGTAAGCTTAAGGATGCAGGGCTAGACGAGGTTGAACTTGAAGAGTTCGTCTTCACCCGCTGGTGGCCTGAAAAGTACGGTTTAACCCTTTTACGTGAGGGGGCGGCTGCGTGGTTTCCGTCAGAGGTGGAGTTAAACGTTTTCCCCGTGTGGTTTAGCGGGGCTACCCCTCCTGAGGGGGTGACAGCGGAGCTTGTTTACGCGGGCTTCGGAACCCAAGCGGACTTCGATGAGGTCGACGTTGACGGTAAAATAGCCCTGATAGACGGGAGGATGATCCTCAACTTTTACCCTACATGGGAGATTTTTGGCTCCGACAGGCTTGCAGCCGAAAGAGGGGCTGTCGGGCTGGTGGCAATCAACGGTTCCCCTTTGGACTCGGCTGCATACCTCTTCTACATTCAAGGAGTGGAAGGGTGGAGGGAAAGGATACCCATGCTTTCAATAAGCAACGACGACGGGGAGCTCCTAAGAAGTCTCTGCAAGAGAGGGAAGGTTACCGTCAGGCTCGTGGAGGATGCTAGGGAGGGCGAAGCGACAAGCCGCACGGTTATAGGAGTGCTTCACGGTGAAAGCGAAGAGACCATTCTAGTTGGAACGCACACCGACAGCACGTTTACGGGTGCCATAGACAATGCGGGGGCAAACGCGGGCCTGATAGCGCTTGCAAGACATTACGCAAGGGTTCCTAAGAAGGACAGAGGGAAAACGATGGTTTTCGCCGGATGGACGGGGCATGAGGCGGCTTTCCTCGGCGTCAACAAGTTCGTTGAGATGCACGAGGACTTGTTGTCGAATGTTGTAACGTTCATAATGCTCGACGGGTTTGCCTCTAAGGGGTACTATAACCAGGCCGAGTGGGGGGTTGTCGAGACGGGGGAGGACGAGAAGAGAGGGCTCTTCGTGTCAGAGAACCCCGTCCTCCTGCCAGTGGTGGTTGAGGCAGCGTTGAAGTACGGGTTAACGCCTTCAGCGTACGTTCCAGCTAGGAGGCTTCCGGTGAGTGACCTAGGACCCTTCATAGAGAGGAACATACCTTCAATAATGGTCATCGGGAAGCCTGTATGGTACCATACGAAGTACGACACGGTTGACAGGTGCACCCCTGAGCAGCTTGAGAGAGCCTTGAAGGCGCACATCCACATAATCGACGCCATACACAGGATTCCAGGAGAGGAAATTAAAAATGCTGATGGGAAGCTTGAGAGAGGCGGCGAGATAAAGGTTAGGAGGGAAGGCGAGGTTAAGGGTGGGGGAGGCGGCTTGTTCTTCACCGTTACTCCAAGCCTCCCGGTTGAAGGTGTGCCAGCAATATTTCACCTCACGATCTTCACTACGGGAGGCGAGGTGATACTGGATCTAGCTTGGGACTTCGGAGATGGAGCGGAGGCTAGGCTTCCAATAGGGGTTCACAGCTACGAGAAACCAGGGGTGTACGAGGTAAAGGCCACCGCCAAGGACACGGGTGGAAACGTCTACGTGGCTAAGAGGAAGATAACCGTTTTGCCGAGGAAAAAGGGTGGTGCTGGGCTACCTTCCAGGGGGGAGACTGGTTAGGGTCATGGGCTTAAGCTCCTTGAACCAGAACCTCCGTAGTGAGAGGAGAAAGCGTGGAATCTTAAGAAGCGTTCCACCCAGTATCTTTCTTCCTCTTTCCACGTGTCTTACCTTTGGAGTGTAGCCTGCAGCCTCCTCAAGGAGTTCGAACGTGAGGTGGAGCGGCGGCGAGAGCCAATAGATGGCTTTAGCTGTAGCGAAGGTTAGGAGGCAGCCGCCACAGTAGACCGATAGGATGTCCGCCCCCGTCGCCGAGGCTTCC
>JAPDJY010000036.1:0-58782 GCA_029258835.1 Thermoproteota archaeon | reverse complement strand
TCTCTGCTAACGTCTTTCAATCCCCATGTCTGGGGACTCTTTTTGCAAGTGACCTCATGGTAACCTCAAGCATAATGACCGATGACGCTTTCAATCCCCATGTCTGGGGACTCTTTTTGCAAGCAGTTGCAAGCGGAGGTAACACCAACATTTATTCGTACTTTCAATCCCCATGTCTGGGGACTCTTTTTGCAAGCTGGAGGTGATCTCCCGAGTAAGTTTTCTCCACCTCTCCTTTCAATCCCCATGTCTGGGGACTCTTTTTGCAAGATTAAAAAAGTTGCTGATAAAATTGTGGATGAAGCGTTCTTTCAATCCCCATGTCTGGGGACTCTTTTTGCAAGTAGACTACCCGACCCTAGTGACGTTACTAGACAATGCATTCTTTCAATCCCCATGTCTGGGGACTCTTTTTGCAAGTCTCAACCCGTGTAGCAAAGTAATAAACCATATCAGCTTTCAATCCCCATGTCTGGGGACTCTTTTTGCAAGTAAATGGAACATAAGGTGACACGTAAGTAAACAGCTTGTCCTTTCAATCCCCATGTCTGGGGACTCTTTTTGCAAGCCAAAAGATTGTCCCGAGGGCTACGGGAGGAGGTAAGGGACTTTCAATCCCCATGTCTGGGGACTCTTTTTGCAAGTTTATGACCGGTGGGGGAACCTCGAACACATATTTAATTGCTTTCAATCCCCATGTCTGGGGACTCTTTTTGCAAGGATTGGGTTAAGGGACTCAAGGGTGCTACGGACAAGACTTTCAATCCCCATGTCTGGGGACTCTTTTTGCAAGAGAAAGGAGGGATTGAACTATGTGGTGCCTCAGAATTGTCTTTCAATCCCCATGTCTGGGGACTCTTTTTGCAAGTCGCGTTCGCCGGGATGTTCGCCGGCTACACCAGCATCTTTCAATCCCCATGTCTGGGGACTCTTTTTGCAAGCCGCAGGTGGCTGCGGGAGCTGGTCAAGGACTACTACTTTCAATCCCCATGTCTGGGGACTCTTTTTGCAAGGCGTTCGAAACGTTTGATACTACTGTTACGGGATATGACTTTCAATCCCCATGTCTGGGGACTCTTTTTGCAAGCATTGAGGATTCCCCCCCCACAACCCCTTACACCAGACTTTCAATCCCCATGTCTGGGGACTCTTTTTGCAAGCCATGAGTATGTCGTGTCCTTTCCTGTATTCGCTGTGCATGACTTTCAATCCCCATGTCTGGGGACTCTTTTTGCAAGCATAACCCCCTCCACCTCAATCAACTCGTTTTCAACAGCTTTCAATCCCCATGTCTGGGGACTCTTTTTGCAAGAAGGTTGAAGAATACAGGTGCTACCGCCGGGTGGTTCTTTCAATCCCCATGTCTGGGGACTCTTTTTGCAAGCTGTAAGTTATTACTGTCTCCATCAAGGCAGTAAGCTTACTTTCAATCCCCATGTCTGGGGACTCTTTTTGCAAGAAGTCAAAACCTACGTCTCATCCCTGATAACCGCATACGCTTTCAATCCCCATGTCTGGGGACTCTTTTTGCAAGTAAAACGTCTATATAGTATTCGTCATGATAAAAAATTTTCCTTTCAATCCCCATGTCTGGGGACTCTTTTTGCAAGGTTGTGAACGCGAGGAAGGCGGGGCTCCTCTCCAAGCTGACTTTCAATCCCCATGTCTGGGGACTCTTTTTGCAAGAGAGGATGCTGTGGTTCGACGTCCACAGATGGAAGAGCGACTTTCAATCCCCATGTCTGGGGACTCTTTTTGCAAGTATAGTTGCCAGTTGGCTGGTGGTGATGGCTGTCGTGTCTTTCAATCCCCATGTCTGGGGACTCTTTTTGCAAGGCGTGTCGGAGTCATGATTCAGCACCCCGAAGTATGGGACTTTCAATCCCCATGTCTGGGGACTCTTTTTGCAAGCTATCAGGCCGAGTTTGAGGAGGATTTCCATCTGTCTTCCTTTCAATCCCCATGTCTGGGGACTCTTTTTGCAAGGCTAATGCGCCACGACTGCTATGTCCTCAAGGCTTGACTTTCAATCCCCATGTCTGGGGACTCTTTTTGCAAGAAGGTTGAGCGGTTCATCCAGGGCTGGCACCCGTTGCTCTTTCAATCCCCATGTCTGGGGACTCTTTTTGCAAGCGTATGCTTTCAGCTTTAACCTCGACACGATGTACTACTTTCAATCCCCATGTCTGGGGACTCTTTTTGCAAGAATAGACGAGGGGGGGTTGGCATATATTAACACAAGAACTTTCAATCCCCATGTCTGGGGACTCTTTTTGCAAGTGGTGGAGAGGGCTACTGAGGCGGTGAACCAGTCAATCTTTCAATCCCCATGTCTGGGGACTCTTTTTGCAAGCCGAGCTGGAAGTTGCGCTTGGGCTTGACGAGTATGACTTTCAATCCCCATGTCTGGGGACTCTTTTTGCAAGGCACAACGGGGCAAGTTGGGAGAGAGTTAACACAATAGCTTTCAATCCCCATGTCTGGGGACTCTTTTTGCAAGATGGGGGGTCTCATGCGGATAACGCGGCGAGACTGCAGCTTTCAATCCCCATGTCTGGGGACTCTTTTTGCAAGTCGAAAATCCGGGGTTTCCCGTCATCGACCCGAGTGACCTTTCAATCCCCATGTCTGGGGACTCTTTTTGCAAGGATGAGCAAGAGGCAGTTCTTCTAGGCAACATTTCAAGCTTTCAATCCCCATGTCTGGGGACTCTTTTTGCAAGACGGATGTTAGAGTGTTCTTCGGCTATAATTCTGATATCTTTCAATCCCCATGTCTGGGGACTCTTTTTGCAAGATGCTAGTGTATGCAGGAAAAAATCCGGGAGGAGATCTCTTTCAATCCCCATGTCTGGGGACTCTTTTTGCAAGTATGCCAGTAGCGTTCAGCGAGGCGAAGCAGAGGTTCATCTTTCAATCCCCATGTCTGGGGACTCTTTTTGCAAGGTGTGACGGCGTGTCCGACTGGCTGTCGAAGCTTAGGGCTTTCAATCCCCATGTCTGGGGACTCTTTTTGCAAGACACTTCTTAGAAGCTTGGATATTATGCCTTATTGGAGCTTTCAATCCCCATGTCTGGGGACTCTTTTTGCAAGTCCATAGTCGTGGACTTGGAGCCCCTAGTGTGGGACAGCTTTCAATCCCCATGTCTGGGGACTCTTTTTGCAAGCCATCCCATCTTGAAGGAGAGCTCTGAGGCACTAGGAGCTTTCAATCCCCATGTCTGGGGACTCTTTTTGCAAGCTGTATTTGTTTTTCGTCTGCCCGTTCAAGGGGCATGGCTTTCAATCCCCATGTCTGGGGACTCTTTTTGCAAGATTGCACAGTCCTACATTTCGAAATTCGCAGTCTGCAACTTTCAATCCCCATGTCTGGGGACTCTTTTTGCAAGTCCGGGTAAAGGCTTGGAATGTCGGAAAAAGGTTTAACTTTCAATCCCCATGTCTGGGGACTCTTTTTGCAAGTTAAACACTTCAGCTTACTCAGTAAGTGACAGTAAAAAACTTTCAATCCCCATGTCTGGGGACTCTTTTTGCAAGATCACTCAAAGCTGCTACAGACAAGATGAAGAGAGGAGCTTTCAATCCCCATGTCTGGGGACTCTTTTTGCAAGCCTAACGTTACCGACGCAGACCGTGAAAACAGGATGCTCTTTCAATCCCCATGTCTGGGGACTCTTTTTGCAAGGAAAAACTCCTTCGCGGCATAGTTTTTCACCAGGGACTCTTTCAATCCCCATGTCTGGGGACTCTTTTTGCAAGCGATGAGAATGATCATGAAATTTTAGTGTGGTTTGAGGCTTTCAATCCCCATGTCTGGGGACTCTTTTTGCAAGGGGCATAGAAAAGATTTGGAAATGGGGTTGGATTGACATCTTTCAATCCCCATGTCTGGGGACTCTTTTTGCAAGCAATGATGCAAGAAGTGCTAGAGGTTCTTAAAGAGGTCTTTCAATCCCCATGTCTGGGGACTCTTTTTGCAAGGCCAAACAGCAAGCTCGGCGCGTTCCTCAGGGCTTTCAACTTTCAATCCCCATGTCTGGGGACTCTTTTTGCAAGCCAACCCTCCCCAAGGAGAGGTTGGTGTTACATATCTTTCAATCCCCATGTCTGGGGACTCTTTTTGCAAGAAGAATAAGCTCAGCACGCCTGATAGCCTCCTCCTCACCTTTCAATCCCCATGTCTGGGGACTCTTTTTGCAAGTTCCCCGGCCCAACAAGCTCAACGCTTTCAACAACATCCTCTTTCAATCCCCATGTCTGGGGACTCTTTTTGCAAGCTTGTTGCTTACGGGCTGGTGTGTGTTGCGGTGCTTGCTGCTTTCAATCCCCATGTCTGGGGACTCTTTTTGCAAGTGAAGACGGCTGTCACCAAGTGTATGACTACGAGACCGGCTTTCAATCCCCATGTCTGGGGACTCTTTTTGCAAGGTGGAAATAGAGGAGAAGCCTCCGGGAGAGGAAATTGTCTTTCAATCCCCATGTCTGGGGACTCTTTTTGCAAGTTGAGTCGGAGGAGAAGCCTCCGGGTGAAGAAGTGATCTTTCAATCCCCATGTCTGGGGACTCTTTTTGCAAGTATGGATGTGAAATAATGCCGTCAGACGGGTATAGTTACTTTCAATCCCCATGTCTGGGGACTCTTTTTGCAAGTCAGCCTCCAAGAACTTCAAGCTGACCTTCACAAAGGACGCTTTCAATCCCCATGTCTGGGGACTCTTTTTGCAAGTCAGGTCTTGAATGATACGATGGTAGGCAAGTAACAAAGCTTTCAATCCCCATGTCTGGGGACTCTTTTTGCAAGGCACGACGTGGAGGACGCTGATCTCTGCCGGAGGGGGACTTTCAATCCCCATGTCTGGGGACTCTTTTTGCAAGCGTCATGCAGGAAGACGTAGTGGTCTTCGCAGACGAAGACCTTTCAATCCCCATGTCTGGGGACTCTTTTTGCAAGCCGTGACACGCATTCATCATAGTTGAAGCTCTCTTCTTCACTTTCAATCCCCATGTCTGGGGACTCTTTTTGCAAGTACTACCCATCAGCAAGTGACGTTGTCAGATTTGCGGTTCGCTTTCAATCCCCATGTCTGGGGACTCTTTTTGCAAGCCGCTTAGCATGCTGTTAAGTGCGGCTTGAGCGTTCGACTTTCAATCCCCATGTCTGGGGACTCTTTTTGCAAGACAGTAACCATGTACGTCGCTTCACTTGTAAGCCTTGAACTTTCAATCCCCATGTCTGGGGACTCTTTTTGCAAGGGCACTCACGCCAGTTGCCGTCAGCTCGTAGGTTGTGCCTTTCAATCCCCATGTCTGGGGACTCTTTTTGCAAGTCTTCCTCCGTGACCTCGTAAAGACGATGCGCAGCACAGTCTTTCAATCCCCATGTCTGGGGACTCTTTTTGCAAGGAGTCAAGATCGAAGTAGTACTTCCTGCTTTTAACGACTTTCAATCCCCATGTCTGGGGACTCTTTTTGCAAGAGGCTCGCCGCCCACCTAATGGAAAACCTAGAACTGGACTTTCAATCCCCATGTCTGGGGACTCTTTTTGCAAGCTGAAGGAAAAACACGGCGAGTTCTACGACAGATGGGTCTTTCAATCCCCATGTCTGGGGACTCTTTTTGCAAGTGCCTCTACCTTTACGAGGACTACAAGGAGGTCTACGCTTTCAATCCCCATGTCTGGGGACTCTTTTTGCAAGTCTCGTCGAAGCTGATGCGGCCGATTTTGTACACTTTCCGCCTTTCAATCCCCATGTCTGGGGACTCTTTTTGCAAGGCAATACTACCAAGTCAAGCAACGGGTTGCTAACTGGGCTTTCAATCCCCATGTCTGGGGACTCTTTTTGCAAGACTATTAAGTTTCTGAGGAGGAGGCTGGAGCGAAATGGGCTTTCAATCCCCATGTCTGGGGACTCTTTTTGCAAGTGTTTTCCCATGGCCGCCTGGAATCCAGCTGTTTTTTCTTTCAATCCCCATGTCTGGGGACTCTTTTTGCAAGACCAAAACTTCAGGGTAGCCTGAACTTCAGGGTTTACCTTTCAATCCCCATGTCTGGGGACTCTTTTTGCAAGGCGTATTACCTTCCGGAGACCGGGAAGGTTGTTTACGCTTTCAATCCCCATGTCTGGGGACTCTTTTTGCAAGTTGTTATCAGGGTTTTAGGCGGAGAACATGACAGCGCAAACTTTCAATCCCCATGTCTGGGGACTCTTTTTGCAAGACTTCTCAATCGGTGACATCCCGGGCATAGTCTATAGCTTTCAATCCCCATGTCTGGGGACTCTTTTTGCAAGCCTCAACAACATTATCGCCGCCAAAAAAACAATTAACCTTTCAATCCCCATGTCTGGGGACTCTTTTTGCAAGGGAAAGGAACATGCCGTGTGAGGACGTTCTTGAGAGGCTTTCAATCCCCATGTCTGGGGACTCTTTTTGCAAGAGGATATTTTACGATTTTATAAAAATAAGCAAATTACCCGCTTTCAATCCCCATGTCTGGGGACTCTTTTTGCAAGAGGAGTAAAAATAATTGTTTTGTGGCAACTGACTACACTTTCAATCCCCATGTCTGGGGACTCTTTTTGCAAGACAATGTGTTCATCCGAGATAGGCGTTAACGCTTCAAGCTTTCAATCCCCATGTCTGGGGACTCTTTTTGCAAGTGCATAGTGCAAACTGTACTTGTTTTTGCAGTAGTTTGCTTTCAATCCCCATGTCTGGGGACTCTTTTTGCAAGTCTCCAGGAAGAAGGGAGAAGTGGAAGGTGAAGAAGACTTTCAATCCCCATGTCTGGGGACTCTTTTTGCAAGTGGAGCAGCTGGCTTGCGGACACGTTCCAGCCCCTGCACTTTCAATCCCCATGTCTGGGGACTCTTTTTGCAAGAGAACGTTTCAGGGCTAGAAAGCATCGTAAGCAGCTTTAACTTTCAATCCCCATGTCTGGGGACTCTTTTTGCAAGCAGGGTTGTAGCCCCTCAGCGCCTCCCCCAGTTTTTTTTCTTTCAATCCCCATGTCTGGGGACTCTTTTTGCAAGTTAATACCTGCAAGTGGAGGAAGCATTACTGTGATATTTGACTTTCAATCCCCATGTCTGGGGACTCTTTTTGCAAGCTAACTTGTATGATGAAGTTCCCCCTTCATCAATAGCTCTTTCAATCCCCATGTCTGGGGACTCTTTTTGCAAGACTTCAACACCACCCTCCAGTTCTACCGGGCGATAACAGGCTTTCAATCCCCATGTCTGGGGACTCTTTTTGCAAGCTGCTGATTCAGTCGCAGACCGGGTTTGTTATAACGCCTTTCAATCCCCATGTCTGGGGACTCTTTTTGCAAGCATAAGGGGTAAAAGGGTAGTCATAACCGCTGACCACGGCTTTCAATCCCCATGTCTGGGGACTCTTTTTGCAAGGGTGTTTCGTTAATCGATAAATTGAGAAGTGTACTACTTTCAATCCCCATGTCTGGGGACTCTTTTTGCAAGGTTGCTGGACGGGTGGATAGAGGTTACGTACAAGAGCCTTTCAATCCCCATGTCTGGGGACTCTTTTTGCAAGAGGCAGCAACCGTATGGCATGGGCGGCGGTTTTGGGACTTTCAATCCCCATGTCTGGGGACTCTTTTTGCAAGTCCAGATCATGCCAACCAACGCTTCGTGCTAAAGTTGCTTTCAATCCCCATGTCTGGGGACTCTTTTTGCAAGCGAGCATGCATTCTACGGCCCACAGTACACCAACAAAGCTTTCAATCCCCATGTCTGGGGACTCTTTTTGCAAGGGTATTTGTTTTTGTTTTGTTTTTTGTTTTTATGGTTTTTATTTTTTGTTTTTGTGTGTGGTTTGGGGGACTTTTGTTTTTTGGGTTTTGTTTTTTAAGGTTGTTTCGGGTTGGTTTTGTTTTGTTTTTGCTGGTTTTTTGTTTTGGGGGTTGTTTTTTGTTTTGTTTTTTGTTTTGGGGGTTTGGGTGGTCTGTTTTTGGTGGATGGGGTGGGTGTGGTGTTTTTTTGGTGGAGGGAGTTGTTTGGGGTGGTTGTTTTTTGTTTTTGGGTTTGTTTTTGCTGGTTTTTTGTTTTTGGGTGTTTTTCTGGTTTTTTGTTTTGTGGGGGTGTGGTTTGTTTTTGGGTGGTTTGTGTTTTTGTTTCGTGTGGTTTTTTAAGTTTTTCTGTTTTGGAAATATATTTCCGAAAAGTATTTAAGTTTCTTTTTTGATCTTTTGGTGTGGTGGTGAGGTTGCTTAGTGTGGGTCTTCGCGCTGGGCTTGCTTCTGATGAGGGGTTTGTTGCTGTTAGGGGTTTTAGCTGGCGTCCTTTTCTCGACTTTTACCTGCCTTATGTTGACACTGTTTCGCTTGTTGATGGTGGCGTGGAGTTTGGGGGTTTTCCTCTTTTTGGGGAGCATTTTTTCGTTTTTGGTGGGGGGCGGCGTTGTGTTGGCTGTTTGGCTCCTGCCGTGGTGGATGGTTTTAGTCTTTGTGAGGGGTGTGGTTTTTCGGTGTGGGGTGCTAGGTGGATGTGTAGTGTGAGGGGGGCTGGTGTTCCTTTTGGTTCTTCGTTTTGCGACTTGGATGATCCTGCTTGTGGGCTTAGGGGTGCTGCTGTGAGGTGTGGGGGTGAGCATTACGTGTATCTTGCCGGGTTTGGGTGGGTTTTGAAGGTTGGTGTTGTTGCTGCTGATAGGTGGGGTGGTTTTGTTTCTCGCCTGGTTGAGCAGGGGGCTGACTGGGCTGCTGTTTTTTCTGGTGGTTTTACTCTTCCTGAGGCTCAGAGGGTTGAGGGTGAGGTTTGCCGTGTTTTCGGGGTTGTTGACCGGGTTGGGTTTGGGGAGAAGTGTGAGGTTTTCCGTTCGGGTGTGGTGTGTGATTGGAATGGGGTTGCGGGAGAGGTTGCCGACTACTTTGGGCTTAGGCTTGTCGGCTGCTACGATTTTTCCAGTGTTTATGGTGTTTGCCCTGAGTTTGAGCTTGCGGGGGTTGTCCGTAGCCCGCGTGTTTTCGGGGGTAGGCTTGTCTACGCTAGGGGTAACGTTGCCTTCTTCGATGTTGGCGGGGGTGGTGGAGGTGGGGGTGAGGTTTACGCTTTGGACCTTTACTCTCTTCAGGGTTTGCCTGTTTTGTGTGAGGTTTAGGGGGTGTGCTGTTTGATTCTTTGGGTTTCGAGTCATGGGTGTAAGGTTGGGCGTAAGGGTAGGCTGGTTAGGGTTACGTGTAATGGTGAGGTTTTGCGTGAGGTTCCTGCCTCCAAGCTTACGGAGGTTATTGTTTCTGGTAGGGCTTCTATTTCCAGTGATGCTGTTCAGCTTCTGGCTGAGAACGGGGTTCCTGTTCTTTTTATGTGTGGGTGGAGGCCTGTGGCTTTGCTTCACGGCTTTTTCATGCATGGGACTGTTTTGACTAGGAGGGAGCAGATGGCTGCTTACGGTGATGGGAGGGGGGTTCACCTTGCTAAGGGGTTTGTTAGGGGTGGGCTTGTTAATAAGGCTCAGCTTCTCCGCTACTTTGCTGCTAGTAGGGGTCGGAGTGACAGGGAGCTTGCGGACGTCCTGGAGGAGGCTGCCTCAGAGGTTTTCAGGATTGCGTGTGACGTTGAGGGGGTGGAGGGTGACACGGTGGACGACGTGAGGTTTGAGGTTATGGGCTTGGAGGCTGAGGGGACGAAGGTTTACTATGAGGCTGTGCGGCTCCTCCTCCCTGAGGGGGTTGGGTTTGAGAGGCGTGAGAGGAGGCCTCCCAGGGACCCGGTTAACGCTGCTTTGAGCTATGGTTACACGGTGCTTGATGGGAGGTGTCTTTCGGCTGTTGCGGCGTGCGGCCTTGAGCCCTACGCCGGCTTTCTCCACGCTGACAGGTCGGGGAAGCCCTCCCTGATACTTGACCTTTCGGAGGAGTTCAGGCAGCCTGCCGTTGACAGGGCTGTGATCTCGCTTTTCTCCAGGAGGGTTCTGGGCAGGGAGGACTTCAAGTTTGAGGGTGGACGGGTGGTGCTTGAGGGGAAGGGTAGGGAGAGGCTGTTGAAGGCTTTGAACGACAGGTTTAAGGGTGAGGTTAGGGTTGACGGGAGCATGATCCCGCTTGAGAACGTGATCTTCAGGCAGGCTAGGATGATCGTCCGCTACCTTCTCGGCAAGGCTCCAAGGTATGAGCCTTACGTTTTCACCTGGCACTAGGAGGGTGTAGGCGTGTTCCTGGTTTCGTATGATATTAGCGATGACAGGCTGAGGGGGAGGGTTGCCTTGACGCTGAGGGAGTACGGGTTTAGGAGGCTTCAGAAGAGCGTCTACGTCGGGGAGGTTAGCAGGAACGTGGCTGAGATGCTTGCTATAGAGCTTGGAAGGCTGGTTAAGGGGAGCATGTGCGACGTGAGGATCTTCCCGCTCTGCAGGAGGTGCTACGAGGGGCTGATCACGGTTTCGAAGCTGGAGGAGGTGGAGGAGGCTGAGGAGGTGATCGTCACTTGAACGTCTACTTCACGGCCGAGGACGTAAGGCAGTACGCCTACTGCAAGAGGAAAATTTACTTCAGGTATGTTTTGAGGGCTAGATTTCTGCCGACAGTAAAAATGGAACGAGGAGAGGAAGAGCATATAAAATTTGAGAAAAAATGGAGGAAGAGAAAGGAGAATAATTATTTTAGTCTTCATTTGTTTTCTGAGAAACTTGGGCTTATCGGAGTGGTGGATTATTTCTCTTATGAAAATGGGGAGATTATTCCTATTGAGGTTAAGTTTGGCGGGTGTAAAAGGTTATATTCGGGACATTACCTTCAGCTTGTAGCTCATGCTCTTTTACTGGAGGATATTTTTGGAGTAGAAGTAAAAAAAGGAATAATAGAATATCCAGATGAAAAAATTAGTAGGGTAGTAAAAATTACTAATGGAGCTAAGCTTAAAGTTATGGATATTTTATCAAAAATTAAAAGAATCGTTTTAGAAGAAGAAATTCCACCTCCTCCCCCAGACATTGCGAAATGCTATAGCTGTGAAGCTTATAGGATCTGTAGGAGGTGTTAAGGATGAGAAATAATTTGTTTTTATTAAGTTTATTGAAGCGTATTCTGGACACTTTAATAGCAGGATTTTATATCAGAATTAGATTTCTGATAAAAATTCTTAAAGAAGAAAATTTTTTAAAGAAAATGAATTAATAGAGAACGTCCTCTGTAAAGAAGGAGTGATTGAATATGAGTTCGCAGAAGCAAGTGCAAGGAACTTCCAAGGATTTGCTCTTTGAAGCTGTTACTGACCAGTCTGTAAAACGAGTAGCAGAGATTTTTCATTATTTGGTCGTTCATTGCGAGATTAAACAGTATTACTATGAATTGAAGTTTATACGTAGTGGAGCTAAGCTTCTTGAACTTATCGGAAGAGCTCTTAGAAATTTGGACGCGCTTAAAAGGGATGAGAGGTATAAGAGCGACATAGGTAGGCTTTATCTTCCAAGTAAAGACGACGAAGCTCAAGTTTTGAAGTACTATAATATATTAGGTTCTGATTTCATTAAAGCTCTTTCAGGTCTGGTTGTTGCTAGTTGTCCACTTTGCTGGAGAAAGGAAGTTGGTGAGTGAGAATGTATGTTGGGGTAACTGTTAAGGCTCTTCTAAACATGCATGATCTTAACAATGAGAGGGCTGAGGAGATACGTCGTGTTCCCATAATTTACCGCAGGAAAGATGGTAAATGGGATGTTTTCGAGGAGGCCGTAGCGATTAGTGGACTTATGGTTAAACGGTGGCACTTTGTAAACATGGTTGAGCTGGGAGATAAAAAGGATTTCTGCAAATTATGTAGAAATTTGGAGGCTATTCGAATACCTAGCGAGAAAGGTAAGGCTCGTAGTGAACTTGACATAATTAATGAATGTGCTGGGGAAGATGTTCATGGATTTTTGAGAGCTGATCCGATGCTAAGGAGAGAGTCATTAATCAAGTTTTCATGGATGTTACCATTGTTAAATGATGAAGTGATTGATGCTTTCGGCTCACCTACACCGTTTAGGGTTATGCAACATACGAGGAACATTCGTGAAATAACAGATGAAGCTGCTAAACGTATGGGTGTAAAGAAGGATGAGTTAAAGGGTTGGCAGATGCCGTATCCAAGATCCTATGCTGCCGGTCTTTACGGTTTTGCCTCATTACTCGATCTTAAACATATAGGCTACTCGTTTACTGAGCAGCGTGCAATAGATGATCAATCGAAAAGAGTAAGGCGGCAAAAAATAGCTGTTCAGGCTTATATTCCATTAATAACTGGGGCTTGTGGGGCGTCATTGGCAAGGGCGTTACCGGTAGCAGATGTACTGGAAGTTATAACGATTCTCAGCGATAAACCAATACCTGCTCCAATTCACCCACTTTACCCTGAATATGTTAAGGAGAATGCTAAGCTCTACCAGAGCGTGTCAGATGCCCTGCAAAGTAACATAGTAATGTATGTATGGTCCAAGGATGAAGTATACAAGGGATGGAAAGAAAAGAATTTCGAGTTAAGAGTTATGGAAAGACCTGCTGATGGTTTCAACGAGGTTATAATGCGTCTGGAGAGCTGAAAATTTGGAGATATTTAGTGCGAAAGTTTTTCTTCCTCTTTTTTATGTTAGGTATGGGGAATCGTGGGGCATTCGGTTATCTTCAAGGCTGCCTTCACCACGTACAATTCTTGGCGCATTAGCTAAGGGTTTAGGGATAATACTGGGTATAGAAAGCGGTGAGAC
This sequence comes from Thermoproteota archaeon, assembly GCA_029258835.1. GTDB lineage: Archaea > Asgardarchaeota > Jordiarchaeia > Jordiarchaeales > Freyrarchaeaceae > Freyrarchaeum. The sequence continues at coordinate 46,083 of JAPDJY010000036.1, read as the reverse complement.
CTTAATTAAAGGGCGAAGTGCACGTGAGGTTCTAATGGAGGCCGTTGAGCTCTCATCTTATGGATTTGTACGTCCATTATCTCCCTTGGTTAAGACCTCACAGATTTTACGTATTGTCCCAGCAATTGAGCAGAATAAAGTATATGCTTCCAGCGTTATGGGGCTTTCCGGTGAAGCCTTCATTAAGGCTGTTTCAAGCTTTCACGATGCATTTAAGCATGACATAGTGTTCTCTAACGAGATGGAACTTGTCTATGTGGTAAGTATTGAAGAACTTAATGAGAAACTTAGTGAATATGGATGTAGAGAGGTCAAATGGAGAGATGTGCTTTTAGCTTTAAAGATGATTGATAGGATTGGATCTACAGAGGCTTTAGGCGGAGTATTATCGGTTAAGCATGTGAAATATGTGAGAAAGGTTGGGAAACGGGCGACAGTTAATACTTATGTGCCAGTTGAGGAACCTGCTGTATGGGTTGAGACGTTGCATGAAGCGCTTAACCAGTATTCTGGAGGATACCTGATCGAGCCATTATACCCTAATCTACGTTTAATACATGAAACGAAAATTACTAAGAAGAATAGAGCTATTAAAATTAATTTTGTACTTCCTCTTTTACATAGTGCTAAGCGCAAAGGGAGAGAAATATTTGAGCCGACGAACGTTCCAGTAGTATCTAAGGGTAGCTATGAAGTGTATTCTATTGATGGAGCGGGTGATGGAGAAACAAGGATTGTCCTGCATAAAAAAGAGGTTAAAGACAAAATAAGATGACAAATTTCTTAAATTAAATGACGTTCACGGGTGAGGACATTTGGGAAACATCGAGATAAAGGAAGAAAACTGGTATGATCTTTTAAAAGAGATTGCGAAGAGGCAAGGATATAAGTTTGATAGGAGACCGTTGCAGGAAAAAATAATCGATGATCTCCAAAGGCATTTTGAAGAAGCACAGGATTTGTCTGTTCCGATTCTTATACGTCTTCCATGTGGATATGGTAAAACGCAGATAGGGGAAGTAGTTTTCTTAGGAGAGGCTTTTACGGAAAAGTGGTTTACGAGAGGTATGGTTTATACATTGCCAACTCGCTCACTTACATCTCAGCAGACGGAGAGAATTCGAAGGGATGTTGAATGTGTGTGTAGTCTTAAGCCACATCTAAACTTATCTGTAAATGATTTCCATGGGGAGTCGGATACATATTACTTTTATGCTGATGCAGTTATATCGACTTTTGATACGTTTATTTATGCTTATGCGCGGAAGTCCCGTACAGGTCATCACTTGGAGTTCCCCGCGGGAACCATCTCTACATCTTATGTTGTTTTTGATGAGGCACACATGATTCAAGATGACTACTTGTATGCTCATACAGTAATGAATAGGGTTCTTCGCGTGCTATCAAAGTCCGGTGTTCCCACTATAATTATGACTGCCACCATGCCTAAGCCAATTAAAGATGTGGTATTTGAAGGTATAAAGTATTATGAGTATCCAACTAGGGGAAAAGCTTTAGGGCTTTATAGAGGTAAAATTAAGGAAGTCCATTTACACAAAGAGAATATTATAGATTATGTGCGAAGGACATTTTCTCCGGAAGTAGTTGCTAATAAACGAATTCTTATAGTTTGTAATACTGTTAGAAGAGCTCAGGACATATACAGCGTGATTGTTGATACACTTTCTGCTAATGGGAAATCTAATGGGCTGCTCGCCTTATTACACTCCCGGTATGTGAAGAAAGATAGGAAGAATAAGTCCCGTCTGATTGTAAAACTGATGAAAAGACCTGAATGTGAAGAATGTGGAAAGCAGATCGAAGAGTTTCCAGTATATGTAGCAGAGGAGAAAGGTGGAAAGTATACAGTTTATTGTGACAATTGTGCTCCTTCTGGGGCAAAGCGCTTTGATTTTGTGATTGTAGTAGCGACTCAGGTTGTTGAAGCCGGTCTTGACGTATCTGCAAACTGGCTATTGACCGATGCAGCTCCTCTTGATGCTCTTGTTCAGAGATCAGGAAGGTGCGCACGTTTTATATACGAGACGGATGGTAAGATAGATATCTTCTGTTATGATGGGGTTCATGCACCCTATCAAAAGGATCTTGTTGAGAAAGCATGTAAGATCTTGAATGATGGAGATAATGAACATCGAGTTTCTTCATTAACTGATTTTGATTACTCGATGGATGTGATCGATAAAAACTATGAAGTTTTTAGGAGGAGAATTTCAGACGATGAGCTCCGTACATTAAGGTTATATTTAGGTTATCTTGAGGGAGTGGGATTCTCGACGTTTAGTGTTGATTGGCGGCTTTTAAGGCGGATTTCAGCACGTCCAAATGCGTTTGTTATGTTGGTAGCATTTTCAGAGGATGAAAAAATTCCAGTATATGAGTTGGAGGAGGATGGAGCGGATCTACGAAACCAAGGTAAGTACAGGTTGTACCATATTGTCGAAGAAAAAAAGGTAAGCTACCAAGAGCTGCTCTCGTTAATAGAGTATAATAAAAGCGTAGGGATCAAGGAGGATTTCGTGCGGCTTCACTCATTTACTTTGAATTACCCATATACTTCAAGAGATGGGCAGCAACCTAAATCGTTTCTTAAACATAGTTTTAATGAGGAGTTTTCAATGATAGAATTAAAACCAGTAATAGTAGAGGATCATTTAAAACGTGAATGTTGCTACCTTGTTGAGAGAGTTCCATTACGTAGAGTCGAGGAGAGCAATTATCTTGTTAATCCAAAGTTTTATGATGTAATGGTTGGGTTAAAAGATGAATAGGTGGACGTGTGAGTTTAAGGAGTGTCCGCTGCGGGGTATTAAGGGCATATGTGGTGATGGAAGTAATGAGCCAGTAATAGTGTCATATCATCCAGTTGGCGAAGGAAACAAAGAATGTTATGTTAGACACGTAACGTTATGTTGGAATGAATGGAAGAGGATATCAAACAGGTATATGCCTTCTATTCGTCGGATTCTTGAAAGTGTTTTACATATAAGCGTGGATTTGAAGTTTTTATGGGAGCTTTGCAGCATAGCTATTCTTTACCATGACGTTGGGAAACTATGTGAGAACTATCAGTCTCGGAGCAGGAACTTCTATAGGCATGAAATGGTGAGCTCGTTCCTAATTCATAATTACGTTAAGGGCATGTTAAGTGATAGGTCTTCTCTAGATGAACATGAAATTGAGCTTTTTTCATCGATAATTTCAGCAGCAGTATATCTTCATCATGAAGGTCTTCAGATAAGTCATGAGTATTACGAGATGAGAGCTCCTACTTATGGCTACCTGCTAAATCTACTGGCAGGGAGAGAGTTTCGCATGATAAATAAATGGAGGTTTGTATCCTCTGAGATTGAAAAATTCGTATTCGGTAAAGAGCTTAATTACTTTGAAGACGTGAATTTGATTAGTGGATATGATGTAGCTAACACGCTAGGGTCTATTATAACAATTATAGATGGTTGGCTGGAGCCACTTTCACTACGTCTCGCTGTAGCATCTATTCTTCAACCAATAATGATATCAGATAATCTAGCCTCAATGAAAAGGGGAGGAAAACCTAGCAGGTTAAGCATGTTCTTAGGGGTGATGGAAAGGTGACTCAGATAAATCTTCCAACTACAGGGGACCGAGTTCTCGATACTTTACTCACATATGCAATTATGGACATTGGATTAAAGGTTGATCCGAATATAAAGTTTGAGGTAAAAATGGGAGAAGAAATCTTCTTAAGTATTAAGTCAAAAATGTCAAGCAACCAGTTAGGAAGAGAGATTATTAACAAGCTAAGAAACGAGGGTTCAAGAAAATTTTCTATAGCTGATAACCTAAATTTTCTTGTAAACGTGGGGAATAAGGCATGGTATATTAAGAATCCTCATTCTGTATGCGTCTATTGTACTGGGAAGAGAGATTGTGGTTTTAGTGGAAAATGTGGAAAAACAAACATTTTGGCGTATGCTGTATTTATTGGATATCTTGAATCCATGAATAAGTTCCGTTTCCCATGGAATTTTAAACCCATATCAAAGAAGATACAGGCAGCAGAAAAGGACTATTATGCTACGTTATACCTCGGTATTTCACCTTACTGGTCAAAGGGATCAAGAGTATGGGATAAGGGAAAATGGGATGAGTCGGCAACCTATGTTGTTAATCCAATTTTACCGTTCGCATATTTTGGATTAGCTAATTACTCCATAAACACGAAAGTTAATAATGCATTGACTCAACTAGTATTCTCTCCACCGATTGGAAGGCGTCTTTCTCACTTAGAAGCTATAGAGATGTTAGCACTTGTGAAGCGCATAGTTAATGTTATTAATCTTGAAATGCAGGATATTTTTCGTTTAGCATTACCTGCAGTAGTTCTTCCTCTTTCTTTGTTATGTCTTCTCGATATTCCAGCAATTTATATGTTATACCGGATTATGCCCTCAACCCTTCTTATCAATTACGATTTAACAAAGGGTGCACCAAAGAACCCACGTGGATATGAGGAATTCAGTTTGATGGACACCTTAGAATTTTATAAGCAATTAGGAAGACATTTTTGGAGTTTTAAGAGGATGATAATCGATCTGATTAATACCGCCCGGAGAGAACAATATAGGTCTCAGGTTTTTAACATTCTCATAGAATTAGCATTAAGCATTAAGAACAGGGAACCATTCTACCTTAACAATGCCCTTGCCAAGCTTCAATCATTAAGAAAAGATGTTACAGGAATTGAAATTAACATATTAAAGGATAATGAAGTACTGGCAGCTCATAGAGCTTTAATGCTTCTCTAATAAAATGTTAAAACCAAAGCAAGTCATTAGACCAATTTATTTTCCAGATAAAAATGAGAAATTTTTCAGTTTTAAAATAATCATTCTATTATCGACGATAAAAGCAAAACTTGAGCTACTACATAAAGAAGCTATGGTCTGTGTGGGGTAAAAAATGAAATATATGACATCATTCACGTTAAATTTAATGGTTGATGAGGACATTACCTTTCAGGGTTTTTCAGGTTTTACCTCTTTCAACTTATTTCACAATTTAGTACGTTCTGTTGATGATGACTTAGCCGAAGAGTTACATTCTTCTAAAAAGATAGTACCATGGTCTGCAACTCCTTTTATAGCTGAGGGGCGTTCAAAAGGGGTTATTTATAGAAAACTTAATGCTCCTTCAACCGTTAACGTAACATTTACTATAATGGACAAGGAACTCTCAGAGGTTTTTAAAAGAGCTGTTCTCTCTCCAAATCTTAAGCTGGAACTAGGTAATATTAAAGTAAAACTTATCAATATTATAATTAACATACTGAGGTTTTCTGATATAGTTTCTAGTGTAAAGAGTCTACCAACAAAGTTCGCTATAAGATTTATAACACCAACAGCTTTTAGACGTACAATACATGACTGTTGCCCTACCTGCCCCTATTACAAGACATATTTAACAAGTTCGGAAAAAGAACCGATTAATAAACCATGTAGTTATATAGTACGTCATGAAAGTGCAACAATTCCCTTACCACTCCCGTCGTTAATGTTTAGAAATCTTGCAAGAATATGGTCATCTTTTTCTGATATAATAATAGATGTTTGGGGAGCAGTTAAATGGGCTGAAAATGCAATTCTCGTTACGGGCTTCCCAGACGGAATAAAGACGCATAGAATTTATGATGATCCTTTAATGAACAGGTGGATAGTGGGTTTTACCGGAAAAGTTAGATTTGCCATTAAGGAAGAAGTATATGATGAAAATCACGCAAAAACAATAGCTGCTCTTCTAAAGATGGCAGAGTATACTAATACGGGAATAAGAAGAACAGCAGGAATGGGCATGATAAGATGTAGTAAACCGATGGCTTTAACCAAATCTTAGGGTTTTTCTCGTAATATTTTTCCATTTACTGAATAATGAGATGACTACTTTTTATCAAAAAGAGATTTTTAGTGAAAGATTCTTAAAAGTCATTAAAGAAAGAATAAAAATTAAATAAAATAAAATTTGTTGGTAAGAATGTGAAGGCTGGTTTGAAGGAAACGAGAAAGGATGAATTGTTTTAGAAATATTTTCTTTTGATGGAAGGTCCGGTTTGGAAGAATGTTTTTGCTTAAAATTTAATTCATCAAATGGATTGCCCCGTCTTGATTTTTTTTTTGAATATTTTTTAAACATATAAATATAAAAGAGAATTATCAGACCATAGAAGTTAAAGCGAATAAAAAGGAATGATATGTTTCATCAATTGTCTCGGTTGTAAGGGTCTCTAAGTGATTAAGAGATTGTTCGGTGGACTTAGTGAAATTCTTTTTGCAGAAAAGTGTTTTTGTATTATTGAGGGTTTTGCCGTAGGTTTTTATTATTATTTTTGCTTTATGTTGAGTTTGGTTGGCGGAGAGGGTTTGGGCGATCGTAGTGGTCTTCCTCGTTCTTTTCGTGTTTGTTAGTATTTGCGTTATTTGGCTGTTAGGTTTCTGCGAGGTTTATGTATAATAGCTGTTTGTATGATAGCTGTTATTATAATCATGGTTATAAAAAAATCATGAGCGGGTTATTGGGTGTTCAGTGGGTTTGTGGCTGAGGTTGGTGTTTTGCTATTGGTTTTGAGCTGGTGTTTTTCTGGGTTAGGTGTTGGTTGTTTTTCACAATGGGTGTGCTCTTCGTGCTATGATCCATCTTTCTACGTATCCTAGTACTTGTTGCTGGTTTTTTTCTGGGAGTTTTTCTATTTTGTTTTTGAAGTTTTTCATGGTGTTGTGTATTGTTTTGTATGCGTTTTTTTGCCTTGGTCTTAGGGTTGGTGACCTTGAGAGGGTGAGGGCGAACTCTAGTGCTTTTTCGAGTCCTTTGCTGGCTGCGTAGTTTGCCCATGTTTTCCACTCTGTTCGCCCTACGTTGGTGAGCTGCTTTGATATTTCTTCTGCAAGTTTTACTTTTTCGTCTTCGCTTATCCCGGGCATTTAGTATTCCCTCGTTGGGCATGGCTGGCTTTTCGGGGTTAGGGCTTCCAGTAGTTTGTTGTATGCGTCTTCGTGGAGGAGTTTTTTTCCTTTGGAGAGGCATTCTTTGATGAACTGTGTGAGGTTTTTCCCTGTGTATGTTGTTAGTGATGGTTTGAGGTTTTTTATGTTCCAGGTGGTGGCTTTTACTGGTTTGATGGTGACTGCTCCGAAGCATCTTGGTTTTGCTCCGCCGACCTTGATGCTGAACGCGGTGTTTACCTTGTCTCCTTCGGTTTTCCAGCCTAGTGCGTGGAAGACTATTCCTAGTTCTTCTTCGGAGACGTTTTCGAAGTGTAGTGTTGTTTTGAATTTGGTGTTTCTGGGTGCTGCCTCGACGAAGCGGTGGTTTGCTTCTGGGTGCTGGCTGTCTAGGGGCTGGAACCTTCTGTTTTCATATATTTTGCGTCCTTTGAACCTTTTTGGGGTGAACAGTTCCCCTATTTTTACTTTGACCAGTTTTACGTCGCCGGTGGGGAAGGCGTCGGAGAAGGAGATGCGCCCTCTGTACCCTGCGGCTCCGAAAAGGTTGCACCCTACGCATAGCTCTCCTTCTTCAGGATTGCATCTGGCGTGCTTTTTCCCTACTGCTTTTCTCTCTTTGGATTTTAGGGTTGAAACGCACGAGTTTGATATTGCTTCGACTAGGGTTCTGACTGCTCCTTTTATGCTGCTTCCAGGTATGCATATGGTGCCTTTGCTGCGGTGGAAGACGTGCCAGACGTCGGCTTCTCCCTGCCTGCGTCTGGGGTTGAACTCGTAGCTTCCTGAGCCGACGAAGAGGTATTCGGATGAGACTTCCACTTCAAGGTCAACCTTTCCTGTTAAGTGCTGGAATTCGATGTGAGGTGTGATCTTCCATTTCGAGGGCGGCTCCCGTGGTATGGGGATGAACGTGAAGGGTTTAGACGACATTTTTCACCCCTTCCCTGAGGGCTTAGCTATTTTTCTCGGGCTAATGAGCAGGGGGTTTCCGTTGAGGCGGATAAGCCTGCACTCTAGTGATGCCTCGCTCCCGACTTCAGGGTATTCTTTTAGGGTTGGGGTGAAGCGGCGGTCCGTTAGGGATATGAGGTGTGTTGTTATGTTCTTGGCATCCCACTTTCCTTCCACCGGGCTTAACTCCTTGAAGCTTGCTTCCTTGTCGCTTACCACCAGTACTTCGTAGCCGTCCTTTCCCTTTCTCCACTTGACCTCGCATGACTCGTTAAACACGCTTCCTTCTTCGAGCACGTCTTCTGGGGGACCTTTCCCGAAAACTATCTTTTCTAAACTCCAGCAGACGTGCAGCGTGTTTGGGAGCGATTCAACCATCTCGGTTAACTCCTCTTTTTGGAGTTTTCCATGGTAGACGGAGACCATCGTAGCACCTCGCTACTTCCGGGTTATTCTTTCACTGAAAGCCCTTAGGGTTTCCATGCTCTTCTCGGCTATGTTCTCCCATGATGTAGGAGAGTAAAGCCGTTCTTCGAACACTACGGCGTCTACTACCTTGTCTGGCTTGGGGAGGCCTGAAATCTTATCGTCTTTTCCGAGCGTTACCTTGTAGCCGTCATCCTCAACGTAGCACCCCACACCCCATACCTCGTCTTCCGGCATTTTCTCCTTTTTCGCGAGGCGGAACATGACGTTTCCGACTGAAAACTCGACCTCGCCGAACCCGCGGTTCTTCCCATAACCCACCCTTAGCACTCCGTCGTTTAGCGCTCTGATGACTAAGGCGATCATGCCGACTTGCCATGCCTCGAAGTTTTCCAGCGTCAGCGACCCTTTGAAGCTTCCTTCGACGACTGTTTCCATTTCGAATGGTCCTTGGGCGACGCCTTGCGTGAGCCTTGAAATGGCGACCCCGTACCTGACCTCCGTTTTCACCCCTCCCTCAGGGTAGGCGTCGGAAAACCTTATTCTCCCTTTAAGCTTGGTGTTCCCGTACATTTTGCAAACGTAACATGACTCCCCGTATATCTTAACGGCGTCCTCCTCTTTTTCAAGCCTTTTACCGCAGGAGGAGCTGAGGGGGTCGCATGACGCCGACTTACTAATCGTTCTCAAAATCTTCTCGGTGAAGGATCTGAAGACCCCTTTAAGCGATGAGCCGGGAATATAGATGGCTTCTCCTTGAGACGTCGCCGTCCGGACGAAGTACATGTCTGGGAGGGATGGATCCAGCGGCTCGGTGCCGGACTTCACAAGCAAGGGGGATCTTGGTTTTATCTTAAAGTCAAGCTTCATCACATTCCAAAGCTGCCTATGCACTTTAACCCACCCTCCTGGCAAACTCGTCGATGAGCTCTTCAGGATCGCATGCTTCTCTCTTCCCTGTTTTCAGGTAGCTTAGCAGGTTGCTTCCGCTTACCACTTCCACTTTTTCAATGTTAACCGCTCCCCATCCTAGCCCTCCCCTCGCGATCCCACCTATCGGGAACCCTTCACCCATCGATTTTAACGCTAGAAGTAGCAGTCCGACCTCCCATTTCTCAGCGTTTTCGAAGACCACTTGGAGGCTGAACTCGGCTCCTCTCGGAACCGCCTCGTAGTCAAACTTCATCCTGGCCTTCGCTGTCCCCGTATCCCTGTCTATTGCAACCCCGTCTCGAACCTCAACCAAGCGGATCATCTCGCTGCTATTAGTAAGCAAGGCGTCTTTGAAGAGCACTCTCGACGCAACCCACTTTGAACCAAAGATCCTGCAAGCAGTGCAGGTTAAACCTAGAATCTCCTCGGAAAACTTCTCATCGTTGAATACTCCATTAACGGTGTGCTTAATTACCAGCTTCTCTTTTTTTCTGTCGTTTACACACTGTCCATCTTCACTTAGGGGGTTGCAGGCCCACATGTCTAGTTTAGGGTTCATCTTCTTCAATGTTCTGAGTATTTTCTCCGTAAAGGCCCTTACGGCTCCTTTAAGGGTGGAGCCGGGGATATATGGTAAGCCGGTATGGGTTTTAAGGACTGGTAGCTCCGAGACCGTAGGCATCAGCGATGTTTGAGCCCCAACATGGATGGGGGTCTCCGCCACGATCTTCCCGGTGATGAAGTACCTGTTTTTAAACGTGTAGAAGCTCACATGACCACCTCTACGTTCCGCTCGCTTCTTTCTTATAGGTGTAATATCTTGCAAGAAAACCTAGGTAGAGTCTTATAGCCTGCATGTGCGCCATTTTTCTCTCTTCTTCGCCGACGTTTAGCATATCTAAGTCTAGCAGGCTGCCAAGTTCGTTGAGATCCCTCAGAAGTTTCTTCCCGAATCCTCCAAATAGCCATTCCTTTTGACCTTCCTTTCCCCTAGAGCGCCCCATCTGGTAGTAGATGTAGTTCTTTAAGGCTTCGATGGAGTCTGTGGCGTTAGCCATGTTCTGCAAGTTCCTTACTTGCGTCGGGGATAGCCCTTCTTTGCTATAAATCTTGGTTTCCTCTACGATTTTATGCGCTTTCTCCACTATTTCGTCAATTTTACTGTTAATTTTCATCTGAACTTTTTGACTCATCAAACTGGCATCACCTCGCAGTGAAACGGGTGACAAATCAAAACGTCTCCATATCCTTCATCAACCCTCTCCCCAACCCCCTCCTCCTCAAGCCTCCTGAGGAAAGGTGAAATCTCCTCCTCCGAAGCCTTGGTTCTAAAAACGTAGACGCTCCCCATGCATGCCCCCAGCTCGGCCGGCTTAGGGATCCCCCAGGCAGTTGAGAAGCCTCCGACGAATGCCGGCTGAGCCATCCATAGGACAGGTTCAAACTCGCCGCCTAGGCTGAGCTTAAGCGATGGAAGCCCCCTTTCCCTGAATATTGCGGGGGATAAGAGGTCTACTGAGAAATAAGTGTACTCGGGCTCCTCCGACGCGCGGCTACCCGAAACCCTTGCCAGCTCAGCTAGGCTACTCCAAACCTCCCTCAGCTTGCTGTTGAACGCTGCCACTCGCTCCTCAACACCGGGAAGGCTTAACTCTGAGGGGAAACTCAACTTTACCCTGCCGAACCCTCGAGTCGTCAGAGATCCTATACCTACCTCCTCAACCGCCACCCTCACCAGCTCCAAGTATTCTTCACTTTTAACCCATATTCTCCCCGTGAAGTACCCTTTGGGTTTAATGCCGACCACGCTATAGAGCGCGTGTTCCTGCGCTCCCCTCCTATGCCTGCTGAGGGCAACCTTGGTCTGAACGGTTTTTTCCACGCTGCACTTGACCCACCCATCCTTAGTTCGGGTGTAGAAGCCGCTCGCCTGCTCCAGTCTCCCTCCACACCCCTCCCTTAAACATCTAAGGTTTAATGGGACAGGTAGCTTCACCCCTTGCCTTTTGAGCTCGAAGTAGGCTGTGGAGAGTAGAAGGAGGTCTCTTATACCATGCCCGGGGGTAACACCGCTTGGGACGCTCGTAAAGTAGCCGTGCCTTTTACATTCAAGCGCGCTCATGGGGAATGGCAGCGATATGGACTTAAGCTTGACGGGGTGAAGCATCCAAAACGTACGTTCTCAACGAACGCCTTTATGTCTCCTTCCCTGCCGTTCATGGAGAGCCACTCTGCCACCGCACCCCTCAACACGCTTCCCGGTATGTAGCTTAACGTGTCGAAGTACGGGGTGGCCGTTTTAACAACCCCAACCCTTACAACGCTCTCCGGCTTTACACAGCACCATTTTTCGATCATTGCACCCACCCCTCAACTATGCTGGCAACCTCCTCTTCGCCTACTTCTCGGCCATCCACCTTAGCTTTAAACTCTCTCAGCGACAGCCAGCCTAAACCCCTCGTCTTAGAGGCTCCCATGGCAACCCCAACTTTCGCTGAAAGCCATAGGAGGGCTACGGCGCTCTTAGCTTCCTCCTCGCTCGGGAAGAAGCCGTCCACCGTGAACTTTACCTCTTCAACCCATGCGGCTTCCTGCGTGAAGAGCCTTCTCTCGAGAGCCGTTCTCCTAAACCTGCTTAGTGAAACCCCAGTTCTGGATTCTACGACGTAGCCCTCCCGCACCCTAGCGTCATGAAAGCGAACAGGAGCCCTTCTCATATAGGACCCGAAAACCTTGCATACTATGCATTCCCCACACTGGGTGCGGGGAGTGGACCCATCACAAACCTTGCAGCCTAATCCTCTAAGGGTTTTCTCAGCGTTTTCCCTCATCCACCCCTTTATGGACGTGGCTGGAATCACCAACTCCCCGTCTTCTAGATTTAAGCACTTGTCAACCCATAGCTCCGCCCGGTTCCCGGACGTGTGAAAAGCTGAACTAAACTCAAAAGCCATCTCCACGTATATCCTGGCCACTTCAACCACCCCTTAACTCCACAAGCTCTATCACGTCGAGTAGTGGGGTGACGTAGCCTCCTCGCTCACCGTAGACGCCATCTGCATCCACCACCCAAAACGTAGCCGCCTCCTCCCTCAGCAGCCCTCCCATTCTTCTGAGAGCCTTCTCCATATTTGCCAGGTCATCCATTCTTGCGATTTGATACAGGACAAGGTTCTCTGAAAACCTAACTCCCTTACTTAAGGACTCGGCCATGACCCTTAGCTGCGTCGCCGGCACGCTTAAACTATCGGCTATTTCGGTTAGGGTCTTGGCTTCGCTGAGAGTGTAGGGTCTGCCGGTTAAACGCGCTGTTTTACCGTGAACCCTCACCGTGTACGTCCTGTCTATGATGTCCTTAGCGCTCTCGGCTAGCAGGGGGTTTCGCAGCCAGAGGTGGCATATTGCGCTCTCCCTCCGCTCCCCGCTCCTACTACGCTTCTTAGCTTCCCTCAGCAAGTCCTCCGCCAGCTTCTCCATCAACTGAACGGGGTACTTCACGTCCGCTATGAGCAACCCTACAGATACTGTTAAGGGATGATTCAACTCCTCGCCGAGCGCCCTCATCTGCTCCTCCGCTTCCTCCATTAGTTTAACTGCTACATCCCAGCTGTAGCGTGCAGGAAGTATGACGCTTGCGTCGTCCCCTCCCAGGGCGATGACTTCAAACGGCACTTCCTTCTTTTCCACCTTCTCCCCCATGACGTCAATTATAGCCTTGAACAACGCATTTTTCATCGCTTCCTCTAGGGTTTGCGATATGTGGCGGTACTGGGCGGGGGTTCTGGCTCTCTGAAGCAAATCCCCTATATCATTCCCGTCAGCGTACAGGAAGGCGATTCTCCCCTTTGGATCGAGTGTAGCCAGCTCGTCCAAGGATGTGAAGGGAACTTTTATAGAGCTCTTCCTCCCCTTATAGCTATTGTACCATTTGGTGAATTCCTCCGCGAACCTCAGCTTCTCCCTCGCCTCCCCTTCCTTCCTTTTGGCTTTACATATACCGCACAGCCAGAACACTTCTTTCAACCCTCTGTAGCTTTCCTCGTGTGTGGTTTCAGCCGGCCTTTTACCGCACGAGTCGCAGCGTCTATGGAACGGCATGGAGGGTATGAACGGGGCATGCTCCTTCATCTTCTTCTTCAAGCGTAGCTCGGATGAGAGGGATGCAACGAGCTCGCCGAACCCTTTCCTCCCTTCTGAAACGGAGAAATGGCTTTTGACGAGATCCCCCGCTACACCATCCTTTACCTCTTTAACAATCTTGGACACGCTTTCATCATCGTAGGGTTCTACTCCGCGAGCGAAGTTCTCATATCCAAGCGGCTCGGAGCAGACAACAGTTATAGTTGCAACCCCTGTCCTCTCCAAGTAGGACTCCTCTATGATCCTCCCCAAGCGCTCAGCCTCGCTTGCAGGAACAACTGCTAGGAAGCTTCCCCCACCACAATAGATAAGTGCCTCCTCGCACAGCTCGCTGCAGAAAAGCCTCCTGATCCCCTTTTCCAGCTCAACTAGGATCTGGCTTCCTCCTCTTATCTCTGGAATCTTGCTGGTTTCGAACACGTAGGATTTAATCCTGTCAACGTCCCCTAGAATCAGCCTGACTGGTTTATCCTCGCCGAAAAGCTCTTTTTCAAGCTTAACCGTTGAGCTAATAACCCTCTCAAACTCCTCCCTTGTCATGGCCTTGGATAGCTCCGGTCTATCCCCCGCCGAAGCATAGCTGTCAGCGAGGCATAAAACCTTTTCAAGAACACTCTTCGGATTCCTATCCAAATGATGCCGGTTCAAGGCCTCTACGATTAAATCCACTAATTTCTCTGGAGGGTTAAGCTCGTCTAGCAATCCCTTAATGTATGCGACCCCTCTCTCAACGTGTAGGCGGTACTCGGTTTTCTCCCCTAAAACCTTGCCGACATCGTGGCATAGCCCCAAGATCCTTGCCAGTTTAACAAGCCCTCTCTCATCAATTTCAACCTGAACACCGCAGATGTCTGAAGCGTTAAGCCCTCTATTAAGTAGCTCCTTAACCATTGCCACAGTTATCCCGGCGGTTAAAGAGAGATGATCATACAGGAGAACCCCAGGTATCCTCGTATCAGCAAGGTAATACTTGGAGTCCTTCACCGTCGCGACAAGCTTACGCTCCAGCACCGCCTCAACAGAGTCGATAGCATCCCCCAGCGAAGAATCCCCCGTCAAGCCACCACCCAAGGAGACGAATTACTCTAATTCCAAATATATCGTTTTTCTTAAACTTAAAAACAATGCGAAAGAATTTTCTCTCAGAAGCCATAGCCAACCAAACCGATTTAGATTAAACATTGAAAAAGCAAGGACGTTCAGCTCACAGGTGGCGCCTAGCACTCACAGCCCCATTTTCCTCCATCACCCACGAGCGGCCTTCAGCATCACCCCCTTTTCCTCATGGACCGCAGCCGGCAGGAGCTCTGTGGCCAGTTTTGTATCCTCCGCTTATGTTTAGGGTTATTTTTTCCGTCTTTCCCGTCTTTTAGTAGCTTTCTTATTCTGGCGTTTGCTCTGTAGAATCCTCTTACGTCGGCTTCAAACCTCTCCACTCCTAAATCTGGGAATGGTTTTCAACCAGGCTTTTTGATGGATGCTTTCCCCCTTAGCCTCCTTTCGGATGGGAGGATGACTATGAGCTTGTCGTTTTCCTTTTGAGGCCGGCTCTCAGGAGAGTTCTCAGGCGTTTCGCCGAATCCGAAGTGGCTATGAGGATCACGTGCACCCGCCTTAACCACGTTTTAAGGCTTCCTCAACATTGCATTTCGTGTACTAGTTGGAAGAATTCTAACATTTTGTGAAATGCTTCATTGCTAATGATGGAAACGTTTCAGTAATCCTTCATTTGAAAGGAGGGTTGAGGAACCCCTCAGTTACGTGCTTTTACCCTTTTTTCGGGTGGTTGCGAGAGAAGGATTATTATTTTGCAGACCTGAAGTTTAGGGGGGAAGAGTACACTTAAGGGGGCGGGGTTTGAGGGTTTAGCTTGCAGGATTGGGTTTGGTCGGCGTGGTCTGCTCTTCTAAGTGGTAGTGGCTGGTTGGATGGGTGGTCGTGGTGGCTGGAGAGGTGGAAATGCCCGGGTAAACTGGGTGCTTGGATTGTTCCCGACTTGACTGACCCCCTCCTTAACAGTCTTACCCTTGCTTCATTTTTTCCTCGTGCTCTGCTAGGAGGCGTCTTGCAGCTTGGAGGCACTTCTCAGCCATTTTTATCGCTTCTTCAGCGTCCTTTTCCGAGTAGATTTTCTCTGGGGGGATGAAGGCGCGTTCGTCTCCATAGAATGCTAGCGCTCTCTCCTGGGCCAGCCTTCTGCTCGCCCTTTTTAACTCCTCTTTCTCCTCCTTGAACCATTTGGGGGTGTTGACGTGTGCTTCAGCCTCATCTAGTGCGCTGGAGACGTCGTGGCTTTTAGGGTATTCGATCCCGAAGAGCCTTAAAACCCCTTTAAGCGATAGCTCCACGCACTCCTGAGCCCTCCTGACAGCCCTGTGGTAGGCGCCGTTCTCGAAGCTGTCCTTGCCTCTCTGAGGGAGATACCTGCGTCTCCAATGTAGGCCTTAGCCATCTCGTATGTGTTTAAAGCCTGATAACCTCTCCCAGCCTCATCCCCGGCTTAAGCACCCAAATCCAGCTTCCATCCTTCAAGTGAACCCTCCTCGCCCCGAGCTCCCTGAGCTTCCTCTCCATCCTTCCCAGAACCCTCAAAATGAACCCCCCTTTATCATACAGGATCACCCCGTCCTCCAAGACGTCAAGATATATTGGCCTGGACTTCGAAGCCTCATCCGGCCTCAACGGGTGGAACTGGATGAACGGCTTTCTCCCCTCCACTCTCGCGTAAACCTCGTCCAGCACCGGGAGAAGCATGTCAACCCTGCCAGATATCCCTTCAGGGAAGTCCTCGCAGACCACTATCACGTCCACGTCGCTCTCCTCCCCAGCCTCCCCCCTCGCCACACTGCCGAAAAGGACGACGGATACGAGGCTGCCTCCGAAAGCCTCGGACAGCTGCCTCACAAGCTCTTGGAGCAGCCTCCTGAAAAACCCGTCTTTAACGTTCTCAAAGCCAACTCTAACCAAGCTCCGCAACCCCCATAAATCATAAATGAAACACCCAGATAAAAGAAGTTCCCTCCACCAAACAGAACCCTAAATAACATTCAGCCAGTAAATGAACAAGTGCAATTCAGAACCAAGACACAGCAAAGCAGGCTACCACGACAATATCAATAATCAATAATGTTAAATTAATATTTTATAATAGCGTTATGTCTTGGTTGTGTCTTATTTGTTGCTGAGGGTGTGAGGGGGTTGCCGGGGGCGGAGATCGAGGTGGTGAAGGATGCCGTCAGGAAGCTCCTCGGTACGCATGAAATACGCCGAAAGAAGTGGGGTGGTTACGTAGACTACTTGTACGTCTCAAGTTGTGACCGTTACCGCTACAGTCTGGCAACCACATGTTTCTTCGGACACAGGGTCAAAAGGGGGTTTTTCTTCAACCACGACGAGGTGGAAGTCGAAAGAAGCTTTGCACTGTCTCAAACAACCTAGACTATGCTCTAGTGGAGAGAGTGGTGAAACGTGCAAAACAGACACGGAGAGAATTATACCTTGCCCCAAGAGGCGCCTCCCCATTAAGCTCAAACCCACCCCGGAGGAAACCGTTAAATCCACCCGTGTAACCTACTGAAAGACCCGAATGCGACGCCGCCTAACCCCTCTCACCCAAACCCTCTAACCATCACCCGCCTTGCGCACCGTCCAATCTACACCTCCAACGCGGTAGCAAACCCTAAACAGCCGCTTCTAAAGCTACGGTGTTGCCGCCGGCCGCATGTTGCATTTATAATCGTTTAAATACCTTCACCGTCTTATGTTAAACCGCCGAAGTAAACTCCTCCTCCAGCGTCTAACCTCACCCTGCACCATGGTGCCAGCTCGAAGCCGGAAGGGTAAGTTGTGGCGTGGGCAAATCTTGAACTCTCAATGTGGATGGAGCCGGATGCTGGCGGCTGCCTCGGATCGGCACTCTACGCCCTGTCCGGGTTTAGCGGTCATGGTGGTGGAGCCGGGGGCCGTCGGGAAGCCGTCAGCTACCGTGGTTCACGCACGCGTGGTGGGCTACTGCGCCGTCGACGCTGCTGGAAGCTTCCTCGTGCTTATATTCTGGAGCGCCCCAGCTCGCTTAGGTGGTAGGTGTCGTCTGCTTTCTCGAGGAGTCCGTGCTCGACCAGGCGGTTGAGCCTTCTCCACAGGGTGGCCTTGGGGGCCCCGAACTCCTCCGTTGCCTCCTTGAGCGTCAGCTCCCCCTTCTCCCGGGCTTTCCTGAGGATTTCAAGGTCGCTGTCATCTAGCTTTACGGGGTACATGACCTTTAAGGGTGCTCTCACGAAGGGTGCCTCCCTTACGTCTATGTCCTCGCTGTCTATGTCTTCTATTTCCACCTCGGCGTCCTCTAAGCCCAGGCTGGATGCTGCCGCCAGCACTTCGAGGATGAGGATCTTGAGCCCCCCGCTGACGTTCAACACTATTTTCCCCTTCAACCCCTTCAGGAGCTCTCTTATCCTGTGGATCGCCCCGTAGAAGTCTCTCACGTTAACCTCCACTCTCTCCACTTCCAACTCGGGGAATACCTTTTTAACTATCTCCTCGACGATGAAGTTGTAGGCTTTCTCCCTTCTGGGGTGTTTGTCGTCTGGCAGGATTATTATGAAGCGGTCTCCCCTCCCTAGGCTGCTCCTCATTAGGGCTCTGAGGGCGTACTTTTCCTCGAATCCCAGCGTGACTACGAGGTTCACGTCCAGCCACCTGCATTTCATATTGTTGAAACATTACCTCTAAAATAATATTGTCTGGAAATGTTTAAAACATTTTCCCAAAAAAGAAAAAACAAAGCAATGTATTAATAAACTAAAACAATCTATTTTATTTCAAAACAATTTCTTAGAAATGAAAAAATATATAAATGATGAAACACATATTATTTAATGGGGGGAACAGGTAAGCCGCACGCTCATCAGCATGTCCTCTGATACCTGATCCCGCCGACGAGGCTTATCGCTCCTTCTCTTCTTTGACGCATTTTAACCGTGATGGTCAGCCCGCTCCCCCCACGTTTCAAGAAGTGTTTATTAAAAAAATAAGATGGGGGTTGATATTAAAATGCGTGTTGATGTTTTAATAAATGAAAGGAAAAATAAAAGTTCCACCCGTGTTAGGATCAGGAAGGAGTGGATCATTAAGTATTACCCTCACCCCGTCCTCCTCCTCGGTCCGCCGGGGGTGGGGAAGAGCGAGACCGTTAGGAGGGTGGCGGATCTCCTCGCTGAGGGGATGAGGCTTGAGCTCGTGGAGTATGATGGGAGGGACGTTGAGGGCGACGTGTTCCTCTTCTACGACCTCCGGCTGACCGAGGTGGAACCCAGCGAGCTGATCGGTGTTCCACGCGAGGAGAACGGGTACATGGTGTATAAGCCTCCGAAGTGGGCGGTCCTGTTCAGCCGGCACCCCGGCGTGCTGTTTCTCGACGAGTTGACGAACGTTCAGAGGGAAGACGTGATAGCTGTCGCCTACAAGCTGCTCGACGGGAAGGCTGGGGAGGTGAGGTTTCACCCGGGGGTGTGGGTGGTTGCGGCGGGGAACCGCCCCGAGGACAGCGTCATCTCACGTTTGCTCCCCGCCCCCCTGATGAACCGGCTGATACGTGTCGACTTTGACGCGCCAAGGCTTGACGAGTGGATAAGCTACATGAATGCGGTTTATGGTGAGTGGGATAGGAGGGTGGCTGCTTACCTGGGAAGGTTCCCGGACGACTTTATCCGCCCGCCGCTGGATGCCGCCGAGACGTTGGAGAACTTTCCTACTCCCAGGTCCTGGACGAAGCTTGCATGCATGCTCCCCTCGATCAGCCGGGGTGACGGGTTGAACCCGCATGGCGGGAAAGGAAGGAGGAGGGGGAAGCACGGCTGCAGGGGTGGTGCTGACGGGGAGGCTGTGGCCGCGCTGTGCAGGGGGTTGCTTGGCGAGGAGGTCGCCGATAAGTTTCTAACTTTCATCGGCAACCCGACTCCCAGCGTGGCTGAGGTCGTCAGGAACCCTGAGCTGTTCGACGGCTTCAGCATCGACCAGAAGTACATTTTCTCCGTGATGTTCGCTGAGTGGCTTAGTAGAAGGGTGGGTGAGAGGGTTCGAGCCGCCCTCCCCTTGCTCAGGCACCTGACGCGGCACCGTGAGATGCTCATGTTCGTGTTTTCCTCCTTGAGGGAGGAGGTTAAGGGAGACTTCTTCAGAGTGCTGGTTAAGTCTGACAGGGAGACCTTCTTCCCAGTTTTCCGGGAGGCTGGAAACCTGATCGCTAGGAGCGTTGATTGGGGGGTTTAGGTTGGGTGGCGATGTTAAGAGGGTTGTAAGCGGTGTTGCCCGTGACTTGAAGCACATTGAGACGGCGTTTATGGCTAGGGCTCCCTGGCTTGCCTTGATCCTTAAGAGGCTTAGGGTGGTCGCCAGGGAGGGGCTTCCTGTCCCAGCGATGGTTCGCGGCGGCGTAATCTACATTGACCTTTCCCAATGGCGGGGGATGAGTGCAGACGAGAAGGTTTTCACCATTTTCCACGAGGTTCTGCATGTGGCTTTGAAGCATCATTTAAGGGTTAAAAGAGTGGAGTGCCCTGTTCTCTATAATCTCGCCTGCGACTGCATAGTTAACGAAATACTATCCTCTGAAGGCTTCCACGTGGCTTCATCCTCCCCTCTCCACGACCTTCCTCTCTCGTTTAGAGTGAGCCTTCACCGGTGGATCAACCCTAGTGATCTGCTCAGCATGTCGGCTGAGGAGCTTTACGTCCTTCTCATGAAGCTGTTTAAGTCTGCGGGGTGCTCGCCGGGAAGCTGCCCCATAAACCCCTTCTCGAAGAATGCTCACGGCGTGACCGGAGTTGAAGGGGGCGGCGACCCCAGGAGCGTTTACCATGGTGGCGGTGCGGCATGCTCCTCCACGAGCAGTCCAATCTGCCCTCATAGCAATGTCTGTAGCTTTTACAGGGAGGGGGACCTTGTTGAGGGTGTTGTGAGCGGAGACTTGGACGGTTACGTTGTTCAGGAGGGGGATCGGGAGATGTATGAGGAGGGGGAGGTGGGGCTGACGAATGCTGTCCGTAAAGCCATAGTCATGTTGAAGATGGCTGGGGCGGGTAGGGGGACCGCTGAACTCGTCCTCTCCCAGGCTATTAAGCCTAAGGTTAACTGGAGGGCTGAGCTGAGGAGTATGGTTAGGCATGGGCTGGGGTTGAGCGTGGTTTCCACCTGGCGTAAGCCCTCACGTAAGCATCCATCGTACCCTGGGGTCTACCGCTTTAAGAAGCCTGACATCTACGCGGTCGTGGATGTGAGTGGCAGCATCGGGCAGAGGGAAATAGACCAGTTCTTCGCGGAGCTGTTCGCCGCAGCGAGGCTTGTGAGGGTTTTCGCCGTGTTCTTCGATGATGGGGTGAGGCGCGAGTGCCGGGTTAAGCCTGGAATGGTGCCGAGGGTGAAGGGTGGGGGTGGAACGGTGATCTCACCTGCCTTGATGAAGGTGTATAGTAAGGTGAGGAAGGGGGATGTGGTTGTGGTGTTAACTGACGGGGCTGTTGCGGACGTGGACGAGCAGGAGGCGTGGCTTAGAAAGGTCAAGTGGAGGGCTAGCAAGGTTATCTACTGCTCAACCTGCATGTTCCCCGAGGTCTCCGGGGTTGAGAAAATCAAAATTGAAATTGGAGCTGAGGATTGAACCCGTCCTCCGAAGGGAGGGTTACGTGGTGGATGGAGTCGCCGTCCTTGCCTCCAAACCCTTCCATGTGCCTCGTGGACGCGCCTTCAGCCGCCCTACAGCTGCCCGGGCTGACGGCGTCCGCTTCCCCGCCCGCACCCAGGCTGGCTGGAGAAATTGCATGGGGGCGATGTGGTGGGTGTGGGTGAAGGCGTGAGGGGTTATGACCCCGAGGTAGAGTATATTGCCCTGGTGTTTGGTTCACCGTTTAGGTGTGCTGTTTGCGGCCGTAGGCATGTTCCTTCCAAGAATGCTTGGCTGAGGTGCTACGCTAAAGCCCATAAGCTGGTTAGAAAGGCTTTCCACTTTTCCTGTAAGAGTCGCGCGGTGCTGCGTCAGCTCCATCAGATCCACTACGCGTTTGCCTCCTCCGTTTCTAAGTTTCCGGTGAGCTTTCTGGTGGCGCCAATCGACTTTTACTTGAAGTATCTCTCCGCCATCAGGCTCAGCATCGCCGACGTCTTGCTGAAGGGGATTTCACCCGTTATCCGCGTCTTCAAACGCTACGTAAAAACAAGAGTCCCCGTCATAGGCGACCTCCTCTCCAACCCGAAGAAAATGGTCACAATGCTAGACTACTGCCTCAAGGTTGCTGAGAGGTGCGAGGAGGTTTCCAGAGCGGAGATTGAGGTGGCGGAGGACGCCGTCAGGAAGCTTCCCCCCGTACACCTAGAATACGTCAAAAGAGGCTGGGATGGCCACATAGACTACTTGTATGTTTCTAGTGGAAACCGCTACCGCTACGACCTGGCGATCATGTACCTTTTCGGGCATAGAGTCGATAGGGAGTTCTTCTTCAAACCCTTACCCCGCTACAGTGACATCTACCCCCTCGCTAGATTCATCGTTGATTACGATAACCCTATCGATGACCCCCCTCACCTCCACACTCCCAGCATCTATTCAGTCATAAGATATTTAAGAAGACATTTGGGAAATGAGCTTTTTATGCCTCGTCGTGCTGGGACGCGTGTGGTTGAGAGTAAGCTTTGCGGTGTTTTAAGCGACCTGAGCTGCGCTCTGGTGGAAAGAGTGACGTTCCTGCCGGCTTCCGGCTTCAAGAGAGAGTTTTTCCTTGTTCCTAGAGGTGGAACCCCCGTCAGGTTGAACCTGTCTCCTAGGGAGGCTATGAGTACGCCTTTAGAGCAGCTTGCAGAGTGCTCCTTGAAGAATGGTGGGCGCTGCACCAACTAGCTCCCCCCTTCCAGCCCTGTGATTGTTGCAAAAAGTTTTGGTTATTAGCCTGTGTTCGCTTCCTTCATTGCGTGTTCCCGGCCTTTTTCTATGGTAGTGGGAGGGTTTCCTGTTGCGTTCCTGCACTAGTAGGGTTTCCCCGGTGAGGGGTGCCGGGGAGCATTATGACCCTGAGGAGGAGCTTGTTAAGCTTGCGCTCGGCATCCCGTTTAAGTGCGCTATGTGTGGTGGGGTGCATGAGATCGGGAAGGTTTATACTTGGGGTAGGTGTTACAGGGCTGCTAAAAAGGTGATTATCAGAGCGATAAACAATTACCGGAGGGCTAGGATTACTTTTCGTGATAGGGTGCTTAAGGGGTCGCGGGCGATTTACAAGGTGGAGTCGAGCTACAGGCGCCACTTCCAGATCGATCTTTCTCCCCCCATGGTCCTCACAAACTATGAGCGTCTTCGCCTTGAAGCCTTGAAGGTGGCTGAGGCCAGGGACGCCATAGAGAGGATGATTGAGAGGAGGGTGGCGGAGCTCCCAACGGGGAGGGTGGTGTACCTTCTGAACGTGGCTGACGGCGTGGTTAGAAAAGTTGTGGTCGATTACGGTGACGAATCAGCTCTCCTCGACGGTGAAAGCGTGGTGGAGGCTGCTTTCCCCGTTAAGGGCGTCAAGTGGTTTCAAACCGTTAAGGGGAAGGGGTGGGTTCGAGAGGTTGAGAGCGACCTCTGCTGGATAACGGAGGACCTGAAGTACGCCATAGTCAGGAGGAGGACGAGCCTTTACAAGGTTGAAGTGAAGCCCCTGTATAAGAGGCGCGTTGACGTAGAAGACGAATACTATTTTACTTCGATGGATGGGGCGTGCATGAAGCTCAACAGCACGGTGGTCAAACGCTACAGTCCCAGGAAAACATTGAAAAAAGTCTTGGAAATGATAGGTGAAAAGTACGTCCTGCAAGGTGGTCATAGACCGCTAAGGAGAGCGGGCTCAGGTAGGTTGAGACCTTAAACCCTCGGAACGGAGGAGCTCCCACTCCAAAACGGCTTCGCCACCCCTCCTACAAGCCTACAAGCCTACAAGCAGCTCACTCCGCTTGAAGCGTTTAACAGCTCGCTGCCCTTTAAAAGGGTTTTAACCTTTCGCCGCCTCATGCTCTGACCGCTTTACCACCAGCCTTCACTTGGCAGCTTGGTGGGTTCTTCACTCCGGGAGACGTCGCCGTTGGCGGCGCCTCGATGAGCTCGGATTTAACTGATAGGCGCGTGGATCCTACTTTCGCCTACTGGTGGAACCGTAAGCTTTTTCCCTTCCTCGCGAGCATAAGGGTAATGGGTTTAATGTTTGTGTTGTTTGGCTCCTAGGTGTTTGAACCCTTCCTTCCCCCCTCCTTACGTTTATGCTTGTGGCTCTGATTGGGGTGGCGTCTCCTGGAAGCCTTTCTCCTAAGGGATCTGCGTGGCAGCTCTTGTTGCTGGAGGGTTCAACGTGGACGTTTGGGTTACTTCTGTTAGTATTTCTCCTCAGGCGGTTTTCAACGTTATATGGTATGTTGCCGAGGCGTATGGCTTCGTACCCGACAGAGTATATCTGATCTGGAATGAGGGGGTTGCCAGACAGCTTGAAACCGTCAAGGAGCTTGTCGACGCCCTCTCGAGGTACTACGGTAAAAGTGTTGAGGTCGTGGCTGACGAGAGCGTTAGAGTTTACGAGGAGGACATAGAGGAGTTTAGAAGTAAGGTGGGGCAGCTTCTGAAAAGCCTCAACGCGGAGAAGAAAGGCCGTATCGTCGTAGACATAACTCCTGGACGCAAGTTCATGTCCTCCCTTCTCCTCGCAGCCGGGATGACGTACGCCGACCACGTAGTCTACCTTCTACTAAGAGACCTAAGCTACATGAACAATTTCCTTTTCCACATCCCCTTCTCCCTTCAAAAGCTGATCGACCTGAAATCCCTGTTTAAATCCACGCCACCCCTCTCAGGAGAACGCGCCAAGGGGGAACGCGGGAAGGTATTCATAACCAGGAGGGACGTAATGTGCGTCTTAAACTCCCTCTACCTTGACAATAAGCTGGTTCACGATTTGAAGGTTAAAAACCAGGTTATCGGCCGCCTCTCCCTTAAACTCAAAAAGAACGAGGCACTCTTTAAGCCCCACCTTGGATCGTTCTTCGACGAGGCTCACGGAGACTCCTCCCTTATAAGGGAGGTTGTTCTGGCTTCAGGGATGGCGCGCTTCGCCAACGAGGAGGAAGCCTTCAAGGAGGTTTTGGACAGGGTTACAGGTGGAGGGCGTACGGTCTACGTGGGATTCGACACGAACTCCCTGATCTTCAGAGCCCCATCAAAGCTCATGGAGCTCTTGGAGCGAGAGTACGCTCAGAGAAAGGCTGAAATGCTAAGCCTAAACTTCACAGTCTCCGACGAGGTTCTCAGGGAGGTGTCGAGGAACGTAAACCAGAAGCTTCCATTCGACCCCAAACTGGGAGAGTACTCCAACCAGTTAACACCTAAAGCCAGGCTGTTCATGATAGCTCAAGGAGAGCTGCAAACGCTCAACAAGCGTAACTATGAGGTAGCCAGCTCGGACGCCTCGGGCAAGAGCGGGGATGAGAAGATCGCCCTAGACTACAAGAGCTTCGCGGCAGAGAAGGGAGACACCATAGTTTTCACCACGGATGACGCAGCCTTCATAGCAATGGAGAACTACGTTAAGCAGGGAGTGATCCCCGTAAAGCTCGAACACCCCCAGCAACAGGAATCATACGTCGGGAGATGGGATGATGCGAGAGACCTCCTCTACTATCTCTCCACGGTTCTCGGGGAAATATCAATTCCCCCATATAAGCTTAAAGGCGTATGGGGTGGAAAAAACGCAAGGGACTGGAGGCAGGAGCGACTAGCACTAATCAACTTCGAATACAAGCACATCCTCGACGTTAACGCTAAACTTTAATGCTCCCTGCCCTCTTAGCTTCTCCAGCCCTCCACCCCTCCACCCCTCCATCCACCACCTCTTGGATAGAGTCCCGTTCAGGATCCTTGCCTCCTCGCCAGCCGTCTTTTAGCGTCCATAACCGCCTCACCTACCGCTCTACGTAAATCCCTGTCCGTTAAGCCTTCAGCCTTAAACCTCTCCACTAGGGTTGGGTGTGCCTCGTCAAGGTACCGCACTATCCTTTCAATTATCACCCCGGTGTTTCTGGCGTCCATCACGTATTCCTCTCCAAGCTCAACCACCAGCTTGGCAACCTCGTTCACAGCCTCCTCCTTCACGTCAAGGTAAACTCTAGGCTCCTCCCTTTCCTTTTTCTTCTTTTTCTTCGGCTTCCTCCGCTTCAACTCAACCCTCTTCTTCACCTTGAAAAGAAGTAAGCTCCCCGTTTTAACGTACTCTTTAACTTGGAAGCCCTCCTTCGGCGTGAAGGGTGCTTTAACCACCGCCCCTTCAAACCAGTCAGGCCTGTGAGCTATGCTTTCAACCCTCTCCCTAAGCTGGTCTACGCTATCATACTCCACCCTGACCGCTCCGGGGCGTGGCAGGTTGAACCCGTCTATCACCTCGTACTTCTCCGGGGGAGGTATCCACCTGCCCTCTAACCCCACCTCGAAAACTGCAACGTCAAACGGCTTCTCGTAGCCCTTATGGAACCCCATTGGAGTATACCTGCTTCCGAAGAGCTCCACCTCCACAACGTACCCCTCCTCAGCCACATCCATTATCCTCCTGGCTTTCTCGGGCTCCATGACTGCCACGTATATCAGCCCCCCAAGCTGGTCGCTGGCCACCGGATCCCCGTTGTGCTTGAACAGTCCGCTGCCTGAAACCTGTATGTGGGTTCCGTCAAGCTTCTGCTCAGCGTACACGACGGGCCTGGCGGCATCCAGGTAGGAGTAAAGAGCGGGACTCGGCGGGTCAACGTGGTACGGCTTGATCGCTGGGCGCCCTTCCACCCCTCTCTTGAAAAGCTCAACTAGCCTCTCGGCTTCGCCACTAATGGAGTCAACCCTGTAGCCGCTCCTCTTCAAGTAGTTTAAAGCCCGGGGTAAAACATCTTCAACGCTCATACCTTAAATACCATTTCAACCATATATAAACCGAACAAGCACAGGAGCCCCCAACGTTAAACGTTGACCGTCCCTTCAACCGTTAGGCTGCTTGTTTTTATCGTTAAAATATTCT
This sequence comes from Thermoproteota archaeon, assembly GCA_029258835.1. Taxonomy (GTDB): domain Archaea; phylum Asgardarchaeota; class Jordiarchaeia; order Jordiarchaeales; family Freyrarchaeaceae; genus Freyrarchaeum. Next base: position 19,574 of record JAPDJY010000036.1, on the reverse strand, counting down.
TTCAGCTCTCTGCACACTTCTTCAGGCTTCCTGTAGCAGAACAGTGTGTCATTCAGCATCCGCAGGGATGCTGCGTCAGCCGTGCTCACGGGTGGGAAGGTGAATCTTGGTATTATTGAGGCGTTAACCCAGAAGTGTTCCGTTCCGGGTGGCCCCGACTGGATGGAGAGGTTGAAGCTGTAGATGTTCTGGTCGCCCATGTACCGTAGCACCATTCTGAGCCCCCTAGAAAACCTCTTGAAATCCTCTCTTGAGAGGGATAGGATTGAGGGCTTGCCGTGGAAGACCGCTGTCACCTCGAAAAAGTAGCTTCTCGGCGTGAAAGCCGTCATCCAGTGCACCCCGCCATCGCCTCCAATGTATCTTTCACCGAGCTCCCTCTCCCTCTCAACTAAGTCGTTCCAGAACACGCCGCCATGCTCCTCGTAGTACCTTTCGGACGCCCTCAGCCTTTCCCCATAGTAGCCTAGCGGCGTGTCGTATGAGAGCACTTGAAGATGCGGGTGTATGATGCTTCCACCCGAGGGAGGCATATAGTTCCAGTTTATAAAGTGGTATTTCTGGTTTACGTCATGCTCCGCAATCCTCTTAAGGTACGTTTGCGAAGCAGTGAACGCGTCCACCAGCGTCTCCTCCGTAAACCCGGATATTTCAACGAAGTGCCTCCTTGTCATTATGGTTATCGCGCTGTACTCTGCGTAGGGCATTATGTTCGGGACAACCAACGCCTCCCCCACCCTTATCCTTCCTTCCGGAGCTATTTCCTCCGTGAACATGGGGGTAGCCTTCTCCGCGTTCCCCGGGCAGAAAGGGCAGCCCTTAGCGGTTTCCTCGATTACATCCGAGAGATCGGCTTTTTCAGGCGGTCTAAACCTGAAGTCCACCAGCATGCATTCACGCCCAGTTAAAGGGTCAAAGCGCACCTCAATCGGCAGGGAAACCCTTTCAAACCCTCTTCTGGGGTCCAAGAACACCGAGCTTTTAACTATTCTTCTGAATTCGACACTCACACCACTCACCCTCTCCTCCACGATGCAGCCCTACAAGGCAGACTAAGCGACTTCAAACCTCCCTCACAAGATGTGAGGAAAGATTTACAAAGCGCTACCCGCCACTTCACCCCTCATCCACCTGAAGCCACCGGGTTCCTCCCTCAGTCAGCCCCCACCTCCCATCCTCTTTCAGTCCTTACGACGCCAAGCCTCAATGAAACCTCCTCCTTCAACCGCAGTAACTCCCTTACCCTTCCCTCCCGATCGTAAACTACCACCCCGTCCTCCAGTGCATCGAACACAAAGGGGTTTACCTCCTCAACCATCTTCCCCACCTGATCGTAGCTGCAGGGGGACGGCTCCACCATGCATGAGTCCTCGAGCTCCCTAAGAATCAAGCTCTTCTCCATGTAGTCGACTTCCCCATCATAGATCACCAAGCCATCTATGTCGCCTCCCTCGCCCTCCTCCCCCTTCGCAGTCGAACCGAAAACAACTATGCCAACCGGCCTCTCAGCTTCCACAACCCTCTCAACATAGCTTTTTATGTATTCAGCTCTTGCCGATCTCCTCCTTAACGTACTCCAAGATTCTCCTCGCATACTTCACCGCCTCTCCGCCTCCTCCCTTCCAAAATAATCTATAGGGGCACCACGGTCAAAGCTGTTAGGATACCTCGTCGGAATATATAGTACCTGTCAAGTACCCTAGCCATCCTTAACAGCCCCCCTGAAGGAGCAAGATCCCTCAAAATAAACGATACAGAATGCCCAAGAATTTTTCTCCCCTTTTTCTCCGCCAGCGCTTTCGCAGCCTTCTCCGCGCTTTGCTGCGCCTGAAAGCAAGCCCACTCGTAGTGGCCAGCGCTCACGCTCGACTCAGCAGCTCTAAGGTCAGCCTCAGCCTGCCGCAGCCAGTCCACGTAACGCCGCATCCGTCACCCCTCACCCTTCCCATGAAACCATACAGCAACCCCTCCTTTTAACCCTACCCTCTGAACAATGAGGTGCTGGTAGCGAAAGCAGAAAAGCGAGAAGAGTAGATGCCGCCTCAACAGGAGCGGTTTAACCTGCACCTACTACAACGTAGGCCACATGAAGACCGTAATCAACCCGGATGCCTATAGAGGCCTTAGGGCTGAAGCACTCAAACCTCAAGTCTGCAGGCGTAGAGCAACCTTAACCGCCAGCGCAGAGCCACGCACATTTAACATCCTGCTTTAGAAGCTAAACTGTAACATCCTGCTACCCGGCCAACCCCTCCATCTCAAGGGGAAAAATTGGTTTCACTGTTTGATCTCCGCAGCGGCGTTGGAGAGAACCACGTCACCTCTCTGATTCTTTGACCGGATGATGTACTTCCCCTCGTCCACCTTCCATCCTTCCGTGATTATCGTGTCTCCAGGGTATACTACGCCGGAGAAGCGCACCTCAAACGATTTAAGCCTGCTCGGGTCATTGTCGCAAACCTTCCTCAGTATGGATCTGCATGCGAACCCGTAGGTGCACAAGCCGTGCAGGATCGGCCTTTCAAACCCTGCCAGCTTGGCGAACTCCGGGTCGATGTGGAGCGGGTTTACGTCGCCGGACAGCCTGTAAATCACGTTCTGGTCCTTCGAGGTTACGAGTTCATCCCTGAAGTCCGGCTCCCTCCCCTCTGGAGGCTCGTTTCCCGCCTTCGGCCCCCGTTCCCCTCCAAACCCTCCAGCTCCTCTCACGATGAACGAGGCTATGTTGTCGCAGACACGCTCCCCCTTTTCATCTCTAGTCTCCGCCTCAACAACCATTAAAGCATGCTTAACCTTATCGTAAATGTTGGTTATCTTGGCGACCGTGGTCAGCTTCCCCTCCGTTGGTATCTCCTTGTAAAGCACGATCTTGTGACCCGCGTGGAGAAGCCTCGTGAAGTCCACCTTAGCTTCGAAAAGCGCCCATCCGAGAGCCGGCTGAGCCACTATCGCTGCGAACGTAGGGTAAACCTTCAGCTTCTTCTCGTAGACAAACTCCAGCTCATCGTTCCCAGCACCTATCCCCAAAGCATAAAGCACAACATCCTTCCAAGTGTAGCTAAACTCCATCGGCTCAGAAACTTTCCCCACAGAACCTAAATCAATAAACTTACTCAACCCATCAACCCCCTCCTAATTTAACCAACTTTCAACCTAAAACTCTTTCGAAAACATAACCCACCACCCATCAAACGCCAAACCCAGCGCTAACCCCCTCCATCCTCCACCCTCCCAAAGTCGTTACACGCCACCCGCCCTCCTAGCCCCCCATCAACTAACATTCACCCGGAACACCGCTCCTCCCTCACCGCGTTTAACCCATCAATGTTTATGTCGACGAGCTCCAAGTTTGAGCCCGCCTCAGCGAACCTTAACGCCATAGCCTTGCCGATCCCCGATGCAGACCCCGTGATCAGGCTTCGCTTCTCCCTCAGGGAAATAAGCTCTGATATGCTCTTCAGGGTGAAACCCTCTCCGGAGTTTTTCCCGTAACCGTTCAGACGCTTCGCTTTTATTTTTTATTTTGTGTGCGTCCTTAATCCGACTTCGCGTTCGGGTGCAGCAGCCACCTCCACACCGCTTCAACCTTAACGTTCACTCCCACGTACTCTTCCTCTTCCTCCTCGTCCCACGTTAGTATGGTGAGGTTTCTGCACCCAAGATCCTTTCCCGCTTTAACTATCGCCTTCAACTCCCTCTCCCTCGTGTTGAAGTCTTCGAGGCTGTAGCATGCCTGTATGAGCTGCTTAACCCTCCCCGCCTCAACAACCACAAAGTCCACTTCTCTTCCACTTGGAGTTCTGTAATAGTATATTTCAAGCTCCGGATTCCAGTAGTACTTCCTCCTTAACAGCTCGGTTAGAATGAGGTTTTCGAGTAGTTTCCCCCTGTTTTCAACTCCTCCAACCTTTAGGAGGGCGTTGTCGATCAAGTATATTTTCGGCATGGTTTGCTCCGCTTCCCTATAGGATGGCGAGTACCTTCTTAACGGGTAGATTATCATCGTGTCCGCCAGGTACTCTAGGTAGTTGTAGATGGTGTTCTTGCTCGCCTTTACGCCCTGAGACTTGAGGAAGTTGTGGAAGCGGTGAACCGAGAACATGGTTGAAGACGTCAAAGCCCTCAGCAAGAGTTTAAGTAGCTTAATGTTTCGCACCCCATACCTCTCCACGACGTCCCTGTACACCGTTACGTCAAGTATCTCCTTAACCATCCTATACCTCTCCTCTGGATATAAGACCACTTCAGGATAGCCGCCCCACTCAAGGTAGCTGGACAGCGCGTTTAGCACCTTCGCCCTCTCATAAGACGAAAGGTACCTTTCAACGGTAACCCCCTTAGCCCTTAGGAACTCTCTGAACGAGAACGGGAGGACGTGATACGTTATGCTTCTACCTCTAAGGCTTGTCGCCACCTCTATTGAGAGTAGCTTAGACGACGAACCACATATGAAAACCTGTACCTTCTCCACGTCGAGTACGCGCCTGACAAAGGACTCCCACCCAGGCACACATTGAACCTCGTCTAAAAACAGCCATACATCTCTCCTCTTGTTCTCAGGGTACATTTCATAGAAGACATCGAGCATCACCGTTAGCTCCTTAACGTCGACGCCGACAACGTCTTCAAGGTTAACATAGAGCACCCTGCTCCTCTCGACACCTGAGGAAAGGATCTTCTTAACGAGCTGGAACATGTAAAACGTTTTCCCCACCCTTCTAGGGCCGACTATGGACACCGCCCTTCTTATGGGGAGCCTAATGGGAACGTTAACTTCTCTTTCTACAAGCTCCGGCAGCTCTTGCTCGTGGAAATCTCTTATAACTTCAACCCAAGTCTCCCTCCGCATGGCAACCACAGGATCAACATATAGGGAAAAAAATTTAAAAAATTTCCCTATTTAAAGAACCATTTTCAGGATGCCTCAAAACACATCAGCCGCTAAGCAGCGTCAGCAGCCCCCGTCACCCAGCAACCCCTCACCCACACAGCCAGTTAAAGATCCTTTAAGAAATCTAGAATGTACCCATTTACCAAGCCTGGCTCCTCGTTTTGAACTAGTGCCCGCACTCCGGTATGTACTTGATCTCGCATGGCGCATCGACGTACTTTTCAGGTCCCCTACTCACCTCCACGGTTAAGGCGAAATCCTTCCCCCAAATAACCAAAGTTGGCGCCCTCACCTTTAGAAAACTCAAGTGAACGTCTTTCATGAAAATCTCCGGCCTTTATGTTCGCCCTGTAATCGTTTATTCCCGCCGTTAACGCCCTGGGCTGCGACCAAGCCTCCACGTACCTTTCAACGTCCTCCTCGCTGAAAACCTCCTCCTTCACGGTGGACGTACGCAGCACGCAGCACGCAGCATCTCCCTTAAAACAAGATAGTTGTTCCTGCTAAAATACATCTCAGGAACCCTTTCCAGCTGGAAAAAGAAAATGTACCAGCTCCCTCCTCAACCGCTCAGGGAGGTAATTCACCTTCTCCTGCCAGACAGCCGGGTGAGGCGCGTTCATCACGATAAGCCTTTCGATCGCTTCAGGATGAGTCATAGCGAAAGCCCACGCGACGACCCCTCCCCGGTATGGCCAACGATCACACCCCTCTCTCGCCGAAAGCCCTTATCAGCCTCAAAACATCCCCACGAGCACGTTTAACTTGTAGCTTTCAACCCCCCTCAGGCTTATCACTCAGGTTATAACCCCTTCATGTCCGGTGCAACGACCTTAAACCGTCTGGACAGAACCAGCATCTGCTTCCTCCAAGAATACCAGAACTCTGGGAAGCCATGCAGAAGGATAACCGGCCTCCCCTCACCCTTAACAGCACGGTGAAGCCACACGCCGTTAACCTCTACAAACACATGCTGAACACCCTTATCCGTCACATACCCCCTCTCACTACGTCGAAATCCTTCACCATAATATGCCAGTAGGCCGCTTTTAAGCTTCCCATCACGCCTCCGCCTTACGCATCCCTGAAGCCGCACCACTACGCCTCCAACCCGGGCACCATAGCGTAGAAGCTACTTTAAAGTTTGTAAACGCGCCCCTTACACACTGGAGGACTCAGCTCTTCTATGACGTAATCGCACCTTTCCCCAGTAACTATTTCCGCCGCCGACCACACTAAGCTAAGCGCTGCGCACGTCTCCCCTCTAATCGCCTTCACCCCTTCTTCTATGGATCGTCTGCATGCGTCCCCAAACGGGCAGTCCAGCACTTCAATACCAAGCTCACCCCCTTCCAACCTCTTGAAGGTCGTCGGGATCATCAGCTTCATACTCGTGTTTATTTCCCCGACTTTAACGAGGGCTTCGAAAAGGTCGTTTATGGAGCAGCTATGCCGCTCAGCATCCCAGACCTTTCAAGCAACATTTTGGTAGATTTTAAAACCGAGATCTTAGACCTGCCCCGACACCACCCTGAATTACCTCCTCAGCTTTCCCCATGCCATAGACGAGTGCAGCCTGACCTCTAGGATACCTGTCCATGCTCCTCAGAATGTAGTCTACGAGTTGCTCCATGCTTTCAACGCCCTCAGGGGGGTTCCTCACCTAGCATGTCAGCCTCAAATCTTAACGCGTTCTCGACGGCAAGCCTCTTAAACACCGGGCCAAAAACCCTAGAAACCTCCTCTACAACCTCCTTGATAACCATGGTCATCAAAGCATTATCCAGCGGCTCATTAAACGTTCTCTCAAATTTGTCCTCCACACCTTCATCCGGATCTAACAAGATTAGCCTTAAAGCCTTATTTTCCTTTCCCATGGCGGATGGTTAAACCATTAGGAGGGGGTAAACGTGGCGAAGCGTCCTGATCGACATGGCAAGCTACTCGTATTAAGACCACGCCTCGGAAAGATTTAAGCTGTCCTTCACCACCTCTAATTCCTGCAGGAAGCTTAAACTTCTGGAGGGAGTATTATGCCTGAACTGGTAAGAGAGGTTCAGAAGTTAAAGGTGAGATTGGAAGAGTACTTAAAGGAGGAAAACGCGTTTATAGAAGCCCTAAGAGAGGCAATCGAGGTGCTCGCCGAGTTAAGCGGAAAGGTTGAATCGCTTGGTGCAGCCAATAAACTTACCGGTGAGGTCGCTAATCTCCGAATTAAAGCCATTAAATCTCTTAGTGAAGCCTTGGAGAAAGAAGGGAGGGCTGAACACGAAAAAAGCCATTTGCTGGAATCATATAGCGCCCTAATTCTAGCATTGGAAGAGGTATTCAGGGGCTAATCTTAACCCCTTCCTTTCCCGGATCCCTTAAAATGTTGGGAGATCACTGCTCGGATACGTTCGAAGGACGCTTACAATCGCGAAATCTTAAGTGTTTAATGTAGGTGTTTTGCTTTAAATGGTTAAGGAGGGATTCATTTGCTAAATGTTTTAGAGGATTTTCCCATAACTAAACATGTAGATTATCTTAACACTGCTGCTATAGGTTTGGCTCCTCGTTGCGTGGTTGAACGAGTTAAAGAATTTGTTGAAAGCGTTTATGGAAAAGGAACCCTGGGGTTGTCCGACGTTGTTGAGGAGCGGATGCATGAAGGCCTCAGGGTTGAGGGTGCCAGGCTGCTTGGCGCCCATGTTAAAAACGTAGCTGTTTTCACCAGCGTCTCGGAGGCATTAAACATGATCGCATGGAGCCTGGAGCTTTCCAGCGGGAACGTGGTATCGGTTAGCCTTGAGTTTCCAAGCGTAACATACCCGTGGCTTAGAGTTGCCCGTAGCTCAAACATCGAAGTTAAGTTGGTTGAAGCTGAAGGCTGGCACGTCCCAGCTGATAAGCTGTTAGACGCCATAGACGAAGAGACGAAAGCTATTTGCGTGAGCCATGTTGAGTACCTAACAGGGCAGAGAACCGACATCGTAAGCTTGTCTAAGGCAGCCCACGACGTTGGAGCGATCTTGGTAGTAGACGGAATACAGGCCGCAGGATACATCCCGATAAACGTAGAAAGCCTCGGCGTAGACGTGTACGTTACTGGAAGCTATAAATGGATGCTCGGACCAGTATCCGCCGCAGTAGCCTACATTTCAAGGAGCCTGTGGGAGAACTCAGAGCCAGCCTTCGTGGGCTGGCGGTCAACCGAGGAGCCATTTAACTTTAACCCAGCGAGTTTGAGCTATGCGTCATCAGCAAGAAAGTTTGAATACTCGACGACTGCGTACATCGCGAAAATGGGGTTTGCAGAATCAATAAAATACCTAAGACGTGTTGGCATAGAGAAAATCTACAGCCATAACATGAAGCTGTCAAGCATGCTTATCGAAGAATTGGAAGCACTTAGAAACGTGAAGGTAATTACACCCCTAGATGAAAAGGAGAGAGGAGCAATAGTCACGTTCAAAATTGAAAGGGATGCAAAATACGTGGCAGATCGACTTCGCCACCTAAAGAAACCTATAGAGGTAAGTGTCCGTAAAGGAATGTTAAGAGCCTCACCACATCTTTACAATACAGAGCAGGACATACTCTACTTAGTAGAAAACTTGAAAAAACTAACTCAATAGTTATCTGCCTCGTCTCCCACTTACCTGGGGAATTAGGGAAAATTCCCTGCGAACCTTGAGAAATCTTCTTTAGCTTAAACATGGTTAGGTTCCTCTTGGTTCTCTCACGTTTAAAGAAAAAAGAGGAGGGGTTACGTTAACTGAAGGAATCAAAAGAAAGAAGTGGAGGTAATGCCATACAGGGAGTGTAGAGGGGGAATTAAGAGGGCGCATGTGCTTCTAGCTTAAGTATAACATGGACGTGTTGCTCCTGTTTTCTCCCGTAAACTGGAGGTATTATGGCGGCTGGACGGCTGTCGCGCGAATGCACGGCGCCGTTTGTCGCTCCTGCATGATCGTCTGCAGAGTCCACGACCCAGTACTAGTAGCCTATGGCGCATTTTACTGGCAAACTAACCCTGACAATGCACGTTGAAGACATGCGCTTTTGGAGTGAGAGCAAGGCGGGCATCTTCTAAGCATGACCCTTACGGGGAGAGACAGGAAAAGACTTCTAGGGCTTCTGGATATCCGGAATGAATCCTTTCCTTTTTTAGCCGTTAAAACGATGTCATACTGGTGGTAGTGTTGGTTGATGTTTTCGTTGGGACAAGTGGTTGGTCCTACTTTTGGAATCCTGAGGAGAGCTTTGACTGGTATGTTAGGGAAAGCGGCTTTAACGCCGTCGAGCTCAACGCTAGCTACTACAGGTTTCCGTTCCCCAACCAAGTTAAGGCTTGGGCTAGGAAGACTCCTGAGGGGTTCAGATGGGCGGTTAAAGCATCCCGGTTCATAACCCACGTTTTCAGGTTCAGCGAGCGCGCCGCCTCCACGTGGCGGAAGTTTAAACGCCTCTTCACCCCCCTAGATGAAAAGATAGACTTCTACCTTTTCCAGCTTCCACCAAACCTAACCCCCACAAGCAAAACAGTAAAGAAGATGGAAGCCTTCATCGAGGAAACAGGTTTAGGGTTCCGCTTCGCCATAGAGTGGAGGAACAGGAAATGGTTTAGTGAGGAATGGGTTGAATGGGCACGCAGCCTAGGCGTAACCATAGTGTCCGTGGACGCACCCGACCTTCCACGTAGAGTATTCGCGGTTGGAGGAATAGTATACCTTAGAATGCATGGTAGGACAGCGTGGTACTCCCACCTCTACACGAGGAAGGAGCTTGAAGAGGTGGCTGAGAACATCGTGAGGCAGCAGCCCACCTCGATCCACGTCTTCTTCAACAACGACACGGGCATGCTCCCAAATGGAAGGGAAATGATGGAAATCCTAAACCTCAAGTTTACCGCACGCTAACAGGCACCTTCAGGGGGCTGCCGCCTCCCAACGCCTTCCCCGACAACCCTAAGCAGAGGGATGCTGGCTAAGGCGAGGGACGCTGCTGAAACGAAGAGGACAGGATAGCCTAGGTTCTGCGCCACCACGCCGCTTAAAGCCGACCCTGCTATGCTTGAGACGGAGACTACGGCGTTATACGTCCCAATGGCCTCCCCCCTCTTCTCCCGCGGCGTAATCCTCACGGCGGCGGCTGGCCCCGCCACGTTCAAAATCGCCCACGTGAAGCCTGAAAACATCATAGCTACGATCACCGCGGCGACGCCATCCTTGCTCCTAGCCATCAGCCATGACAACGCGAAAACGGCAAGTATGACAGCCCTCCCAGCAGACGCCCCCCGCTGCACATAAAGGCTCCTCCCCCTAGAAATCCTCTCAACTCTTGAATAGGTCGCAGCCGAAACAGCTGAACTCGAAAAATAGGCTAAGAACACCTCACTGTTCGTAGCAGCCATATCCCTAAGAAAGATCGGGAGAAGGGAATATCCAAGAGACGTGGACGTAAACATTAGAAACGTGGATGCAAGGTAAAGGGCGAATGGGCCCGTAGCCTTCCCCTTAAGCCCCCCGCCTTCCCCCTCCCCTCTCAGCTTCCCTCGAACTCTAACCTCCTCCCGTGATGGGGGATCCCTGATAAGGGTGGAGGCGTAGGTGAGACTTATCCCCCCTAGAACGGCTGAAAAGGCGAAAAGTTCCCTGTCGCTTGAAAAGCGAACCCACATTGTCCCTACGGCTAACCCTGCAATCCAGCCTAAGCCCCCAACCCTGTTAAACCTCCCGATCTCCCTTTCCCACTCCTCCTCACTAGAAGTTTCAGTTATGAGCAAAACGGCTATCGGCACGCAGAGGGCAGTGGTGAAACCTGCAATCACACTGGCGAGGAGCGCATACGTTACGTTCGCCACATAATAGAACATGACGCTTGCGACGGTGAAGCCGAGGAAGCCTCCAAGCACGTACTTTCTCCGCTCCATCGTTCCGTCAGAAACCCGTCCAAGAATTATCGACGCCAAGGCCGCCGCCAGGTTATAGAGGGCCACAGCTAAACTTGCCTCCACCAGTCCTCCACCAAGCTCCCTCACGTAAACCGGTATCAGCGGAGTCATGGCAGCGCTTGCCATCTTAAAGGGGAAATAAGCCCTGTACCACTTCACGCCTAATGCCCAGCCTACTCGGAAATGAAGGAAACAAGCAAAAACCGGTATTTAAAGTTAACTTAGACATAAACGTCTAAAAACAGCCTTTCATCACCTTCAACAATCAAGAAGCACAAACATAAACCGAGGCTTCAACCCGACGAACCCGCAACGATTTTATACTCCACCATCCTCCAAATCTTAAGGGCATGCCTATACGATGAAGCGATCCGGCAAGAACGACTCGTAAACGAGGATGATTAGTCAAAGTTACGCTGAGGGGCAACACCTATCCAACCAGTTAATACCCGAGTTCCATCCACCGGAAAGCATTTAAGCACCCACACCACCCCCATCAAAATCAGCCCGCAACACACCCAAACCCTTAAATCCCTAAAATATGCTAGACGCCGCAAGGAACCCTCGTTTTCCAGTCAACGTTTCCTACGGGTATGATGGGAAAGGAGGCGCCTCATCATAGAGTATGCCCTAAAGTTCGAGTCGGAGCTGCTGGGTGATTTTGACGGCTTAGATATCGATTTTTCATGGGTGTTCCTTTGACGGCTTTCATTCTGATGGTGCCTTTGGATGCTTTGGGGTATGTCGTTTTAGGCTTTTTGACCGGTGCGGCTTTAGCTGGTCTGCTCCCGTTGCGGCTCAGCCGATGGTTGCTGACGTGACTAAGCTTGAGGTTAGGGGGTACGGCTTTTGCGATTGAGCAGCTTTTGAGGGTGGGTTTTCGGCTGTGGGGGTGCTGCTGGCTGGATGGCTGGCGGATATTCTCGGCGGCGTCTTCTTCATGAAGTGGATGAATCCTTACGCGTTTTTCTGAATACCTTATCTGGGGAGCTGTGGTTTTGCTGGTATAATGACTTGGGTGGGTGGCATACTGGTCTGGTCAGGCTTTAACTTCTGCTATGCTGTTGATGATGGTGGTGCCGTGGACAGCGTGCTTAATTCTGTTTACTGTGGCGTACAAGTTTTACCTGTGGATAAGCAGAGGCTGCATCTTCTCTTAGGGGAGCGGAGGAAAGCGTTGGAATCCAGAAAAGTTAAGTTTTAGTTTTTCCTTTTTCGATGATATTGTTGGATGTTTTTCTAGGTTGCCTCTAGATTTCGTAGCAAGGTTTTACTTTTTACTTATAGGGCTTTTTCTTTCTTCGAAAAGGGAAAGACTTTATGGAGGAATGCTGGGAATACTTTAAAATTTTTAATTCATCAGGTTTTTATATGGATGTGAGAGATGAGAGAAGGGATGTGTGCTGCAAGGGTGGCGAGCCGTGTGGATTTAGCTCTTAGTGATTGGTTTGGAGGTCGATTGTGAAGGGTGTCTATGTGCTTCTCTTGCGTTTCCCTGAGGATGCTGTGGTCAGGGTTGGCAGTTTGGGGGATGTCTTCTTCAGGTGGGGGTATTACGGTTATGTGGGTTCGGGGATGGGGAGGGGTGCAAGCAGCCTTCATGCTCGGGTTAGTAGGCATTTATCTAGTTCAAAAACCGTTTTCTGGCATATTGACTACGTTACTACGTCGGGGTTTGCGAAAATAGTTGCGGTGTTCCTTGCTTTAAGTAATGTTAGGCTTGAACATAAGGTGGCTAAAGCCTTGAGGTCTGTTGGGGGAGTTGGGGTTAAGGGTTTTGGGTCAAGTGACTGTGATGAGGGATGCGGAAGCCACATGTTTTTCCTTGGAAACAACTTGGAGGAGGCGTTCTCTATGATTATGGAGGCTTTCAGGAAGATAGGTGTTGAACCGGAAACGATCACTTTTCCCGAGAAGGCGTGGTGACCTCTGATAGCCTACTTTTCTATTTTTCTATTATTGTCTCCTCTACGCTTTTGCCGAAGTGTCTTCCCTTCTGGCTTATGTGGATTAGCACCTTATCTCCCTTCTTAAGTTTCGCCACGGAGACGGCTTTCCCGTCCTCGCCGACTAGGGCGACTGTTTCAGCGTTCTGGAGGAGCACCTTGAAGGTTTCACCGTCCTTCTCCGCCTCGACTAGGAGGAGCGGCCTCCTCTCTATTTTAACTCTTCCAACAACCGCTTCTCTCGCGTTACCCTTGTAGTCTACGGCCAGCACCTTCTCCCCTGCCTTCAACTCTGAAAGGTATCTTGTTTTCCCGTCGGGTGAGAGCGTGTAGGAGTGAACAGGACCGGCGTTCACCCTGAACGGGCGGGGCGAGGTGAACTCCGTCTCTAGCGTCTCACTGTGGACTAGGAAGAGACCTTGAGCCTGTGATCCGACGAGTATTCCCTCTCCGACCTTAAGCATCGAGCAGGTGTCAACGCAGACCCTGTCTCCCATCCCAACCTCCCTTACGTCAACGACCTTGGCTGGGGTGAGTGGAATCGTGTGTTCGGTCTGAACCAGCTTCGCCAGCTCCGCTACCTCGTCTAGGCTTTTCGGCTCGTATATTACTCCGTCGACGCCCAGCTCAAGCGTCTGGAGCAGGGTGCGTGCTTCATCAACGCTTTCAGCTTCAGCGTACAGTTCGGTGTCCATCCTGTGAAGGTCTGCTATGATGTTCTCTAACGGTATTATCTTCCAGTCCTCGGTCTTAACTATCACAGCGGTCGCCCCGGCCCTCGCAAGACCGTAAACTCTCTCCTCATCTTCCTTCTTGGCAACTTTAACTATGTAGGCTACGCCTTTCCTTGGCTCCCCTCCGTCATCCAACGCCACGACCATGTCTGCCCCATCGGCCTCAGAGAAAACCTCGACGCTTCCCAAGCTTCGCACCTTCTCCACCATTCCCGGAGGGACGTAGAAGGCGTTTATGCCGTGGGTTAACGCTTCAACAGCATACTCTTTCGCGTCACTCCACGGTTGACTCAGCTTTAAAATGATCTTCTTCAAATTTTCACCCCCGCCTTCTCGGCGGCCTCCTCAACTTCGGCATCGTTGAGGACGATCTCCGCAACCGCTTTAACTATCGCAGCAGGGTTCTCGTGCTGGAAGGCGTTTCTCCCCATAGCGACCCCTATGGCCCCCGCATCCATTGCACCTCTCACCATCCTGAGCACGTCCAAGTCCGTTTCAGCCTTTGGGCCGCCAGCTATCACTATGGGCGCCGGGCACCCCTCAACAACCCTCCTAAACGTTTCAGGGCTCCCGGTGTAAGGTGTTTTAACTATGTCGGCGCCCAGCTCCGCCCCTATCCTTGATGCGTGAGCTATCGCGTCCGGACTTAGGGAGTCTATGTTTTTCCCTCTAGGATACATCATCGCTATTAGGGGGACACGCCACTCGTCGCACATGTCTGCTACGTAGCCAAGCTTCTCGAGCATTTGAGGCTCCCTTTCGCTTCCGACGTTGACGTGGACGGAGACGGCGTCGGCGCCGAGCCTTATGGCTTCCTCGACGGATGCAACTCTCACCTTCCAGTTCGGGTCGGGGCCTAGCACGGTGCTGGCTGAAAGATGCATTATAATCCCGCACTCAGGGGGCCTGCAAAGGTGCTTTATGATGCCCTTGTGGAGGAGCACGGCTGTAGCTCCACCCTCAACCACTTTACCGACGATTTCATCCATGTTGGTTAGCCCCTTTATGGGCCCATTGGTGACTCCGTGATCCATCGGTATTATAACTGCCCTCTCACGCCTAGTTATGCGGCAGAGTCTAGCCTGCTTCCCATCCACTTCGACCACCTACCTTACGAGGTTGTATGCCAACATCAACTCTGCGTTTAAAACAACCGCCCCCGCCGCCCCTCTAATAGTGTTATGGCTTAAAAGAGTGAGCATTAACGTGTTCGGCTCCGAACCTCTCCTGATTCTGCCTACGCTCACGCTCATCCCCGGCACGCTCCCAGCCATCCTGTCAAGCCTGGGCTGAGGCCTGTCAACCTCCTCCCTAACTATGATTGGCTGCTCTGGGGCTGAGGGAAGCTTAAGCCTTTGAGGTTCCCCCCTGAACTCCCGGAGTACCTCTTTAACCTCTCCTACTTCGACCTCGCTCTCCGTAACTAGGAAAACGGACTCGGTGTGCCCATCCACGACTGGAACCCTATTACACGAAGCATCTATTTTTATGTTGGCTGGTGAAACCCTGCTGTCCTCAAGTCTCCCGAGGATCTTCCGCGTTTCATTGACAACTTTCTCCTCCTCCCCTGAAATGTAGGGTATGACGTTGTCCGTGATTAGAAGCCCTGGAACCCCGGGGAGCCCTGCCCCCGAAATCGCCTGCATGGTGGCAACGTAAACCCTCTCCAAACCGTACCTGTCATAGATGGGCTTCAAAGGTATGGTTAACCCTATAGTGGTGCAGTTCGGATCCGTCACTATGCAGCCACTCCATCCTCTTCTCTCCCTCTGCAGGTCTATGAGCCTTAAGTGGTCTGGGTTCACCTCTGGTATAATCAGAGGCACGTCCTCCTCCATCCTGAAGGCGCTCGCATTGCTTACAACGGTGCATCCCGCATCCGCGAACTCTGGCTCTACGCGTCTAGCTATGTCGGACGGGAGGGCTGAAAAGACTAGTGGGGCCTCAGCCTCCCTCACCGAAGTGTTAACAACTTCCATGGATGCCACTTCTTCAGGTATGTTCGTGGGGAGATGCCACTTGGCTCCAGCCACTTCACCATACCTTTTCCCCGCGCTTCTTTCAGACGCTGCCACCGCGACTATGTTAAACCATGGATGGTCGTGTAGCAGTTCCACCAATCTCTGCCCGACGGTTCCTGTACATCCCAATATGGCAACATCCACCTTCTTCACCTTCCAAACCTCCTAACCGGGTTGACTATTCTCTCGATTTTCTGGAGCACCCTTTCTTTCTCATCCCAACTCACAAATATTCTAACCCCCGAGCTTAAGGTTAAAATGCTGTGGAATCCTACACCTTCCTCCGAGAGGATCCTTGAAACCTCCTTCCCCTCCACTTTCCCGGCGCCTTTAAGGGTTATCATGGCTAGCTTGCTAGAGCAGGTCAAAGCCTTCCCGAGCTCCTCCTCCATCACCTTACCGTGCAGCGCCTCTAAGATGTTTGCCTCCCCGTCTGAAACGTAAAGCGTCATTGATAGTGGCTCTAGTGCAACGGACACCAACTCGGCCTTAGCCTCCCTTACAGCCATCATAAGCTTTGAGAAAGCCTCCGGACTGGCCGCCCTTTCCCCTATGACCGTCACCGCTAAAATAGGCTTCTCGTAAGCTGAAACCTCCACCTCAGGCTGGCATGCTCCAACTATCAGCGTTCCCCCTGCCAGGATGTCCCCCTCATTAAACCCAACTATCCTTATGTTAACTTCCTCAGGTTTAAACCGAAGGGCTTTAGCGTGGATCACCTTCGCACCAGATGACGCGAGTATAAACGTCTCTCTGGCATCTAGGACGTCCAGCTTACTGTATCCCTTCAAAACCCTCGGGTCACCTGTTAATACCCCTCCGACATCCTTTACGAGGACAACCTCTGAAGCCCCCAGGCACGCTCCCAGAAGAACAGCCGTCGTGTCGCTTCCACCCCTACCAAGAGTTGTCACCCTACCGTCAACGGTTAAACCGAGGAATCCGCAGACCACGGGTACGACGCCCATGCTCAATAAAGGCCTTATCCTTTCATCTACAGCCTTCCTCGTCAACTCTAAAACCGGGTTAGCGTCGCCGAAAACGTCATCAGTGAACACTGGCCAGTACTCAGAGTAGGGATCAACCTCCACGGCGTCGATTCCAATAGACCTTAAAGCGGCTGCCATAACCCTCGCGGAAACAACCTCCCCAAGCGACACTATGGAATCCTTTTCCTGCGGGCTTACGCGGCCACGGGTGGCGTCATCAGCTACCTTTATCAGCTGGTTCGTGACACCCTTCAGCGCTGAAACAACCACCACCGGCCTCTTACCCTCAGCAGCCACCTTCTTGACCATTAAAGCTGCCCGTCTAAGGTCTGCACCAGAACTTATACATGACCCTCCAAACTTGACCACTATGACGTCGCTGGCAACCACTGCCCTTCACCTCCTTGCTTTTGAGGGAGAAACAGCCTTAATACGACATGTACACCCATTTTGCCGGTACGACGGGGAAGTCGAAAACTAGCGTTTGCACCCTCTTCTTCTAAATTAACTAAAATTGGCGGGACATCACCATCCATCCAGCAGGGATTTGACCTAACGGAAGCAGATATTGGCGCTGCATCACCAATTCACCCCTGTAGGGGTCTTTAATCTTAAAAACTACATTAATATTTAAACTTTTCCCACCGCCCACCTACTCTTACGGGTGCGAATGGTGCCTGTGGCGTAGTGGAGGCTTGCCGTGTAAGCCTCAGCGCTCCCTTCACTTTGTGTCGAACCGTTCTTCGGTAAATGCCTAATCACATTTAATCCTCCACCGAAAAGCTTTTTACATCCCCCTTTGACCTAACTCTAAACCTGCAAAGAGGTGTCCGGTTTGGAGGTCAGCGACCCGAAGAAAAGCCTTTGCCAGATAATAGCGGGTGAAATAACCCTTTCAGAGGATCCAGGCGCCTCCATGAAGAAGTGGCGTGAACGGTTCCAGATATCACAGAAAGACATAGCTAAAGCCTTGGGTGTTTCACCCTCCGTGATAAGCGACTATGAAAGTGGGAGAAGGTCTTCCCCTAGAATCGACACCATTCAGAAATTTGTTAAGTGCCTTATCGCCCTCGATGAAAGCCGCGGCGGCTCAATAGTCAATGGTCTCTTAAGAATGATGGGGCGCGAAATACCGTCAGATGTGATCCTCGACATAAGAGAGTTCTCATATCCTGTAAAGGCTGAAGCCCTCTGCGAACACTTAAAATGTGAGGTTCTTGCAAATGAAGATCTGCTCGGTAACGCCATCTATGGATACACCGCAGTCGACGTGGTGAACGCCATCCTCAAGCTATCATCAGAGCAGCTCATCCTACTCTACGGCTCAACCCCCCAGAGAGCTGCAATATTTGCTAACGTTATAAGCGGAAGGGCGTCGATGGTGGCGATTAAAACCAGCCAGCTGGGACTGTCAGAGATTTTGAGGCCATCCGTAGTCATCCTGCATGGGCCGAAGAAAGTAGACCCTCTCGCGGTGAAGATCGCAGAGGTTGAGAGAATACCGTTAGCGCTATCCATGATAAAAGGGGTAAAGAACCTGGTTAAAGAGCTAAGGGAGTTTATGCCCCACCAAATAACGTGAACGGATGCGGCAGCTAAACCTTCTATCACACGTCAAATCTCTTCTCTTCTATCTATCACAGAGTTTGCGTCCGCACCCGTACCTATGATCGTCACAGGCCTCCTAAGCTGCGCCTCAACTTCCTCAACGAACTCCACGGCCTTCCTTGGAAGCTCTTCGAAGCTAGTCGCACCTTGGCACTCAGGGTACACCACGTCAAGCTTAGTTATTGCTACCTGGGTTGCTCCATTCAACCTGACAGCCCTTCTAGCCAGCTCGAAGTTGAAGGGAGCAGCCCTCCTCCTCCTACCGGTCACGGTCGCAACCTCGAGCCACCCCCTCCTCTCCGCCTCCTCCTCACTTAGCTCCCCTGGAAGAGGGCCTCCTCCAACCCTCGTCACGTAAGCCTTAAAAACAACTAAAACCTCGTCTACCTTCGTTGGCCCTATGCCAACGTCCGCACACGCCTGTGACGCGGTAGTATCCTTACTTGTAACGTAAGGGTATGTCCCATGGTAAAGAGACAGGAACGTACCCTGTGTCCCCTCTATTATAGCGTTTTCCCCCCTGTCCACGGCTTCGTTTAGCTCGAGGGAGACGTCGGTTAAGTATTCCTTCAACTCGTCGACGTCCCTAGCAAGCCTAACAGTTCTCATGGCTCTCTCAGCGTTACATGGCCCACATCCCGTTCCCGTACTGCCGATCTTCCCGGAGAGATGGCGTGACCCCCGGTCCTGATCGATATGTCTTGGCTCTATAATAGCGCAGTTATAATCCACTCCCACCCTTCCCTTGACACCAGCCTCCTCAACCTCTTTAAGGAAAACATTTGGGTCGACGAGGACGCCTGCCCCTATGAGCACCCTTGCCCCCTCATAAACGAACCCGCTTGGAATCTGCCTTAACTTGAACCTTCGCCCCCCATACTCTACGGTGTGGCCGGCGTTAGTGCCGCATCCTCCTCTCGCCACGACTGAAGGCTTGTCCTTCAGGGCAAGGTACGAAATAACCTTCCCTTTTCCCTCGTCTCCGAAGAATCCCCCAACGACAACGTAGCACGTCAACCCTTAACCCACCTCAACAGAATTCAGAACCCTTATCATCAGGGCTTAAGCTCCCTTAAAAATGGTTCGCCCTGCACGTAGCCTTCCCACCAACCCCCCTAAACGAAAATCCTTTTTAACGCTTCTTAGCAACATTCTTCATGGGTGGCGATGATTTAAAAGAGAGACAGACCTGGGAAATGGTGAAAAGGCATTTGAATGAGCCTACCCCCAACCACACTCTTCCACCTTTCATGTTGGTAAGGTCAGCAACCTACCTTCTTCCTCACAGCTTCAGCTCAGAAGACCGTCGTAGTCATCATTCCCCAAGCTATGAAGGGGGGGAAGCCCTTAATAATTTACCTCCTTCCTTCCACCTTGAAAGCCCACTTTTAAAATAAGTACATAAGCTCTCCTTTGAACCGTTAAACGGGCCTCTCCCTCACCGAAACCG
>JAPDJY010000049.1:0-60738 GCA_029258835.1 Thermoproteota archaeon | reverse complement strand
TAGCTGTGGCGACTTCGATGGCTCCAAGCACGTACCAAGTGTGGTAGCCATACTTGGTTAACTCGTGATAGACCTCTCTTGTAAGCCTAAACCTTGAAGTTATCCTCTCCTCTAACCCTATGCGAATGCAGTAGTTGATCATATCCCTGAACGTCTCAAGAAGCCTGAGGACATCCTGTGAGGGCTGATAGGGAATGCCGACACATTTCACCGCTTTGACCGTTTCCACTCCTCATACACCTCCAGAAGCTTCATATCACCTC
The DNA here is from genome assembly GCA_029258835.1 of Thermoproteota archaeon. Taxonomy (GTDB): domain Archaea; phylum Asgardarchaeota; class Jordiarchaeia; order Jordiarchaeales; family Freyrarchaeaceae; genus Freyrarchaeum. Next base: position 60,475 of record JAPDJY010000049.1, on the reverse strand, counting down.
TTCATAGCTTTGCCTAGGATGGACTTTAAGCTCTGCCAGTTTCTTCAAGGTCGATTTATGGAGAGTTACTGTTGTCTTTCTATCCGTCTTAGACCATAATACCCTATAACGTCGAGACATGTTTAAACACGTCTCCTAAAGGCGCAACACCAGAAAACCTAAACACTTTATCTTCCAACACCCGTAAACGCAACAGAAGAACCCTGAAAGAAAAAAATATAAGAAAAAAAAGAGGAATTTCTCATTTTTGGGAAAAAATCAGGGCGGTGTTGGGAGGTTGGATGGTGAGTGAGCGAGTTTTAGTTACGGGGGCTACAGGGTTTAACGGTAAATATGCAGTCAGGTTCCTAGCTGAGAAAGGATACTTGGTTAGGGCTACAGATATCAAGGGAGATGTGAGGGAGTTTAAGAGTATGGGGGTCGAGTTCGTAAAGGCAGACTTAACACGAAGAAAGGAGTTGGATAAGCTTGTAAGAGACGTCGACGTTGTCTTTCACATTGCAGCTCTCTTCGACTACTTGGCACCATTTGAAAAGCTTAGACTGGTGAACGTTGATGGGACAAAAAACCTCTTGGACGCAATCCTTGACAGTGGAGGAAGGCCAAGGGTGATATTGTGGAGTTCGGTTGCAGTTTACGGGGTCGTCAACGAGAAAAACTATAGGCTCCCTGTGACCGAGGATCAACCCTTAGTCGAGGAGTGCCCAGGGGCTTACGACAGGTCTAAGAGAGAGCAGGAAGCTCTCGCCTTAAGGTACTGTGAGGAGTATGGTTTACCCGTAACCGTGATCAGGCCTGCTCCCATATATGGGCCAGGAAACATGTACGGTGTTTACAACATAATCTGGTTTGTGGCTAAAGGAGTGTTGCCGTTTATACCCGAGAATGCAAGTAAGCTTTCCTTACCGATGGTTCACGTGGCGGACGTGATTGGTGCTGCACACTTTCTTGCAGGAAAAAGGGAGGCAGTAGGGGAAGTGTATAATGTGGTTGACGATAACACTCTTAATGCTAGGGAGACTCTTGAGTTGATTGCAGCCTTAACGGGGGCGCACCCGATGGAGGTGCCCGTGAGCCCTATTAAGCTGTTCGGTAAGATACTTATGCAGGCTTCTAAGCTTTCAGCTTTCATGGCTAAGCGGAGAGGGGAAAGGCAGAAGCTTGAGCCCGACATGCTCAACTACCTTTTCGGAAACTACTACTTCTCCAACGAGAAGCTGAAGAGGGCTGGCTACAAGTTCATTTACCCTGATAGGAGGGTTGGCCTGGCTGAAACGATTTCATGGTATATAAGCAACGGGGTACTTTAGAGGGGGTGGTGGATGTGAGCTTCATTTTAGACGTCTTCATGCTTATGGGGATAGGCGTGTTGGTGGCTTGGGTGACGAAGCAGAAGCCGGTTTTCCATATAAGGAAAACGTTAACCCTGACGCTTTCCGTCGTGACGATAGCGATCTTCTATGGCATAGCCATCCCGTTGTACGTGAACAACATCTACTTTCCACCGTACTGGATGATGATGAACTTCGTCTGGTCGCTCCCCCTCCCGGTGTTCTCCCTCATGGGGCATGACTTCATGATCAACTCCGGGATAATCCAGATAGTCACCCCGAACCCTTTAGAGCTTCCGGCAAGCGTCTTCTCGGTTTTCATAACAGACCCCGTCAGCTTAAGCGTAGCCATGGTGCTCTTTGCCCTTTACCCCTTCTGGCTCTGGCTCGGGATAATAATAGGAAGGTTTCTCTTCGGGTCGAGGCCGGAGGAGAAGGGAGTGCGTGGAGCCTTCTAGCAGGTTTAAACGTCAGGCTTTTGAATGACAGAAAAGACAAAAGGAAGATACGTTTAAATGCTGTGTGGTGGTGTCCGTGAAGGTTCGTGGGAGAGCTTGGAAGTTTGGGGATAACATCGACACGGACGTGGTAATCCCAGGAAGATATTTGACGCTGCGTGACCCGGACGAGATGGCCAGCCATGCGATGGAGGTGGTAAGGCCAGACTTCGCCGGGAACGTTAAGCCCGGTGACGTGGTGGTGGCGGGTAAAAACTTCGGCTGCGGCTCCAGCAGGGAGGAGGCGCCATTCGTGCTTAAACGTCTAGGAGTGGGAGCCATCATCGCAGAGTCTTTCGCGAGGATATTTTTCAGGAACGCCATAAACTTGGGGTTGCCGGTGATCGAGTGTAAAGGGGTTTCGGAGAAGGTTGGCGAAGGGGACGAGGTCGAAGTCGACCTTGAAAGCGGGAAGGTGAGAAACCTAACCACCGGAGTCGAGCTTCAGGGGACGGTGCTGCCAGACTTCCTCATGGAGATAATTAGAAGCGGAGGGGCGATAGAGGCGCTTAAGAAGAAGCTGAAGGGAGCGACGTAAGAAACGGCGTGAAAAACAAGGGAAGGAGGGTTTAGCTCTTTTTCGCGTTTAAGTTGACGGTGACTGGGATCCCTCTAGCCACGGACTCCGTGACTATGCAGTAGTTTCTGAAGATTTCAAGGCACCTCTCCGCCTTTTTCATGGCTTCACCGCTGAAGACGGGTGTTAGGTCCACGTCTACCCTCTTCACTCGGAGGTAGCCGTCCTCCCTCACCACCGTGACCTTAGACTTAACGGATACTTCAACGGGTTCCACTCTAGCCTTCTTCAAGCAGAAGATTAACGCTGCCGAAAGGCACCCTCCTATGGATGCGGCGAGCAGGTCGAGGGGGCTGAACCCTGACGCCTCACCCCCGATCTCAGGAGGCTCATCCATCGGAAGCTCAGGGAGGTCGCCGACCTTAGCGTTAAACTTGAAGTCTCCACGCCACGCCAGGGAGGCCTCGGCCACGAAGACTACTTCTTCACCCATCACAAACTCCTCCTCACGCAGCTAGGACACATTTAGAGGAGCCCTTTTAAAAAGTATTTTCCTAATCATGAAGGAGGTGGACAGCAACCAGCACTCCGGGAGGGAGAAAAATACAAATTATACCTGAATAAGCCACGTCCAAAGGTTTACGTGAAGAAGACAGGTGAGGGAGGCATACAGGTAATCGGCGCATCGATGTACAATGGCGACTTAGACGAGCTCACATCATTTCTTAACTCGAAGCGTATAGTTAACGCTGTGGTGTATATAAGGGAGCCGGCAAAGCTTGAAGACGTAAAATTAGCCATGGATGAGGCAGCAACGTTTAAACCGGCATTAATCTCTTTAACTGGATTAACGGTTACTGCGGTTTCGAACACTGGGTGTGGATAGGGAGTTACACTATATTTCGGAAAAGGTTGAACGATAGAAATTAAGAATGGATTTCATCTACTTAAGTGTGATAGGTTGTGGTGGTGCGAGTTGGACATAAAAAGTGTGTCTTTTTTTGGCTTACGCAGAATCGTCTGGTCATGTTTCCAGCATAGGGTTCCGAACCATGAAAGAAACAGTAAAAACATCCCTTTTCCGAGCAACATCATACGATTCTGCGTCACCTTTCTGCTTTGAGAATATGTTTATAAGAGTTTTAATTTTAAACTTCTTATTGAGGAGAGAGCGTGAAAAAGGAAAATAGCGGAACGAGATTCTACTAGTAATCCGCGAAGAGTACTAGGAAGGGTCGTGGATGCCTGAGCGGAGTGAAGACTGGATGAGGCAGGCAGATAGGGATCTGAGGGCTGCGGAGGAGATGCTGAGAGCAGGTTTCTTCGAGTGGGCTTGTTTTATGGCTCAGCAGGCTTCGGAGAAGGCGGTTAAGGCGGTTCTCCAGAGACTTGGTGCTGTCGCTTGGGGTCACTCGGTGTTTGACCTGCTCAGGATTCTTGCAAACAGGTTGGAGGTTAGTGACGAGATTTTGGATTACGCGCGTACATTGGACAGATATTATATTCCTTCGAGGTATCCTAATAGTTTTGAGTCGGGGAGCCCGTATGAGTATTTCAATAGGAGGGACGCTGAGGATGCGATCGTTTGTGCGGGAAGAATCCTTGGGTTCTGTAAGGGTATTCTGGCTCGATCAGACCGGACTGGTCGAGGAGCTTAGAAGTGTGGCGGGGAGAATCGGAGAAGGGGATAAGAACGTGGTGAGGATAGTGCTTTTCGGCTCCCTGGCGGAGGGAAGGGCTGTGCCGGGGAGTGATGCTGACATACTCGTAATTCTCGAGAGAGATGATAGACCATTCATGGATAGGATTAGTGATTGGGCTGCGAGGTTTGAGGTAGATTTTCCGGTTGATGTGTTCCCTTACACGGTGGAGGAATTAGACGTTCCCATCGTCAGGGAGGCGGAGAGGAGGGGAATCGTCCTCTACGAGAGAAGAACGCGCTTCTGAAAACGAGGGATACACATGTTTTGGACGCGAAGACAGCTCTACCCGAAAAATCTTTGAGAACACGAAAAGCGGCTCTTTTCTCAGGGCTCGCACGGCTTCACCAGATCGGGAGTGTTGACTCCTCGTTGCCTGTTCAACCAAAAAGGATAGCAACCCTGAGCAGGCTAAAAAAGTTAAGAGAGGGGAGAAGAAGTGACCTCCTCCCCTTGCTTGCGCAAGGGGCTTCCGGCGTGGAAGCTTGCGAGGTCGGGCGTTCACCTGAGGCTTTACGCCTCAAGCTCATGCACCCTTCGGGGCGGCCACAGGCCCCGCATCCCCCTCCTCCAGTTAAGGAGGGGCTACAAGATACAGCCTATCTGGCAGAGTATTTAAACTTAACTACCCGCCCACCTCCCCTTGCGTATCCCCTCCCTTTCGGAAGGGGTCTTGCAAGCAACGGGAAGATAAAATCAGAAAAATTAATCAGAAACACCAACCATATTCGATACCAGAACCCCAGAACACTCCAACTAGAATATACACAATGGCACGATGTAACATGTATGTTTTTTGAGGGGGTGTATGTGTTCTAGCGGTTGTGAAGGGAGATTTGTGAGGGCTTCTCTCCGGGAATCAAGGCTTAAAAAAGGGAGACAGACAAACCACCAACAAACCTGAAAAAGAATAAAAAACATACTCACTACATCATGCCACACACAATTTCCGTTATAATTTTTATAAAGAGGTTGAATGGTGATGGTTTGGAAGGAATTGGATACGAAAACTGCGTTAAAAAGGTTGTATATTTTGTCTGCACCGTTTCTTGTGGCGTATTCGATAGTTGTTGTGTTTACGTTTTACCAGTATTTCTTTGGGTTTTCGTTCAGGTCTTTTACGGGTTACGGATTATTTTTCGAGTTCACTTCCTTTGGTTTGAAGTGTTTTGGGGAGCTAGTGTTTCCTGTGATTACCGGTACTACGGTGCTTGTTGTGCTTCTTTTCATAGTTCCTCTGGCGTCATTACTGGTGATGGGCACTTGGATCAACTCCTTTGTTCGTCCTCTTAAAAACGTGAGTGGATTCGAAAACTATGGTAAGGTGTGTGAGGCAGTAAAACTATTTACCTCTCAAGACCCCAAGGGGAAACAGCTCACCGCCGCTACCGCATTAGCTATTATCTTAGCATGCCTGTTTCTATCGCTGTGGTTTCTTACTTTGTTCGGGATAGTAACAGTAAACTTAAGTTCACTATTCCTAGGTCTTGGCGCAACAAGTTACCTTCTTGTGTTCTATTTTGGATTTAGAATTGAAAGAGAACTGCAAGAATATGCGAAAAACCTTTTAGAGTTTAATTAAAAAGGAAACTTGCTTTCTCTCCCTCAACCATTTTTTAGGAGGCTAATAGAATATGTTTGTTTGGCGTGATTTAGATACGAAAATTGCACTAAAAAGGTTAAACATATTGCATGTACTCTCTTTATTACCGTTATTTGTTGCAATCACTTTTACTTTTTATTTTAATTTCCTAAGTTACTCATTCAGTTTTTTCACAGGTTATGGATTGTTTGAATACACCTCTCTTGGGATAAAATGGGTGGCGAACTGGTGATTCCAGTTATTACTAGTACAACGGTGTTTATAGTGGCGCTCCTCTTTATTTCCTTACCCCTTGCAGTGATTAGCACGTGGACAGCCCCTTTTACTCGTCCTTTTAAAGATGTTAAGGGATTCGAAAAGTTCGGTAAGGTACATGGAGAAATCAAATCTTTTATAGTTCAACTTTCAAACAAAGAAAAGTTAATTGTCGTTGCTTTCACATTGACCAGCATATTGGCATACCTTTTTGCCTCGCTTTGGGTTACTGCTCAGTTTGGAATGCTACCCTCCTATTTTTCAGATTTCTTCTTTCTTCTTTTTCCAATCAATTTACTGGGCTCTCTGTATTTTGGATCTAGGATTGAGAGAGTACTAAAGAGGTATTTAGAAACTGTCAAAGGTAGTCAAAACTCAAAATAGTATTAACTTACCTCCTTTTCTTTTCTCTTTTTTACAAATAGTCAGCCAACATAAAATATAAAAGATTTAACCTTATGAGGGTTTAATTATATGGTTCAGTGCATCTACAAGTCACGTTAATTTCTTTAATGCTATTAATAGTTACTGTGGTTTTGAGCACTGGGTATGGCTGGGATCGTATGTGATTTTAGAATAATGTTCAAATAAAGGAGGGAATTAACATTAATTTCCCCCATTTTTAGGAGGTTGATAGTATGTTCGTTTGGCGTGATTTAGATACGAGAAGTGCATTGAAAAGGTTCCAGAAAATGTTTGTGGGAGGTGGCTTTGTTGGATTTCTTTGAGGTTGTGAGGAAGAGGAGGAGTGTTAGGAGTTATCTGGATGAGGACGTCTCTGAGGAGGAGGTGAGGAGGCTGCTTGAGGCGGCAATCCTGGCACCCTCAGCAGGGAACCTTCAGCCATGGGAGTTTATAGTTGTAAGGGATGAGAGGCGTAAGATGGCATTGGCTAGAGCAGCTCTTGGGCAAAGATTTGTGGCTGAGGCGCCAGTGGTCATAGTGGTCTGCGCAAACATTCCTAGGACGGCGACGCGCTACGGGTCTAGAGGGGCAAACCTCTACGTGATACAGGACACCGCTGCAGCAACCCAGAACATACACTTAGCGGCGACCGCTATGGGATTGGCTACGTGCTGGGTTGGGGCGTTCGACGAGAGGGAAGTATGGAGGATCTTGGAGTTGCCGGAGGACGTCAGACCTCTGGCAATAATCCCTGTTGGGCGTCCTAGGAGGGTTCCGTCGATGCCCCCTAGGATACCTCTGGAGAAAGTACTCCACTACGAAAAATGGTAGTTGGAAGGGGTTCTTCACCCGTACCTTATCTTAAAGTCTTTGAACTCTCCTTTATATTCCTCCCAGAAGACTTCTATTCCGGTAACTCTTGCTCCGGGTGGCCCCCGCCTGCAGAAATCTACTAGTTCCCTCACCTTCTCCTCCTCGCCTTCAAACACTGCTTCGACGCGCCCGTCTGGAAGGTTCCTAACCCAGCCGGTTACGCCTCTAGCCTTTGCCTCCCTCCTAGTAGTGTACCTGAAGAATACCCCTTGAACCCTGCCGCTAACCACAACCCTTACCCGGGTCTTCAACGTAAATCCTCCATTAAGGAGGGGTGCTCGGACGCCGCCTAGGTTAACGCTTTGTCTGGATTCTTTTTATCGAGACAAGCCTTATGAACTCTGCTGTTTCCTCGGCTGAGTCGGCTATTCCCTCAACGAACTCTATGAGGTTGCTTAGGGTTATAGCCGTGAAGGGACCTATGTTTTCACATGTCTTGCTCTGAAGCTCCTTCCTTAAAGCCAAGTTGTCCTGGTCCACCTCGTATTCAAGCTGGTTCACCTCGTCCACTAAGCCTGAAACCTCTTTTCCTCTTCGCAGAGCCTCCATGGTTTCCAGAAGCTTCCTCACGCATTTTTCAGCGTCTCCAACCATTTTTACGAATGAGCCGCCGAGAATTTTAACGTGCTTGTAGTCGAGTATGGAGATCCTTCTAGCGGCGGCGTTGGCGTTGTTGGCTACGGCGTCCATTCTCTTCGTGAGGTGCACCAGGTCCTCTCTCTCGGATGGTTCAAGCTTCCCCTTGCAGAGCTCTTCAAGTATGTTCCTCCGCATTATATCGGCTTCATGCTCCATCTCGTTGATCCTCTTTATCGACATTGATATTTCTTCTGATTCGCCGCCATCCATGATTAGGTTGACGAGATGGACTAGTTCGGTGACGCAGTTAAAAACCTTCTTACTGTGCTCCCTAAGCATCTTTATGGCTAGCTCTTCTCTCCTGATGCGGAACCAACTAGCTAGGCTGGACAAAGGAACCACCTTTCTCGGCATTTCAGGAGGGTTCCACCTACCGGAGCAGGACGCCGCCTTCACGGGAGAACGGTTTTACCGCTCCGAGTTAAGGCTTCACAACCCAACATTTAACAATTGCTATCTCTCTGTAAAGAGAGACATCAGTATTTAGATTTTTCTCTCTTTAGATTTTTCTCTCCGTTAGGGGAGAAGCACGTTTTTAACAGTCTCCTCTATAAAAGCCTCTCTAAAAAGAGGGTGGAAAGGCTCTCTAAAGGGAAGAGAGGTGTTTCACGTGGTTACTTAAGTTTTGACACCAGCTCCTTCACAGCCGCCTCTATGCCTGGAGAGTGGATGCTGCATCCTGCAAACCCATCAGATTTAACCTCTTTAATGAAGTCTTCGAAGAAGTCAAGGTTTGCTTTGACGCATGCTTCAATCTTCTCCTCCCCTTTCAGCCCCTCAGCCTTCTCGAGGTTACTCAGCAGTTCGGGTGGGACGGTGACTCGTGGATCCTCATTGAGGATTCTAGCGTCCTTTACGTCCGAAGGCATCCTCACCCCTACTATAACGGGCACTTTAAGCCTCTTCACCTCGCTGTGAAACTGCTTCAGCGCCTCAATGCTGAACGTTGGATAAGTCAGGATAAAGTCTAAGCCAATTCTGGAAGCCCTCTCAATGCGTTTCACTTCGACTTCAAGGGGGGAAGCTGAAGGGACGCCTATCACGCCTACGCATAGGTTGAGTGGACTGCCAACCCGGTGTCCTCCAGGGGTTAACCCCTTAGCGGAGAGGTCCCTTAGCATCTGTACGAGCTGCGTGGAGTCAACGTCAAACACTGCCATCGCCTGAGGAATGTCACCCATCTTGGGATGGCTGCCGTCAACAACAAGGAAGCCGTTTACTCCAAGCATTCCAGCTGCCAACACGTCGGATAAGAGGGCTACACGGTTCCGGTCTCTGCAGGTTAGCTGACAGATAACCTCTAAGCCGGTTTCCCTCTTAATTATCCCGGAGACGACGACGGTGTTGGCGACGCCTAGAATGCTTCGGGGCTCGGAAACGATCACAGCTGAAATGTCACCCATAGACTTGACCGCGTTAACTAATCCGTCAGCGCTCAAGCCTCTGACAGAGTCGACCTGCCCGATCCAAGTGAATCCCTCTCCGAGAACGTCCCTAAAGCCAACCAACATGGTCACCACACAACTTTAGCTGCTCCAGCCTTAACGCCTCTATCGAATGGAGGGTTAACCTTCAGGAAGTCGTCCTCTCTCCCCTCCTCTTTCATCCTCTCCCATATCTTCACCCAGACACAGTCGACGTCGCCCTCCACGGCACCGCACTTTCCGTCGACCATGTCCTCGCATGGGCCATTAAGAAGTCCCTTAGCACAGAGGACCATTGGGCAGAGTCCTTCCGTCTCGTTTAGTATGCAGACCCCACACTCCCTACACCGCTCGTAGAAGCGTCCTATGTGTTCAACCTCGCCAAGGAAAACGGTGTCAAGGGCTGCAAGCGTCCTCTTCCCGCTAGCCTCTCCAACAGCTTGAACCCCAACACCGCAGGACATCACAAGCAAGGCGTCAGCCCTGTCCACCTCGTCGCTGATACGCTTTAAATCCCTCCTGTCGATCCGTATGTCGCACGGGGACTCTATAACCATTGCTGCAAGGACGTTTTTACCCCAACCGATAAGCTTCTTAACCATCTCCTTGACCTGGTCCTCCCCGCCAGTCCTACATATTGTAGCGCAGGTCCCGCACCCTATGACGACCAAGTTACCGTATGGTTCGAGGACACGCTTTAATTCCTCGTCAGGCTTGGCTACGGTAATTATCACAATGAACCCTCCAAGGAGGTTTTCTTAACAGCCGAAACAACTAAATGGAAAATGATAAATAACTTTTTGGGTTCAGCGGGGAGGTTAACGAAGCCAGCTTGGTGAAGATGCTTGGTTGAATTCGGAGAACGCGTGGCTGCCCATTTCCTCAAGCATTCACCCCTCAACGGCGTTGAACACATTCGTTTGCTCGAATTAAACACCCCCTCACGCAGAAGGGTTTTCTGGAGAAAAGTTGATGGAAGAGGATGGTTACAGATGGCTTCCAATGAGAAAATTAATATTTAAAGAGAACGGGGGAGTGATGGTGGTGCTGATTTTGGGGGTTCACGCTTGATTGGTTTTTATGGGTGGATGTGTGTTTTGGTCTGTCAGGCGTTTCCCCGTCATCGAGGCATGCGCCTCTGATGGGGCTTTCGGGGGAACCCCGGAGCCACGCGTCCGAAGACTCCACCCATAGGCCACCCCGTGGCCAAGCCAGCACCCCAAACACCCACCAAACATTTAACTGCTTCGCAAGGCGAGGAGGTATGGGTGAAGGCTCAGCTTGGCTCCGTGGGCTTCCCAAGTAAGCTATGGTACCTCTTTCTAAATTGTAGGCCGGGAAACGTGGCTAGCTGGGCTAGCCTAGTAGTCATAGGGTGAGCTACAACGGTAAGGAGTATCATGCTTGTGGAGTTCCTTCTGAAGTTCATGGTTCTCGGCTTCTTCGCGTTCCTCTTGAACGGGTTCTCCTTCTCTATAAACAACGTCTTCGACGTCAAGGAGGACGTGAACTCTGGGAAGACGAGTAACATGGTTGCTATGGGTAAGGTCGGTAGAAAGGAGGCTGCGGCGTTCTCAATAATCATTGGAGCGATTTCAGTGGCTTTTTTCTCAGCCACCGGAGGGTTGCCGGGGCTACTTCTCTCCGCTTCCTGCCTCATACTTGGATTACTCTACTCCACCCCTCCCGTAAGGTTTAAGGAGAAGCCGGCGTTGGACATACTATCACACGGATTCTTCCTAGGAAGTTTACTGGCCGTCTTAGGAGCCCACGCATATGGAGGGGTGACTAACGCTACAACCTACACTTACGCTATAGCGTTCTTTTTCATATCATGCCTCTTCCAGCTTCAGAACATGCTGGGAGACTACTTCGTCGACAGGGACTCTGGGGTTAAAACAACCGCCGTCAGGCTTGGAACGCTCGAGAAGGGGAGATGGCTCGCGAGCACCTTCGCAACGCTAGGAGTCGCAGCCACCATCTACACCTCATGGCACTTCATAGTTGAACCCATACTAGTAGGCCTCCTCATACTAGTCCAACTGGTGAACCTAGTAATTTTATCGCCGAAAGTCTCGGTCTACATGGTATACGTCTACCAGAAGAAGATCCAACCATACTTCATGGTTGGATGGGGAGTAACTCTCCTACTGCTAACGATCATTCTTTAAGTTAAATATTTCCCTCGAAAGTGGGGAGGAGCAGCCGGGAGACGGGCAACTTGAAAGAAAGAATTAAAATTAATTTTGAATGCTAAGGTTGGCCGGATATGGGTAATGCTACTTTTCTAAGAACTCCTTTAGAAGCTTTTCCGCTTCGTCTAAGCTTATCCGCTTTGGCGACCTCTTGAAGCCATAGGCGCAGAGAGGCAGTATGACGCCGCCCATCTTCTTATCCATAGCAACCTTTACTCCTCTTATGACGTCCACCAGAACCGAGGCAGCGTTTGGAGCATCTACCGTGCTTAAAATTATGTCCATTTTTATTGGGGCGCCGTTAAAGTACCGTCCCTTCACCCAGAAGTAAGAGTTCCTAGAGTTCCTCATGAAGCTTATGTAGTCTGTTGTCCCAGCAACCACCGGAACCTCGTATGGCACCGCAGACTTAACTGCAGCGGTCTTTACCTGCCTCTTAAGGTCTCCTCTGTCCTTCTGGAGGGTGTTTAGCGCCTCCAAGCCGCCTCCAATATCAAGCTGGTAGGTCTCCTCGACTACGACGCCCCTCCTAACAAGAAACTCCAGGAGGTTTCTGTGGAGAACCGTCGCCCCGATCTGGTCCATTACATCATCGCCGACCAGTGGAAGACCTGCTTCCTGATACCGGGAAGCCCACTCGGTGCTGACCGCTATCTCGGCGGGGGTTGCGTTGATGAAGGCGCACCCTGCCTTGAGGGCTTGCTCAGCATACCAGTTTGAAGCCTCAACTCCTCCAGTTGGGATTAGATTCACCACAACTTCGGCCCCCGTGCTCCTGAGCTCTTCTGCTACGTCGACTGGAGGCCCCTTGCTGATCTCGACGCAGTCTGACAGGAACTCTCCTAAGCTGTCTTTTATCTCGCCCATTTTAACCGTGACGCCGATCTTTGGCACATCATAGATCTTCTCGTAACAGTTTGGCTCAGCGAAGATAGCCTCAGCGAGGTCTCTTCCAACCTTCCTAGCGTCCACGTCGAAGGCCGCGACGAACTCGATGTCGGCTGGTGTGTATCCTCCAACCTTCTCGTGGAGTAGGCCCTCGACCTTTCCAAGCTCCCTGTACGCGTAGACGCCCTGAACAAGGGCTGAGCAGCAGTTCCCAACACCAACTACTGCAACCTTAATCCTACCCACGGAATCCCTCCCGAAAGCTCTAGAGGATCGGCAACCCACGAAACAAAGTGTCGGGAATCCTTAAAAATGTTACATAAAAGCCTGAACGAGTGAAAAGCTCAGAATTAACGGTTCCGCGGTAAGAGGGATGCTTTAGCTAAGTCGTTGTTTTATGTTAACTCCCCGGTTAAGGGGTATATTTTTGGTGGAAAAATATAAAAGTAGAATTTTCTACTTTAACTTGAGGTGGGCGTATTGAGCGGCTCGGTTAAGATTAGTAAGAGCACTAAGCGCATCCTTGATGCTATTCAAGCTAGAATAACCTTAAAAACTGGAAGAAAGTTTTCTCAGCAGAGGCTTTTAGACGCTATGATTAAGAGTTTTGAGGGAAGGGAGGAGGAGCTGATAAAAATGCTCGGCGCCGTCAAGTTCCCCCTAACCCCAGGGGATGTTGAGAAGCTCATGAAGATACCAATGGACTGGGGGGTGGAGACCGAGGAGGAGGAAATTGACCGTGCACTATATGGGATGGGTGGAGAATGAGCGTCTTCATAGATACAGGAGTCTTCATAGCATTCCACAACATGAGAGATAGGAACCATAGTAGAGCGGTAGAGTTAGTTAAGAGGGCTGCAAGAGGCGAGTTCGGAATTCTATACACTTCAGACTACGTGTTCGATGAGGCGGTCACCACAGCTCTGGTCCGCACGAGAAACCCATCGATAGCTTTAAGCATAGGTGAAATGATACTAGGTGAACCAGAAGCCCCTCCCTTCGTCGTAATGCTCAGGGTCGACGAGGAAGCATTCAAGAAGGCATGGGAACTCTTCGCCAAGTACGCTAGGAAGGGGCTAAGCTTCACAGACTGCACAACAATAGCATTACTAAGATCGGTGGGAATCGAAAAAATAATGAGCTTTGACGCGGACTTTGACGGAATCATACCAAGAATACATTAAACACACATTATAAAGAGTATTCACATGTGACATCTACCGTCACCGGTTACATTAGTTTTACCTTGAAGCTATAAGGATGTTCATATTTCCAGCTTGAACACTAGTTAGGTTATAAACGTGGTAACTTACAAGCTAGCATAAGGAATCTATGAGAAGCTCCGGTTCATATTACGCTTACTTGGGTGATGATTTAAGACAAAGAATCGGCATTATTAAACCGGTCGGTTTTGAAGAAGAAATTTAAAAAGAAGTTTAGAGGGTGGGTAGGATTTCTTTTCCGATTAGTTCTATGGCTTTCATCTTGTCGGCTGCTATGGGTGACCCGACTACGAGCTGCGTTACACCTATCTTAACCAGTTCAGCCATCTTCTCGGTGCACTCGCTTGGGGTGCCATATATTGAGAAGGCTTCAAGCATTTCATCGGTCACACTCTTCGCAGCCTTCCCTATTTTGCCCATTCCAATGAATTCTTTAACTTGTTGAACGTCGCTCTCAGGGATCCCGTGCCTTTCCAGGACGACGCTCGGCGCGGCGGCGGCGATGAAGGCGACCACGTAGGTTGCCATTTTCCTTGCCTCCTCCCTGTCCTCGCTCACCGAGAAGCTGGTGTAGGCGACTACGTCAAACTCCTTCTTTCCAACCTTATCCAGGGTTTCCCTGATAATCTTGACTGCCGGCTCGATGTCCTTAGGGTTTGAAGCGTTAATCAGCACACCATCCCCCAGCTCGGCGGCTAGGGCAAGCATCTTAGGCCCCTGAGCACCTATGTAAACCGGGATCTTATCGCTAGGCGGCTTATAGCTTAAGCGGGCATTCTTAACCTTAAACATCTTCCCATCGTACTTGACGGTTTCCCCGCTCCACAGGAGCCGACAGATCTCAACGACCTCCCTTACAGCCGTCAAGGGGCTCTTCCACTCAACACCCAGCTGGTCAAGTGTACCCTTATCGCCGGCGCCAATACCCATCACAGCACGTCCATTTGAAATCTCATCAATCGTGGCGACAGCAGACGCCGTAACGGGAGGATAAACCAGAAAAGGATTTGTAACCCCTGGCCCAAGCATGATCTTGCTCGTGTTAGCGGCAGCCACAGCTAGGGTGGCATACACGTTACGATTATTGTAATGGTCCGTAATCCAAGAGAAAGCGAAGCCGTTTTCCTCTGCGTGTTTGATGTAGCGGACGATTTCAGAAATCGGTCTTTCGGGAACTAGCTCAATTCCGATCTTAACCATGTGGACACCTCCAGTTTTTCAGTGGAATTTCATCGGTCTTACTCTTAAAAGTTTTCCCTTGCCTATAGATGAGCCTTGAGCCATCGCGGGATGCTTACCCCCGCAAGACGGGTGCATCATGATTGAGAAGGGAGGGCGTGGCTTGAAGGGAAGCGCACAGACTGGGGTCACCGTGGCGAAGGCGCCGCCCACAATACATGAACAAGCCTCGCTCAGAGCAACATAGTTCCGGCTAGTGAAAAATTATAATGAATGCGGTTTTAAGCCACAAAATAAGGCTTAAGACCGGTGCCTTCTGCCCGAGTCCTCACGTTTCCGCCTTTAGAAACACACCTTTAGGAAGACAGCTCTCCCGCCCCACCTTCCAGTTTTAGCTTTAACAGTTAATCCGAAACGTGCCTTAGAACTGTTAAGCGGGAGCAACAAAAAAGGAGAAAGAGAAAAGGAAGATGTTGGCGGTAGCGGCGGGAACCCTAGGCGTCCAAGCAGCGGAAAAGCTTACAACGGGCATAAAAGAGGTAGGGCGGCTTTCTGTCAAAGGGTGGAGGAGGGTAGGGGAAGGTGCTTAGGGAGGGTAGGGGGACGATAGAGGAGAGGATTGTGAGGGCTTTCAAGCTGGACTGGAGAGGCCTCGACGAGGTGGCGCTATTGCTGGGGGGCTGGTAGGGGCGTACGAGTCGGACGGCGCATTAACACGAAAAGGGGCGTTCAAGTACGCTACGAAGAGCAGGGAGGAGGCGGGGTTGGTGGCAAACCCTGTAGAGCGGCTCACAGGCATAAAGCCGACTATCACCCGAGAAGGCGAGGAGTACGCCTTCTACAGCAAAGCCGCTGGCCTTATCCTAGTTTGTCTCGGGGCAAAGTTAGGGAAGAAGATCTTGCCGGGGCACCCGCTGCCTCTCCCGGTGGATAGGCTTAGGAGTGGAGATCCGGGCGAGGTGCGTCGGGCAGCACTGATCACATTAGGGGCGCACGGGTTCATGGTAATGGGAGATGGCAACATAAACAGGGAAAGCTGTGTTGTTGTTACGCAGGACTTGCGTGTTGTTGATGGGAGAGCTGACGATCCCAAGCTCCGCAGGGGCTACGAAGGGCTGAAGAAGGCGTTTGCAGAGCACGGCACGTTAGCTGAAGCCCTCAAGAAACTAGTAAAGGAGGGTGTGCTGAGCAAAAGGGAGGAGGTGGGGGGGACAGTATACTATGTGAGGAAAGAGAGGTTAAAGAGGCTTAAGAACGACCCCAGATACTGGGGAGTATACAAGTACTTCACAAAACTCTACGGGATAACCAATGAGAGAATACTCCGGCTCAAGGAGAGCTTAGAAGAGCTGGTGAAAAACAGTAATAGAGGAGAGTGGAGTAGCAGACGTGAGGGCAGACTCAAAAACTCACAACTACCTATTTGTGAGGGTGCAGGAGGACGGGAGCGTTACCGTAAACGTCAGGTCTTTCCTCAGGTACGGAAGGGTGGCGGCCGCAATAGTCATGCCGTACATTCCGGGGAGGAAGGCAGAAGAACTTGCAGAAGTTATAGCGCCAACGCTGTTCAGGGTGGAAGTTACCGTTAAAGACCCGACGAAGGCGGCGGAGCTGCGAAGCGTAGCGGAGAAACTCTACAGGGAGGGGAAGGCGGAGGTGAGAAAGAAAGGGGGAAGGTTAAATCTAGAGGCACGGCTCACTCCGCAACAGACGCTCATCCCTACAGAAGCAACATACAGGTTTAAAAAAGAAATGGACGAGTTTAAACAGAGAGGTGAGAGAAGGGAGCTTATGGGTGAGAGGGAGATGGTGGGCTGGTCGCTCCTCAAGGTTTTGGATGGTTTCGACGTCAAGCCAGCACTGTATAGTGTCGTTGTGGAGAATGTGGAGAACTGGAGGGAGGAGGTGGTGAGGGTGGTGCTTGTTCCAGACCGTAGAGACTTGCTCGTCAGGGCACGTTTGAGACGCCTCAAAAGGTGGAGCTAAGAAGGCCACATTACTGGAGGGATGTGGAAGGGTTGGAGGACGTACAAAAACTGGTGAGGAAGGTCGAAAAAGCAGACCTAAGCGAGTTGGGGGGGCTCCTTGAGGAGGCGAAGAAGATAGTGGTGCCCGACTTCGACAAGCTGAAAAAGGGGGACGAAAAGGAGAGGGAGAAGTTTGAGAAGATGGTCGAGCTGTCAAGGGCTTTCGCCCGTAGGGTCTTGGAGTGGATCGGGAGGGAGCCGTTTAATGACAACAGACCTCCCACCAAGGAGGACATCAAGCGGTGGAAGGAGGAGGAGAAGAGGCTGAAAATGGAGAGATTGAGGAAGGACGGGTACGCGGCACGCTACCTAGATGTCTTCGGCAACTTGGCGTACACTCTCGTGAGCAAAAGGCTGTACGACGAGGCGTTCAAACTTGCAGTCACGCTGCCATGGTTGTGTGGGGAGGAGCTGGTGATAGACGCTAGGTTGTTCCTGCCTAGGGAGGTGGTGGAGAGGCTGGAAGAGAAGGGGGAAATGGAGCTGGGAGACCCGGAGGCGTACCTTGAGGGGGAAGAAGAGAAATATGTTGAGGAGTTGATATGGTACGCCACTAGGAAGGCGGTGATGAAAAGGATGGGGGATGAAGTCGATTTGAGGGGTGAGGGGGCTTTAGAGGCAGTGCTGCGTAATAGGGACGTGCTAAGCCTGTGGGACAGGGCAATAATAGCGTATAAGGCTAAGTTTGGACGTAGAGACCTCGCAGAAGAAATATTTCCAGACTTGGAGGAAGCAGTAGATATCTATTATGGGACACCTTACTGAGGCGGTCGGCGTTAGGCGTCTAAGTTGTGCTGGTTGTTTATCTGAAACCACCTAGTGGTTTGACGTTTGCTCTGTCTGTATGGCGTCGGCTATTCAGTCTGGCGGTTCCAGCTTCTCAGCGAACTAATGGTCTGTAATCCATACGTACTGGAAGTTGTTTTCTTCCGCGTGTTTGATGTACTTGACTGTTTCCATCGTCTCCCTTTCCGGGACTAGTTCTATTCCGATTTTAACCATATTAGCACCTCCTCGATGAACTGAAACCTTCTTGATTGGTTTCGTTCTTAAAATTTTCTGTTTTATTAACAATTGTTAAGGAACGTTTATATAGTGATTACGGTTTGTTTCACATGGAGCCAGCCCCGAGGAAGTGTGGGGTTTGAGCGAGGAGCATGGAAAGCGGATAGGCGTGTTCGTCTGCCACTGCGGGTACAACATAGCAGGAGTAGTGGACGTGGCCGCCGTCGTCGAGGAGATAAGTAAGCTCCCCGACGTTTACTGTGTAGACCACACTTACCTGTGCTCCGAGCCCGGCTTGAACCTTATAAAGGAGAAGGTGAGGGAAGAGGGGCTTAGCAGGGTTGTCGTGGCGGCGTGCACGCCGAAGCTGCACGAGAAACTGTTTCAGGAGACCATAGAGGAGGCGGGGCTTAACAGGTACCTTCTTTCGCAGGCTAACATAAGGGAGCAGTGCTCGTGGGTTCACAAGGCGAACCCTAGGAAGGCGACCTTAAAGGCCATCGACCTGATTAAGATGGCTGTGGCTAAGGCTAGACTTCTCAGGGAGCAGCCTAGGATTAAGGTGCCGGTTGAGAGGGACGTGCTTGTCATTGGGGGAGGAATAGCGGGGATAACGGCTGCCTTAAACTTGGCCGACTTGGGACACAGGGTTTACTTGGTTGAGAGGGAGCCGTCCATAGGCGGCCACATGGCCATGCTTGACAAGGTTTTCCCCACCAGGGACTGCTCGATATGTATTCTCGCCCCGTTGATGGTTGAGGTTAGCAGGCACCCTAACATTCAGCTCATAACGTACGCTGAGGTCACCAAGGTTTCAGGGTGGATAGGGAACTTCGAGGTTGAGAT
This sequence comes from Thermoproteota archaeon, assembly GCA_029258835.1. Lineage (GTDB taxonomy): Archaea > Asgardarchaeota > Jordiarchaeia > Jordiarchaeales > Freyrarchaeaceae > Freyrarchaeum. Next base: position 41,868 of record JAPDJY010000049.1, on the reverse strand, counting down.
AACGAAGTATCCTAGGTTCGTAAAGGAGAGCGAGTGCACCGGGTGTGGAATATGCGCGGAGTACTGCCCTGTTGAGGTGCCAAACGAGTTCGACCAAAACCTTGGAACGAGGAAGGCGGTGTACATACCGTTCCCCCAGGCTGTACCATTGATTTACACGATAGACCCCGAGCACTGCATAGGCTGCAGGACGTGTGAGGCCGTGTGCGACAGGGAGGCGATAGACCTCTCCCAGAGAGAGGAGAAGATAAACGTTAGGGTTGGTGCAATCCTTATAGCCACCGGGTACGACACATTCGACCCTTCGGAGAAGAGGAACCTAGGCTACGGGTTGTTCCAGAACGTTGTGACCGCTCTAGAGCTGGAGAGGCTTCTCTCCCCTTCGGGGCCCAGCATGGGCGAGGTTGTCAGGCCCTCGGATGGAAGGACGCCTAAGAGGATAGTTTTCATCCAGTGCGTCGGCTCTAGGGATGAAAGTGTCGGGAGGACTTACTGCTCTAGGGTGTGCTGCACCTACGCTGTGAAGCAGGCGCTCGAGCTTAGGGACCGCATACCCGACGCTGAAATATACGTCTTCTATCAGGACATGAGGACGTTCGGGAAGGGGTTTGAGGAGAGCTACAGGGAGGCGATAAGGAGTAGGGTTAGGTTCATCAGGGGGCTGGTGAGCAAGGTTGTGGAGGATCCTAAGACGAAGAACCTCGTGGTGATGGCTGAGGACACGCTTCTAGGCACGCCAGTGGAGATCGAGGCGGACTTGGTTGTGCTCTCGGTGGGCATGGTTCCGTCTAAGGGAACGGAGCGGCTACTCTTCGTCCTGAACGTTCCGACAAGCGAAGACGGATTCGTCATGGAGGCTCATCCGAAGCTTAGACCCGTGGAGACGCAGGTTCCAGGGATATATGTTGCCGGGTGTGCCCAGGGTCCAAAGGACATACAGGACACCGTGGCTCAGGCGAGCGCGGCGGCATCCAAGATTTCATCCCTCCTGTCGAAGGGTAAGGTTGAGCTGGAGCCATACGTCCCAGTGATAGACAATGAGATCTGCATACGGTGCGGCCTGTGCGTGGCCGCATGCGACAGGGGTGTAATAAAGATGAGCAAGGAGGGTGTGACGGTTACCGGTGTCGGATGCCTTGGGTGTGGAGCCTGTGCTGGGGCGTGCCCGACGGGTGCTCTTCAAATGTCCCTTCTGAGCGATGAAATGATAAGAGCTCAGATAGACGCGGTCCTCGAAGAGAAGAGGGAGTACCCGTTGATCATAGGTTTCCTGTGTAACTGGTGTGCTTACAATGCAGCCGACATGGCAGGCGTGGCTAAGATCCAGTATCCCACGAACCTTAGGGCGATATGGGTTCCATGCACAGGTAGGGTTAACCCCGTCCTCATCCTCGACGCGTTGGAGAAGGGAGCCGACGGGGTTATGATTCTCGGCTGCTACCCCCACGACTGCCACTACCTTACAGGGTTTGAGAAGGCGAAGAGGCGCGTCGAGTCGTTGAGGGAGGTTCTAAGAGCTGCAGGGATAGACCCGAGAAGGGTTAGGATAGAGAGCATGTCGGCTTCCGAGGGGAAGAAGCTTGCAGAGGTCGTGAAGGAGTTCGTTGACGAGCTCATGAAGCTGCCAGTCCTTGGGGAAGAGCTGGTTAAGGCGGCCGAGGTGAAGGGAGGCGAGAGCGGTGGCTGAGGAGGTCCAGATTAACCTAGAGATGGAGGTTGAAGACGAGAAGGTGTGCTATAAGTGGCTGACTGAGAGGCTTAAGAAGAGGCTCGTTTATGACGCTGAGAGGTGTGTGGGATGCGGGCTCTGCAGGGAGGTCTGCCCCTCCGACGCCATAGAGCTTGGACCCATACCGGAAATAGCCATGGGGGAGATTGAAGCCCCAAAGATAATGATCGACCAGGATGCTTGCAGCTACTGCGGGTTATGTGCCGCCGTATGCCCCGTTAAGGCAATATGGTTTGAGATGGGGGACGAGCCCATCCTCGAGCTCGACGATTATCCCAAGCTTCTTAAGAAGGTTGAGATAGACGAGGAGAAGTGTGCCCCTTGCCTCATATGCCAGCACACTTGCCCGAACGATGCCATCAAGGCTTACCTTAAGGTTCCCAAGAAGGAGGAGCTGGTGAGGTATGAGGGGAAGCCCCCAGAGGAGATAGAGGGAACCATAAGGATTGACAAGGAGAAGTGTGTGCTATGCGGCCTGTGCGACTTGCTATGTGACGCTATAGAGATAAGCTGGAAGGATGTGAAGCCCAATGACCCTCGACCAGGTTATGACATAAGGGTGGTGGAGGACGAGTGCGACTACTGTGGGTTATGCGCTGAAATATGCCCCTATGATGCGGTGGAGGTGGAGTGCAGGACGGAGGTTAAGAGGGAGATAGGGAAGCTGGAGGTTTCAGGGAAGATAGAGATAAACCTTGATAACTGTATAACTTGTGGCTGGTGCGCTAGGTCCTGTCCCAAGGAGGCTATAACGGTTGAGAAGGCGTTCGAAGGGGAGCTTTACATAACGGACATAGACAAGTGTGACCCTGCAGGGTGTAAGGCGTGCCTCAGGATATGCCCGGGAAACGTGTGGTTTGTGCCTGAAACGCTGGAGGAGAAAAAGAAGTTTCCGAAGATAGCTTTCATCACAGATTACTGTGGCTATTGTGGAGCATGCCAGAACGCTTGCCCGGTGAACATTATAAGGGTGAAGAGGACGAAGGTGAGGTACACTAAGCCTAAGGGGAGGGCTTGGTCTAACGCGTGGGAGAGAGCCTTCAAGAAGCTTATAGGAAAGGCGGAGGCCGAGGTTAAGCCGCGCCTACCCAAAGTTGAGAGGGAGGCCATAGTTCCAGTTCCATACGAGGAGGAAGAAATACCCCAGCCGCCGCCGGACGTTAGGAGGAAGTTCGTGGAGGCTATAGGGAAGGTTAAAATGTTTTTCAGGGATAGAACCGCGCGTATTCTAGCTGAGAGAGGGAAGAAGGATAGGCTCTTAGAGAAGTTCATGGAGGTGGCGTAGCTGGAGAGGCCCGTCATCCTTTCATCCAAGAGCTGGAGCTGGAAGTTTCTCGAGGAGGCTAAGAGGTGGGGGATTCAGAGAGCTGAGCAGTGCTTGTCGTGCGGCGCGTGTGTAGGGGCTTGCCCTGCTGCGAGGACGTCAACGTACAATTTCAGGAAGATACTGAGGGACATACTCTACGGAAATGAGGAGAAGGTTCTCAGCAGCAGGGAAATATGGTACTGCTTCTACTGCTTCTACTGTACGAGTAAGTGTCCTTCCCGCATCGAGATACCTTACATGATTATGAGGATGAGGAGGCTGGCAATGGAGAGAGGCTACGGGGGAGACATGCTGCGCATCCTAGTATCTTTAGGAAGGAATCTCCTCAACTCGGGTGTCTCGGTGCATCCTAGGGACTGGGACAGGTTGAACCCTGCCGGAGCTGAGAAGACGATTAGCGAGTTAAGGGAGAGGGTTGGCCTCCCGCCGGCGATGAGGGTTTCCGAGGAGGCTATGAAGGAGCTTAAGGTTATATTTGACGAGTCAGGGTTTAGGGAGGAAGTTGAAGGGATACTCTCCGGGAAAGCCTATGTTAGGGCCGTCTCTGAAAAGTATAAGTGATGAAATGGAAGGGGTTTGATTGAGGGCTTCAAGGAAGGGAGGTGGCTTGGACGGTTAACCAAAAATGGCTTGAAGGCATCCCCGAGAAGGGACCATTCTTTCTTTTTCAGGGTTGCTTCATCAACCACACGTACCCCGGTATCGAGGCTGCGACCCGGTTCGCCCTAGACAAGCTCGACGTCGAGTACTATGTGAGTGATGAGCAGAGTTGCTGTGGCTTACCGGAGTTTGGGACTCTAGCCAACCCTCTGATCCTCACCTGCCTGATCGGCAGGAACGTTGACATCATGCTCAAGTATGCACCCTACGGTTTAACTCCATGTAATGGATGCTACTCGGCTTTCTACACGGCTAACACCCTCATGAGCGACCTTGAAATAGCTAGGGAGACTGAAAGGATTCTGGGGGCTATCGGACGGCGCTACTCCACCATGAGAGTCTACCACATAGCCGACTTCTTCTACAAGAGGCTTGAGGACATAGTGGATAAGTCCGTTAGGGTTCTCAGCGGGGTTAAAATGGCTGTCCATTATGGATGCCACTACTTCGTCTTCGAGGAGGAGGGGCTGGACAGTAGGGAGAACCCATCCTTCGCGGAGGAGATAATAGAAAGGCTTGGAGGTGAACCTGTAAACTACACGGCGAAGGATGAGTGCTGCGGCTTCGGGATGATACAGCAGACCGTCCATAAGAACATGGCGTACAAGATAACGGAGGAGAAGATTAACAGCATACTCGACGCCGGAGCTGAGGCGATACTGGTCATATGCCCCTACTGCCTCAACGTGCTCGACAGGAACCAGTCGATACTGAGGGACGTAGAGCTGATAGAAAGGGCCGTGCCGGTCATCCACATATCCCAGCTGATAGCGCTCATCCTAGGAGCCGAGCCCGACAAGATGGGTTTCGAAATGCACACGGTCGACGTGAAGCCCTTCCTGGAAAGGCTTGAAGTCAGGAAGGTAGAGTTCAGAGGATGGTCGGCTGCGGAGACATCACAGAAATAGTTAAAAATGAAGGAGAATAAGAGGAGGATGCTTCCAACATTCGAAGTGTAATAGTTCTTTAGTGCTGGCGGCATAGGTGGCTGGAGAAGGGAGATGGGAGGATGGAATGAATCTCCAGTTTTAGGGTGTAATGTTGACTTCTACGTTTACAGGTATCCCTTTGATCACCGACTCTGTTACTATGCAGAAGTTTCTGAATACTTTGACGCAGAGTTCAGCCCTTTTCCTTGACACTCCCCCCGCAGGGTTTAACTCCAAGTTAACGTGTACTTCTTTAACCCTCATGGCTCCCTTCACCCATTCGGATTCAGCCCTAGCTTTAACCTTGGCGCCCTTCAGCTTAACCCTCGCCTTCTTGGCGCAGTATATGTATGAAGCTAGTAGGCAGCTGGCTATCGAGGCTGCAAGCAGGTGGACTGGGCACGGACCGGTGTCTGTCCCGCCCATCTCCGGGGGCTCGTCGAGGACTATTTCCGGAAAATCCTTAACTTTGAGCTTGGATCTGAAGTTTTCAATCCACTCAACCTCAACCTCTGAAACCATCTTTTCCATGTGGTTTCACCTGTTAAGCAGTAGCTGGGCAACCCTTAAAAACTTCCTTCTCCCAATGGTTTGAAGGGTGAAGGGGTGAAGCCGCTCTTCGGGGTTCTAACCCAGAGTAGAGGGTACGCGGTGAAGAGGATCCTAGACGCGCTGAGGAGGAGGAGGCTGCCTGTACTGGTTGTTGAGCCGGCCGGCGTCGTCGCGAGGATTAGGGGGGATCCCACATTTAAGGGCAGATCTCTTTCAGAGCTTGACGCGCTGATCTTCAGGGGGTTTGGGGCTGGTTCAGCCGAGCAAATATTCTTCAGAATGGACTTGCTTCACGTCCTTGAAAGGAAGGGGGTTTTCGTCGTTAATCCGCCCTCGTCCATCGAGAAGGCAAGTGACAAGTATTACACATCCTTCCTCTTAGAGCAGGCCGGGATCCCAACCCCCAAAACCGTCGTCACGGAGAGTATGGAGGAGGCCATGAAGGCCTTCGAGGAAATGGGAGACGTTGTTGTTAAGCCCCTCTTTGGCTCTCAGGGGAAGGGGGTTGTCAGGGTTTCAGATCGGGACACAGCATACAGGGTCTTCAAAGCATTAACGTTCAATAACCTAGTTCTATATGTTCAGGAATTCATTCCCCACAAGGGTAGGGATATAAGGGCATTCGTCATAGGAGGGGAAGTCGTGGCTTCGATCTACAGGGTAGCTGAAGGATGGAAAACTAATGTGTCGCAGGGGGGTAAACCGGTAGCCTGTAAGCTCACGCCGGAAGTCAAGGAATTAAGTGTTAGAGCAGCCGAAGTAGTAGGATGCGAATATGCCGGAGTAGACGTGATCGAGGGGGAAGAAGGGGTAATGGTGCTTGAGGTTAACGCTATGCCTACATGGGAAGGGCTCGAAGCAGCAACAAAAACCCCAATAGCAGACAAACTAGTAGACTACATAATAAGCAAAATCAAAAAGTAATAATCGCTGACTGCTCTTGGAGGATTCACCCTTTTAAAAAGCAATGCAGTTGATAAAAAGGGCGGGAGGAAAACGGGAAGACGCATGATACCTTAAAAGGTAGCTGATGGAGACGCAAAGTAACAATGTAGCTACCATCATTCTGCATGTTTGGGGTTTCCGTCATTTTTTGAAGATGCTTCAAATGTTCATGTCCTTTACTGTTTCACTTAATGTAGCTACTGTTAGTTTAGAGCTTATTTTCCTGTAAACGGAGAGTTCGGGATGGATTAGTCCTGCAAGTTCCTCCATTTTCTTCTTCTCAAGGGTGACCAGCGTGTTTGCCTCAACGTAGGCTGATGCGAGAATCGAACAGTCGATGTAGTCCCGGTGATAATTGTAGATAGCTGTTGCGACAGCGTCCACCTCAGGCAGGTAGAACGGGATTATTTCAAATTGTTTCCCTCTCACGAGCAAGTTCAGCCCGTCTCCGAAGGCTTTAAGCAGGTCTGGTTCCTTCCTTGAAAATTTAAGAATTATCCATTTTGCTTCCAGGACGCTAAGCGAGTTAACGAGCAAGTCAGCCTTCCTAGACAGACTGAGTAACTGGACTCTAATGTTTGGAATATCAACGTTTACCCCAAATACCGGCAATAGGAAGCTAGTGTCCAGTAGAACCCTCATAAGCCAGCCTCTCTTCCAGCTCTTCACGTACCTTTCCTCTAAGCCTAGCGAGGTCGCCGACTGAGATCTTAACCTTCGGCGGCGCAGAAAGAACATCTTCAAGCGATGGAATCTTTCTGATGATCACTTCCCCCGGGCGGCCAAAGATCACGACGGTATCTCCTGCCTTTATCCCAGCAGCCTCCCTTTCAGCCTTCTTCAGAACAACTTCCCCTCTTTTCCCAACTTTAGCTATGGAGGTCATAGCGATCCCTTGGAGGTTAAGGGATTTCGGAATATTTAAATTTTTTCTGAAAAACTCTGATTTTCAGAAAAACTTAGAAGTTTAAGGCATACTCCGAACACCCAGATCGCAACTAATAGCCGGTCCTCCCCACACCGCTGTTGATCTTGACTGCGGCGTTAACGTCAGCTCAGCCACCACCTCCTAACGGTGCACACCTAATTAAGCCACCTTCACACGGGTTAGAGGAACGAAGTAGGCCAATTGACACTCCCTACGACTAGAGTCGGGGGATTCTGGGTTTGTCGGCTTGGCTTCATCCTACCCGGTTCGGGCTGTGTCAAGGCAGCCCCTGCTACGGAGGCAAGCCCCGTAGCCCGCCTGAGCAGATTCATCGCTCCATTAAAGTCTGTTAGGCGACTCGCCTAAACACGCATATCAAATACTTGCATTTAAACTTTCCCACCACCTCCCCAATTCATCCCATGAATAAATGTAAGCTTTCTTAGCAACATTCTGTAAGGGAGCGTAAGCACCCTAAAGAGGTTGAGTTCAGAAAGTGTATGGGGTTCTGGCGGGTTCTATTTAATGAGCCAATAAGCGGTTAAAACCAAAGTTGACGGTTAAACGTTAAGGGAGACTTTAACAAAAAAAGAGTGGAGAGAAGGGTTTGAGAAAGAAACGTACGTAGTTTGAGTCGGGAGATTCTTCAGGGTGAGAAGAGGGATTTAAGGGGGATAGCATCTTAAACTGAATGGAAGTGTTGAGAATGCGTGAATGAATTGATCACATGATAGTGCTTAACATTTTCTTTCTTTTTTCTTGCTTTTGAACAGTTTTAAACGGTTATAAACGTTTATTCTTAATTTGCACTGTTTTCCTTCGTTTTTGATTTCGGACCATGAAAAGTTTAAAGAAAAGATTTAAATAATATATATTTTTTTAATTAAATCATGGTGAAGAAAATGTTTAGCGGAAAGAAACTGGCTGCAGCGACCACGGCTACGGCGGCGATAGCACTAGTAGCCCTGCTGATGGCAATGCTGGCAGCCCCAGCAGCCGCAACAACAACTTTAGGCGTCAAGAACCAGAGCCAAGCGTCAGCTAAGTTTAAAATTCCCAGCATGGAAGACATCTACAAAGGCAAAATAATTTCAGATTACTTCGAAATGAAGTTTGCTGACCTAGAGGGGGACACTCTGAAGAACCTTGTGAACTGGACGGTGACACCTACGAACCTAGGTGTAGCAGTCAACATTCACACAGCACATATAATAGAGTTCGTTGACAGCAATGGGAACGGGATACCAGACCCGGAGAGCAGCGAGATTAAGAACGACATTAAGCTATCGGAGATAACATGGAATCTCGACGGAATAGCTAAGACAGACGACGAGATACGGATTAAGCTCGTAGGGAATAGCCCGGCGATACAGTTAGAGCTTTACATCCACATTTACTTTAAAGACACGAACGTTACGGGTCCTCACGGGGAGTTCTCAGCAGTGGTGCCAGGGCTGAAAGCGGTTAAAATAGATTTGGTTGTGAAACATTATGGCTGGGTGGATAACAGTGGTAATAGTAAACTGGCCTTAGTGTTCCTTTTGAAGTGTGAACCGGTCGAAGCACAGTACGAGTATAGGTTTAGGCTTGCGAACGGAAGCACCTTCAGCGACATGGACAACGTATCAGGTCTTGTCCCAAAGGTTTCAGAGGATGAAAGCGAAATAGGACTGGTCACAGCAGATAACGCGCAGGAGATAAAGGCAACGTTCAGATGGTTCAATTACGCTGTTAAGAGCAATGCCAGTGGAGAATCCGTCATTAACGTGACTTCAGGGTTTAACGTGACCGACGGGTGGGTTGCACTGTACCTCTGCGTGGACTACTTTGGAAGCGATGAAGTGTCATTCGACCCGTACTTCGCAGTTCTAACTACGGGAGGAGGAGAGGTGCCTCCCGAATCTGTTCTAGCGTTCCAGTACTACTACATCGTAACGCTGGCCTCGTCTCAAGGCGCAAATAACCTCATGCTGATAGGGGCTGCTGGGGTAGTAGTGATCGCAGGCGTCGCCATAATACTCTACATTAGGAGAAGATAAAAGATAATTAGACGGCAAAGCATTTCTTTTACAATCCCCTTTTTTAGTGAACTAGCGGTTTCCTCCGTCCTGCTGGGAGGATGAGGAGGGTATGGTTTGTGTGAAAGAAGAAGGCTTATGGCGGTTGTCCTCTTCCTTGCCTTGTTAACGGTAACATGTTTACCTTGTGGAAGCTGGATTGCATTTTTTCGCCCACCGAGGGGCATGGTGGCAGCCGAGAAGGCTGTTACCTATGAGATATGTGAAGAGAGAATTTATGCCAGCCTGTCCGGTTCAGGAGAAGTAGCATTTAATATTTTCTTGAGCATAAACAATACTGGTAGCGAAACGATTGAGATCTTTAATTTCTCACTTGACTTAACGGACATTGCAGATTTAACCCTAACTAATCTCTCAGTTCCAGTTTACGACTACTGGCTTGAAAGCAGACGATATGACACGGTGCTTCACATTGAAACATCAATTCTTCCAGGGGAAATAGCAAACTTATCGTTGAACTTCACCACCAAGCAAGGGATCTTGAACGTAGGAGAGTACTCCCAGTTTCTATTCAACACGAAGCTTGATGCAGACGTTGAAAAATTCAGCTTTGAAATCTGGCTTCCGAAGGGATGCTTCCTTTACACTGAAAATGTTAATCCGATTTACCCTAAGCCAACCAGCAACTTCACAGACGGTGAAAGGCTGGTTTTCCGATGGGAGGATGAGAACCTACCGGCTGGAACAGCTAAGATATTCGTTGTGTACTATTCAGGTAACCAGCCGTCTTCTAACGTCCTAATAGCGCCTTTCCCAGTTTACCTCTCCTCCTCAACAAGCTGGGTCATCCTGACATTAACTGCTGCAGTTGGCATTACAGCTGTTATAGCTGTAGCACTCGTCTACCTTAAGAGGAGAAGGGAGAGGAAGGGAGTTACCGACACCGTTTTCCTCCTTCTCAGCGACTCCGAAAAGGAGATCTTAAAGCTGCTTTCAGCATCCAAGGATAAAATGATGACCCAAAAGGAAATACAGGATGCGACCGGGTACAGTAAGGCTAAGGTAAGCGTGACTGTTAGCATGCTAGAAAGGAAAGGACTTGTTGAAAAGAAGGCTAAAGGACGAACAAGGATTGTTAAGCTTAAAAGGAGGATAGAAATTTAGAACTGGTAAGTGACTCATGACTTGCCGGTTGCCTCTTTGGTTCACGTACTTCGGCTTTTTAAGGGTGAATGGGTCTGCTGCCGGCTTAGGGAAAGGGGGTAATTTGTTGTTGCACATGTCCTCTTTCGTTATATCGTTAAATTTAAATATATTGAAGGAGCAATATCGTTCGAAGCTAACACGTTGAAGGGGGAAGTATGGACCTTCTAATAGCTGTCATCCTGCTAGTGATTGCTGGTTTGGCTGTGGGATTCGCTAACGGGTTCTTCGGCGTCGGCGGTTGCTTCCTGATGATACCGGTAATGTACTACATATTTGTAAGTCTGGGTGTTCCATCGGACCTAGCCATCAAGCTGGCTTTCGGAACCAACATGGCCGTGGTTGTTCCCACCGCGATAATGGGTTTGTGGAGCCATAAGAAGGAGAAGGGAGAATTCATACACGTGGGCGAGTGGAAGGACTTGATAGCCGGTGCGACGGTCGGTAGCGCTATAGGTAGTGTCTGCGCCTTCCTGGCTCCCGGAGAACTGTTGAAGTTCCTTTTCGGCCTTTTCTGCATCATAGGGGCTTACAGGTTCATGACGGGTAAGCCGAAGCCCATAGAGGAGATGCCTAGGGAGCACAGCACCCTGAAAGCATTGATAGGGGGTGCTGCTGGCGGAGGAACAGCGCAGTTCCTAGGGATAGGAGGTGGGCTGGTATACCTCATAATTCTCAACATACTTCTAGACATGCCGATACATGGAGCTGTAGCAATGTCGCTAGCAACCATGATCTTCGGCTCAGGGGTTGGAGCCACGATCTTCGCAATACTGGGGTCAACCTTGCCATGGACGGTGGCGTACCTTCCGGACCCCCTCGGCGTCCTGATACCGAGACTAAGTCTTCAGTGGACTTTATCCATGCTGAACAGCGTGATACCGGGGATCTCTACACTCTATTGGCTGGACGTCCTCCTCACATCCACCAACCCGATACTACATCACGTACTAAAAATAGGCTCGGTTCTAGGCGTGGTCCCAATAGTCAACCAGTTAAACCCGGTGAAGATTGCTCCTCCATTCTCCATCGGCTTCGTGAACCTGCTGGCCTTCGCCGCCTTAGCGGTCACCAGCATACCCTTGTCGAGAGCTGGCGCATGGGCAGCTCACAAGGTATCACCGAGAAGGCTCGCCATACTCCTAGCGATAGTCTACATCTACGTGGGTCTTAAACTGATGGGTATATTCTCGCTACTAGGACTACCGATCTAAAATATGAACTTGAACTTAGAAAGCATCTTCCACCTTTTCCCTTCCCCGTCCTGTTCCTTTTTTTGTAATTGGCAAGGTGGTATGCTTCCTCCACCTTTAGGAGCTTAACTAGTGGGGGAAGCGTAGTGTACTATTTTTTTCGCCTTAGCCTTCTTGCCTCGTGAACCTATTTCCCGGACAAGCGTCACCTAGCGAATAACTCGTTTATAAGGCGTCTACAGAGGGTAAGCGTTTCCCTCGCCGCAGTAAGAGCGTCTTCAGCGTCTTTGCTGCTGAATAGCTCAGATGCCGGTTTGAGCTCCGACTCGTAGCCGTACATGGCTGGCCCCCTCTTTCTTGCCAAGTCCGATGACACCGCGGAGAGGTGGGGGATTCTGGAGGAGAACCATGCTGGGGCTTTACCCTTTAGAAGGTTGAGGGCGTCACCCACATCATGCCGTTTAGGGTATTCTATTGCGAAGGCTCTTAAGGCGGCTTTCAAGCTTAACTCAACGCATTCTTGGGCACGCCTCACGGCCATGGGGTAGTCTCCGTCTGAGAAGGCGCTCTCGGACTCCAGAAGGCATCTTTCAGCCCTTTTTATGTAATCTTTAGCCATGGATTCCGTGTTCAGAGCTTTACCACCTCACCAGCCTTAATGTCTGGCTTGAGAACCCAGAATCCGCCTATCTTTTTCCCCCCAAGCTCCTCTAGTCTTTTCCTCAGCTTCTCCAGCTCGGCCTGAAGCACTCCGTCATCATATAATATTGATACGTGCTGGGTCATGTCTAGTAGGAGTGGCGGGTGTGCTTTAAGTTCCTCCACGCTTAACACGTGTTCTTGGATCACAGGGGCCCACCCGTATTTAGCGGTGAAGTCGGAGTATTCCCTCGTCTCCTTGAGTTCCTCCCTGGCCCCGTGGAGAAGGTTGAGCCTGCTGGAAATTGTTCCATTGACGTTTCGCAGCACTATCAGGACGTCTACGTCACTCTCCGGGAACTTGGCCTCACCCCTCGCAAGAGAGCCGAATACGGCTACTGCTGAAAGGTTGCCTCCAAACTTTTCCCTCAGGAGAGTGACGTACCTTCTCACTAGGCTCCATTCCGGGAGCTCCATCCACGCCATTTCTAACCATCCCACGCCCTCATGACGCATCCATCGAGGTGTCGACTGCTACGGCAGATTCCTGACCGCATAGTTCCAGAACCATGTGTTCCCCCACTAAATGATGTGTGAACAGGTTTTCGCCGGCTTCTACCCCCAGCCTTACACGATAAAACTGTTGAAGAAACTATAAGATTTAAAATTAAAATAACTTATGCTGTTTCTGCCGTGAAGCAGGAGATTTTCGGGGGAGCACGTAAGTGTTGTATTTCTTGTTACGCTTTTTCGATGATGAAGCTACACAGAAACTGGAAGGTAGCAGAAAGGCTTGAGTAAGCAGGGTTACGAGGGGGATTATGCAGGGTGAGATTAAAGTTGTAGGGGTTGGTGGAGAGTTTAAGGCTCTACAATAGGTGGAAGTGTTGCTTGAAGGGGAAACTGCTAAGTAGCTGCGGCTACTTACATAAGAGTTTCATCATTTGGCAAAATCGACTTGGAAGGCGGGTCGAATACTTGAAAAAATATTGTTCGGCATGAAAAGTTTAGAGAACTAGAGGATTAGAGTTGGGTATTGTTGACCGGGAGAGACAGCGAAATTGATCTTGAAATTGATCTTGATGTGGCGGCTTTGAGAGGTGAAGGTGATATTGCAGAAGCGTTATAGAAGGCGATGTAGGCGGAAGCAACGTACGATGGTTGCGTGATGGTGGAGTTAAATTAATATTGTTTCGTTTGCTTGATTGCTGGGGGTACTGGATTTTCGGCAGGTTTACGTTTAGATGGCCTGGAGCACTTCGCGTTTCCGCGCTTAGAATCGCTTAGAATAGTTGAGTCGGGGGATTCTCCGTGAAGAAGATTCAGATGGATAAACCAATAGTTGAGCTGGATGGAGACGAGATGGCTAGGGTTATGTGGGCGTGGGTTAAGGAGAGGCTCATATATCCGTACGTGGAGGTTAAAGCGGAATATTACGACCTTCACGTGAAGCGCAGGGACGAAACCGATGATGCGGTCACAGTACAGGCTGCAGAGGCTATAAGAAGGTGGGGTGTCGGCGTTAAATGCGCCACAATAACGCCTAACGCTGAGAGAGTTAAGGAGTATGGCCTTAAGAGAGAGTGGAGGAGCCCTAACGCTACTATAAGGGAGATTCTTGACGGAACCCTGTTTAGGGCGCCAATACTTCTCAGGAACGTCGTGCCGGCAGTAAGGTTCTGGAGGAAGCCCATAGTGGTTGCGAGGCACGCCTACGGGGACGTGTATTCCGGCGTCGGGTTAAGGTTCGAGGAGCCTGGGGAAGCCGAGGTCGTGTACAGGTCTGCTTCGGGCAGGGAGGTTAAGGTGAAGCTTCCCGCCCTCCAAGGCCCGGGAGTACTTCAGGCATACCATAACCTTGACAGGTCCATAGAGAGCTTCGCGAGGGCGTCTTTCAAGTACGCGCTGATGAGCAGGTTAGACCTGTGGTTTGCCGCGAAGGACACCATATCCAAGGTGTACGATGCTAAGTTTAAAGAAATATTTAGCAGGGTATACGAGGAAGAGTTTGAGGAGGAATTTAAGAGGGAAAACCTCAGGTATGAGTATTACCTTGTGGATGACGCTTATTCTAGGGCGATGAGGTCCGAGGGAGGGTTCGTTTGGGCCACGAAGAACTATGACGGGGACATTGTATCGGACATGGTCGCCTCGGCTTTCACTGGAACCCTAGCTTTGATGACCTCGGAGCTGTTCTCGCCGGAGGAGTATTACATGGCGGAAGCCGCCCACGGAACCGTGCAAAGGCATTATTACAGGTACTTGAAGGGGGAGAAGACGTCGACCAACCCGACAGCGATAATATTCACTTGGGCGAGGGGTCTTAGGGAGAGAGGGAAGAGGGATGGGATAGGAGAGCTGGTAGCATTCTCGGAGGCCTTGGAGGAGGCTGTCAGGAAGACCATAGAAGGCGACAAGGTAATGACTCAGGACGTGGCTAGAGTGGCTGAGACACCAGTAAACTCCGTCGCGACAACTGAAGAGTTCATAGAAGTCGTCAGAAGGAACCTTGATATGCTGCTTGAGAAGAAGGACGTCCTTAAATAGCAAGGTAGAATACACGGTGGAAGCAGTTCGAGGTGTTCCGGACGGGAAGCTGTGAACTTGGGAGGCGGATCAATGTTTCATAGCCCTGCCTTCGCTCACTTCCCTTTCCTCCCAACCAAGTGGATGTGGTTTAGCATGGCTTTCCGCCTACAAGCTTCAAGCATGCTTCCTGCTATTTTGCCTTGGGTTCAGATAAGCTTTCCTTAGGAAAACTGTTACCGCTTACGCTCTATCCACCTAGAGCCGGTCCCTCACTGGTAGGCTGTGCTTTCCAGCAAACCTGCATTTCGGGGGGCCTTGAGGGGCTTCCGCTGAGAGAAATGTACGTACTCCATGTTGAAGTTAACACTTTAGTGTCATAGCTGCTTAAGGGCATCTCCTGAGGGATCCTTGAAAGGAGGAATGGAAAAAGGTGTGGGATGGTGCTTTTTAGAATATTTCGTCTTCTTTGCTCCATGGGGGGAACCACTTGTAGAATTCGGGTGGCTTCGCCTTCCTCAGCCCTTCGTAGGTTGCTTTCACCAGCCTGGCCCTGCCCCGCCAGTCCCTCCAAACGTGAACCAGGTTTTTCCTTTCTAGGGATGTTATGGCTTCTATTAGCTCGTCGTCTGGTAGCCCTGTTTCCTCCCCGAGCTCCTCGAGCTTCATGTGAAGCCCAGGGTTCACGAAATAGTCCACCGCAAGAACCTCCAAGACAGCGCCCTCCCTGCTTTCAAGATCCTTCTGGACGGGCTTTGGAATTATCTCCGGCGGGTTCTTAAAGTATGGGATCGGTATTCTTAGAGTTGGATGGATTCTTCTCTTTGGAGGTTTAAACTCTTCAGCCATCCTCCGCCTTGCCAGGCCGGTGATAAGCCTTCTGAGAACCTCGTTTGTGCCTGCTCCAACCTCGCTTATCTTAGCGTCCCTATAGACCATTTCGATAGGGTAGAACTTGGTGAACGCGTCTCCTCCCGCAACTTGAAGGGCGTCTATTGCAGCCTCCCTGCACGCCTCGGTGGCGTAGATCTTGGCGACGTTCGACTCTATGGATGGGTCAAGTCCCTGATCCATGAGGTACGCCGTGTAGTACGTCATGAGGCGGGCTGTCTGGTAGCGTATGATCATGTCCGCTATCTTATACTGGTTGCTTTCGAAGTCGATCGTCCTAAGCCCGAACTGAACCCTCCTCTCCGTGAAGAAGAGGGAGTACCTTATGGCTTCCCTCATCCCAGCTACAACGCCTACAGCTATCATAAGCCTTTCAAAGTTGAGGCCGTTTATCATAACGTTCCACCCGTTTCCCTCTCCTCCAACCACGTTCTCGGCTGGAACCCTAACATCGTTGAAGTCCAGCACGCCGTTCCTTACCCCGTCGAAGACTGCCAGCTCGTTGACTTTCTCCACCGAGAACCCTGGAGTTCCCTTCTCGACTATGAATGCTGTCATGTGCCTTCTGCTCTGCACGTCGGCGGGGTCGTCGCTCGTCCTAGCGTACACGAGGTAGACGTCGGCTACTCCGGTGTTACTAACGAACCGCTTTTTCCCGTTGATAACGTACTCGTCGCCCTCCCGCCTGGCACGCGTCATTACGCCTCCCGCATCAGACCCCACGAACGGCTCAGTGAGCGCTATCGCCCCTAAAAGCTCTCCCTTGGCAACCCTTGGCAGCCACCGCTCCTTCTGCTCGTCGGTTCCAAAGTTAACCAGCTGGTTGACGCCGCCAAACATCGTCGAAAAGAATAGTCCTCCTATGAATCCTGCCTTGCAAAGCCCTTCAGATATTATGCAGCAACCCGTGACCCCTCCATTCTTCCCCATTCCCCCGTACTCCTCTGGAACCAGCACGCCGAACCATCCCTTCTCAGCGATCTTCCGGAGGATGTCTCGAGGGTGTTCTTTCAAGTAGACGGCTTCGGCGACCCTTGGAAGCACCTCGTCCGCGAAGTCCTCAACCTCGTCAGCCAGCCTCTTCTGTCCTTCAGTCCACCACGGATACTTTTCCATACCTCTCCCTCCCTGAACAGAAAGCTAATAAAAGAAAATGGATGGACGGGCTTTTAAGTGTTAACTTGCGAGGGAAAAAGAGGAGAAGGGAGTGGGGAGTTAGCGTTCAATGGCACCTATGGATAATAAGAAGGGTGCCGGATGCGTGAATCCCTTCCATCGAGGTGGAGGCTAGAATCCCAAGTCTTCTCCTATGAGGATTACGAATATGCGGCCTGCTATGTGGGGTTGCTCTATGATCGATATTATCCCGCATGCCCTGTTCATGTGTCCACAGTTCCTGAACTCACGCGGGTCTCCTGCACACCTTCCAAGCCTTCCGCATGGCGGATAGTATTTTTCCTCCTCCTTTGTCTTAGGCTCCCCACCCATCATCCTAACCAGCTGTGGTGCCACGTAGTTTCTTACTCGCATTATCGCTTCAGGTATGTCCCTAACTATCTTGTTGCACCCCGCTATTACGTAGACCTTCTTCGGCCCGAACGACATGGCGGCCACCCTGTTTCCGTACCCGTCAGCGTTGACGAGGGCACCCTTAAGCGTTATGGCGTTCGTGCTTGTAAGGTAGAGGTCGGCGTGCAGCCCCTCACGCCACAGTTTAATCGTCCTGTCAAGAACCCCCTCTCTAAACATCCAGTGCCTTGCAACGTGTATTTCGTCGGGTGTAACTATCCCCCTAAACGGGTTTATACACTTCCACTTACCGCTCTTCTGAATGTCAAAGAGGATTCCCAGGTTGATTAGGGTGACAGAGCCACCCCACGAGATTACCCCTCCCTCAGGAACCTCCCTCTCAATCATTTCAAATATTCTTTTACGGGCCTCCGCTGCGGTCGGAATGAAAATACCATCCATGTTGTTCTTTCTTAGGTTTTGAATTACGGTGTCGGCAAGCTTCTTATAGTACCAAGGTTTAATGTCACTCCACTTATCCAGCTGCGGCTCAACAGCAGACATAAAAATCACCGGAGAAAAATATTTAGAAGACTGACCTTTTTAATCTTTTGCGGTTTAAAAACGCCTTAAAGGGAGATAAGGAGAGGCAGGATGAGGAAAGCTGACCTTGACGCTCTCCACGACGGAACAGCTGGGTTCTTGCTTCCGAGGAGTTCACGCTCGTCCACGTTGAGCCTACCATCAGATGGGGGTTCACCCTTGGAAACAAGAGGCGGGCCAGCACCAGCCAAAGCTCTTCTCCATAGAGGCGGGCTACGTCTACGTTTAACACGCCTATGACGCCATCTGATGGAGTGGTTAAATTATCGATAAGCACCGCCCACCCCGTTAAGAAAAAGGATTCCTCAGCGACACTTTTGCAGACGTGAAAAGTTCGTGTGAAAGTTCGTCCGCTTGGCGGTTGGGACAGGAACAATAACCAACAAGCATTTTTACAAGAGAACTTAACTGCATCAACTTACTATATCAAAGGAATAAGAAAGAGAATAAGAAAGGGAGAGAATTAACAGGTTGTTAATAAAAAACGTGGTTTAAAGTAGCCTTTGTATGAATTTAAGCGTATCACTTGTATCTTTAATCAGTAGTCAGAGAACCGGGTTAAGAGTGTTTGATTTATCTGAAGATGGCAGACTCAAGGAATTTATCGATGACATTAAAGAGGTGTTATAGAAGTTAAAAAAAGAATGCTCATTAATCAAATATATGCTCGGCACCAGCGTATAACACAGCATTGAAGGTTTGTGCCTTCCGGCGCTCACCCAAATTTTTGCTCTGCAAACTTCTCTTATGCTAGAAACGTTATACCAGATAAGGTAAACAGAACCCTTAAAGGATAAAATTTATTTTTTTTATATTCTTTATATATTAGTTCCAGACATGTGAGGGAGGGATTGGTTGGCGACTGAGGAGGACATATTTAAAGATGCCTCTACCCTTCCTGTGAGGGAGGAGAAGTTTTGGAATAGGAAGATGGAAACCATTGACAGGGGGGAGTTGAGAGAGTTACAGTTTAAACTTGCAGTGAGGCAGCTTAGATATGCGTACGAGAACACGAAGCTTTACCATGAAAAGCTTAAGGAAGCCGAGGTTAGCCCAGACGACATTAAGACTTGGAGCGACTGGGAGAGGAAGGTTCCTCTAACCTTAAAGGATGACTTGAGGGAGTACCGTGAGAGGACCGGTGACCCATTCTACGGCGTCCTCGCTACGCCCTTTGAAAGGCTGAGAGATGTTTACGTTAGCACGGGGACAACCGGCAGGTCGACGTATTGGGGGTTTGCCAAGGACGATTGGAGGTGGATACGTGAGATTACTATGAGGACTGTATGGTCAATGTATCAGCTACGTCCTGGCGACATGTTCCTAGCTAACGCTGGAAGATTCCACGGCGGGTTCGAAGTAATGAGGTCAACAGATGACCTGCAAGAGATAGGCATAACCCTTTTGTGGAACGATGTGTTTCCTCTACCAATGTTCATGGACAAGATGATACAGTACTTAGAGGACTTTAAAGGTGAGATTAAGGCGATATACTTCCCGGCTTTTCTGGCGTGGAGCTTCCTCGGCTACATGAAGTCTAAGGGGTTGGACCCCGTCGACGACCTTGGCTTCGACAACATGATAGGCGGATGGGCTGGGGCAGCCCTCACAACGCCTACAAGGGACATGCTGAAGAACGAGTTCAAGTTTAAAGCTATCCTGAACATGTCGGTTCTCGGCGACACGATGGTTCCGCTAATAGGATGCCTCGACGGTGAAGGAGCCATAACACACGTGTGGGAGGACATACACTTGATAGAGCACGTTGACATGGAGACCAACGAGCCGATACCGCCAGAGGAGGTTGGCGACTGGGTTATAACTCCGCTCCACAACGTGGCTGTCCCCCACGTTAGGTGGAGGATGGAGGACTTCACTAAGATAGACTATGAGCAGTGCGTGTGCGGTACGACACACCTGTCGATAACGATTCTGGGTAGGGAGTCAGACAGGGTTAACGTTAAGGGTAAGATCATACTTCCACAGATGGTTGAAGAAGTACTTTACGAGATACCTGAGATAGGGGCAAGCGGGGCGATGGCATGCCAGATAGTTAAAACCCACCCGAAAACTCAGGACAACTTACCTGTGAGGACAGGTTACATGCATGACAAGGTTAAGGATCCGGAAGCGTTAAAGGAGAAGGTGAAGGCGAAGATAGAGGAGAAGCTGGGTGTGCCAGCAGGCGAGGTTGAACTTCTAACTCCCGAGGAGGTTCAGCAGGCGGGAATAGCAGGGTGGAAAATACTCAGGGTACAGAAAAGATATAGTTAACGGGAGGGCTAGAGCTCCCAAGCTTTCTATTTCTATTTTTTCTATCCTTCCAAGGGAGAAGTTAACTGTCTGATCGTCCACTTATGCTGCTGAATCCTTCAGGGTTATTAGCGGGGGGTTTGCGTGGTGGACTCGTCTATGGCATCCATCTGGCTTTCCTCTTTTCGAAGAATGCACTTGTTCCCTCTTTGAGTTCGCCCGTTTGCGTCGTCATTATGATGTCTCTTAACGCGATTTCAACATCCTTTTGGAAGGATTTAATTTGAAGGTTGAGGAGGCGTTTCATTAGTCTCATGGATGTTGGAGCACACATCATTGTTTTCCTGGCGAGTTCGACGGCGGCATCCTTCAGCTTGTCCGGTGGAACTACACAGTTCACTAAGCCCATCTTCTCCGCTTCCTCAGCGCTGATTGGAGCCCCGGTTAACACCATTTCCACCGCTTTTTTCCTAGCTACGATGAACGGTGCAAGAACTACCGCTAGCGGTGGCAGGGCTCCCAGCCACGCCTCGGGGAGGGCGAAGGATGCTTCGCTAGACGCTACAGCCATGTCACATAGCATGACTATTTCGCACCCTCCACCGTAAGCTATCCCGTTCACCGCGGCTATCACAGGCTTACTCATGGATGTTAGCTTATCCACCATGGGCGAAATCTTGCTGGCGAAAACCTCTAAGGCCTCCTCGACGCTTCCCATAGACTTTAAGAGTTCTATGTCGTCGCCTGCGCAGAAGGCTCTTCCTGATCCTGTAAGGATCACGGCACGAACTTCTTCGTCCAAGTCGGCTAGTTCGAGGGCCTCCTTGGACTCAGTCCACATTTTCAGGTTTAAAGCGTTAAGCTTCTCAGGCCTGTTAAAGGTCACCCAGGCAACCTCTCCCTCCTTCTCATAGATAACAGTCTCGAAACCACTCATACCCACACCCCGATTACCCGTAGGAATGCCCACATTCCCTTAATAAGGAGAATCCCGATTTGATAAGCATTGTGGTTTCCTAATCCAAGTTTAAGGATGCGGGAGGGCATTCTAGCATCATTTCCACGTCTTGCTTCACGGTGTTCACGGCCTCATTGGGTCTGCGCTGCACATCAAGTAGATGGTGGGTGCGGGAAGGTGGAGGGTGGGTTCGCCCTCAGCTTCTAAAGGGTAGTTAGGGGACGGTGATGAAGCCGCAAGAAGAAGTTGGAAAGGAACTCACGGTTGATGAAGGCATCAAACGACGGTTTAATACGACTCAAGTTTTAATCCTTCAATTTTTTCAAAGTGCTTAACGTTTCTAGTTACTAGGGTTAACCCGTAATGGAGGGCGGTTGCTGCTATTATGGCGTCGGCGATGCTTATCGGATGACCGCTCCTTAGAAGTTTTGCCTCAAGCTCCGCTGCCCTCCTCGCCACCGGAAGGTCGAACGGCAGGATTTCGAAGCGGGAAAGGTCTGCTTCAGCTTTCCCAAGTTTTTCTCTGAGCTTTTCCGGATTGCTGGCGTAAAGGTAGTATATGCCACGGAGGTACTCCTGCACGGTGACAACCGACACGGCTTTAAAAGTTGGATGCGCATCTATTTCCTGTGCTTTCCTCACGGCACCTTCGTCGGCGTTGATGAGATCTATTATGAACGTCGTGTCAAAAAGCCACATGGAAGGCACCATTCAACCTCGAATCGCATCCAACAGCTTTCTTCTTTTCTCCTCATCTGCCAACTTGATCCCTTCAGCGGCCGCCTCCACCAAGCCCCATTCTTCCTTGGTTATTGTTCTGGTTCCTGCTATATCCATCAGCCTGCTACCCCTCAAAATGGAACGCCTTATAACGTCGCTAAAACTCTCACCTGGAAGCTTCATCTTCTTAAGTAGCTCATACACATCATCCGATACCATTATAGTTTTAGCCAACACCATCCACCTCTACGTTATAAACTAAAATTCATGTATATATGTATATTTAGTCAGGTTTATAATGGGTTGCGAAGGGAAAGGAGGATAGCAGGTCTGATGATCTAGTGATTAATATGAAGCTGGCAACTCATGACCACTTATTGTAAAATGTGCAATGTCCCATTAAAGGTGCTGCTAGGCCACGAAAGGCTGCTGAAAACAGGTGGTAACATGGGAGGCTTCCTAGCTGCCCCCTAAACATTGGAAGAGGAATTTTAGGGTGATGGCGTGGGTTACTTTAGGAGGTAAGGTGTTATAAAGGGGGCTACGCTACCACACCGGGCAGAGGTTTAGTTGCTCCTCGAGCACTCTAAAGTATTTCTTCCTTAACGATTCAAGAGGATGGTTGGATGGATGCCGGAAGAGTGGCGGATATAAAGGATTGGATGGTGAGATATCTTAAAGAGAATCACCGGGTGGGATCCATGAATGAAACGTGAAGAAGAAGGTTAGCTGTATGATGGCAAAACGTGAAACCATTCCCTAAAATGTTTCAGCTTAGCCATGTATTATATCTCTTAAGGGTGATAACTTGAGAAGATTATTGGGTAAGGGAGGTGGGAGGGGTGAAGGTTGTCCGCTACTTCATGGTTCTGCGTGGCGTAACCGGAAGGCGTGAGGAAAGTGTTAAGCTAGAGGATGGAGCAACGGTAGAGGAGCTATTAAAGATTCTTGTTGAAAGGTACAAAGAGAAGCTTGAAGGGTGGATTCGGCGTGGAAAGGCTGGCGAGGGGTTGAGGCTTCTTTTCTTTATGAACGGACAGAACATTGAGAGCTTGAGCGGGTTCAAAACAGAGCTTAATGATAGGGATGTTTTTCGATTGCTCCTCCGGTTGCTGGGAGGTTAGGCTAACAGGCGAGCATGCATCGCGGTGGGGTTTCAAGGGTGAACCCTCTCGATAAACTTCGTGTAGAAAATGCCACTTCTTCGCGGAGGCTTAGATAGGTATTTCATTTTCTGCGTAACGGGTACAAACGCGAGGGTTGACTGGATGTATTCTTCGGGTATGCACAGTACTTTGGCGGCAACATGTAAACCTCTAGGAGGAAGGGTTCGTCCACTATTTGCCTTAGCAGTTATTGCCGCTTCACGCGGCCTCTCTCTTATAGGGTTGCATGCGTCTTAGGAGGGTTTTTCAGGTTTCTTGGCCCTAATGGCGCTGGGGAGGAGGCGACCGTTAGGATGCTGATGGGAGTGCTTCCCCAGATGAGGGGTGCGTGTTTTAGAGGATCAACATTTTCAACGACCTGTTTACAGTAAAGCGTGTCATGGGGTTGTTCCCGAAGTGTCCTAACCCCTGTGTTGACCTTTCAGATGCCTAATAGAGAGGTTGCAGTAAAGGAGGGAGCGGGGAAGGTGTGGGGTGGATGTTTTCTAGTCTAAACACCCTTCACCTTCCATCCCTCCACCTCCTGGAGGGAGCGGGGAAGGTGTGGGGTGGATGTTTTCTAGAATGTTTCGTCCCCTTTGCTTCATGGGGACCACTTGTAGAATTCGGGTGCCTTACCTTCCTCAGCCCTCGTAGATTGCTTCCACCAGCCTGCTGCCCCGCCAGCTCCTCCAAACGTGAATCAGGTTTTCCTTTTTAGGGGTATTATGGCTTCCATTAGCTTGTCGTCTGTTAACCCTGTTTCCTCCCCGAGCTCCTCGAGCTTCATGTGAAGCCTAGAGTTCACGGAGTAATCAACCGTAATTTAGGGCTTATGGGGGTGGTGGCGGTGGCTGATTTAGATGTTATTGAAAAGTTGAGGGATGCTGTTGTGAACATCGATAGGGTTGAAGCTGAGAGGCTGCTTTAACGGTCGTTGAGAAGGGAATGGACGTGATTGAGGCTGTTAGGGCTTTAGGGGAGGGGATAAACAGGGTTGCTGGGATGTACGAGAAGGGGGAGGTTTTTATGCCTGAGGTTCTACTCTCGTCGGACGTGATGTATGCAGCCTTCAACATTCTTAAACCCCACGTTAAGCCGGGTGAGGGGAGGGCGAAAAAGATAGTTATTGGGACCGTTGAGGGGGACGTACACGACATAGGGAAGAACATTCTTAAGGCAATACTCGCAGCTGCCGGGTTTGAAGTAGTAGACCCCGGCCGGGACGTTCCCGTCGAAAAGTTTGTTTCAGCCGTTATGGAGAATGGAGCTGACGCGTTGCAATGAGCACGCTTATGACGACGACCATGGACAGCATGGAGAAGGTTGCAAGCACGCTCTACGAGAAGGGAATTCCCCAAGTTAAAATAGCGGTTGGAGGCACACATTTCTCAAGGGAGTTTGCTGAGTTGACAGGAGCCACATATACGCTCCCACGGCGACGGAGGCCATAGAGATCCTCAAAAGGGTTCTGGGTGAGGCGTGATGAGGGAGATGAGCCACCTAGAAAGGATTTTTCAGCTATAGTTGATGAGCCTGTTGACAGGTTGCCCTTTCTTAAAGCTTAGTTCTTATGGTGTTGCTGGAACCTTTACCTGGAAGCACGCCTCCTTTGACCGGGTTCGTACATGTTACTAGAACACATTTTTTAGACGGTGTTACCCGCTTTTTACACCGTTCAACTGATGTTAGGAGTCGGAAACAGTGATACTGGCATGGTTGTTGCATGGTATGGAAAGGTTCATAAGTTGAACGTGGGAAGAGTGAAAGGGAGATGTTCTTGGAGGGAGAGGAAATGGCGGATTACCAGAATTTAGAGGAACGATTAAACTCTTTCCTGAGGCTTCAAACGTACCCTGTCGGCGTTAAACTAGTTAAGAGTGAGAGAGAGTTCCCTGAGAGGGTTAGACGACCTAAAGCCATGAACATGAGGCTGGCAACATGTCAAGGCATCTCCTTAGCAAGAAGGAACGGGTGGATAGTTGGCTTCACGGCTGATGACATAGCCTGTCTGCCCTCGTCCATACTCTACGGGTTCCTGAAAGTTAACCGTGTTGAGGACCTCGTGGAAGCCATGGAGGCGATGGGATACCGGGAGAGCAGAGAGGGATACGTTGAAATGGCCAGCACCCTAAAGACGCTCACGCCTGGAGAGTACAAGGGGGTGTACTTCGCCCCCTTAAGGAGGATGGATAAGGATCCGGACGTGGTTTTAATCTACTGTAATCCAGCTCAGGTGACAAGGCTGATCCAAGCTGCTAATTACAAGTCGGGGATTGTAGAGTCGGAGCTCTTAGGGTTAGCGGAGTCGTGCAGAGCGGTCGTTGAGTCATTGAGAAGGCAGGAGCCGTGGCTTTCTATTCCAGGGGCGGGAGACAGGGTTTTCTCGATGGCTGGGGAGAACGAGGTTCTCTTCGCGATCCCATACGGCATGCTTGGAGACGTCCTAGATGGGCTGGAGAAAGCGGGAGCTAAGGTTCGAATGCGCTACCCGATACCATACATTCCAACCCAGCCGGTGCCTCCGCCAGCATGGCCGATCCTCGAAGAAAGGGTTTCAAAGCCCTAAACCTTGCGCCATTTTATTTTCTTTCTTTAGTTGAGCAGTCGGAGGAAACCACTCTCATGCAAGAATTCGTTGGGTGGAAAAGAGCTATAGTGAGAATTATCATCCACATGAAGGGGGGCTGCCCTTACCCTGCAACCGTGTTTCATCGGACGGGGGTCCTACCCGCTTACGCCGAGGCAAGGAAGGGAAGGCAACACCTCAGCTCATTAATAAGATACCTTCTGTTGGTTCTTTCCATGGAGGAAGACGCGGGTTCCCTGGCGGTGGGGGTGTGATGGCGTGGATGGGTTAAACTTGTTGTTTTATCCTCGCTCCGTCGCCGTTATTGGGGCGTCCGAGGATGTGAGGAAGCCCGGGTACATGTTTGTTAGGTCTATGCTCGACCTCAAGTTTAAGGGAGAAATATACCCTGTTAATCCTAAGGCATCCGAGATACTTGGGTTGAAGTGCTACCCTAATGTCAGCTCGATACCGGGTGAGGTCGACCTTGCAATACTCCTGATACCTGTAGGGAAGGTTTTAGACGCGTTAGTGGACTGTGGGAGGGCTGGTGTGAAGTACGTAATAGTGTTAACGGCTGGCTTCAGCGAGACGGGGACCAAGGAGGGTGTTGAGAGGGAGAAGAAAATCGTTGAGGTGGCACGTAGGTATGGTATGAGAATCGTTGGTCCGAACTGTATGGGGATCTACTGCCCCTCATCCGGGATATCGCTCTTTGCAGGTCTCAGCAATAAGCCGGGGGACGTAGCGTTCATCTCGCAGAGCGGCTCTCTCGCAGCCATATTCTCCCTCTACCTAGAGATGGGCTATAACGTGCATATGAGCAAGGTTGTCAGTATAGGAAACGAGTGTGATGTCAACAGCGTCGAGCTGCTCGAGTACTTCGGGGAGGACGAGGAAACGAGAATTATAGGAGCATACATTGAGGGGGTTAAGGATGGCAGAAAGTTCATGGAAGCAGCAAGAAAGGTTACGGCGAGAAAGCCCGTGGTTATCTGGAAGGCTGGGAGGACCGGGGAGGGGGCGAGGGCTGCAGCGTCACACACAGGCTCCATAGCAGGATCGGACGCTATCTGGAACGCCGTCTTTAAGCAGACGGGGATGGTGAGAGCCCTAAACTTTGAGGAGCTCGTGGACTATGTGGTCGCCCTTAGGAGCCTCGAGGAGCTCTGCGGAGGAAGGGTGGCGATAGTCTCCAGCCCAGGCGGGCTGGCTGTCGCCGCGACGGATGCTTGCGTAGAGGCAGGGCTAGAGATAGCTGAGTTAAAAAGCGAGACGAAGGAGAAGATCAAGAAAATCATTCCTGAGTATGGGACAAGCGTGAAAAACCCCGTCGACTTAGGGTTCGGAGCGGTCATACCCGAAATACCAGTTGAAGTCCTTAGGGTTCTCTCCGACGACCCAGGGGTGGACGTGATACTCTACGTTGGAGGAGCCCCGACAGCGGACGTCATAAGGGTTACCGAGATGACCGCTAAAATGATAGTTGAGTCTGGTATCTGCTCTAAGAAGCCTCTAGTTGCGACGATGCCTCTGGGTTTGCTCCCAGCCCACCTGCAGAGAAGGTTTATTGAGGCTGGGATTCCAGTCTACACGTCCCCTGAGAGGGCTGCAAGGGCTCTGGCTAAAGCGATCAAGTACCATGAGTACAGGAGAAGTCAGAAGTAGCGGCCTAGCACTCCCTCCCTCTCAAGCTGGGCAAGCCAGTCTATTCTTCCAACCCTATACCTCTCCCCTCCCTCGGAGATTATCTCCAATGCTTCCTTAAGAGACTCGTGAGGTTGCTTGGACGTCGTGTCGATCTCGTACACGAGCGCCCACCCGTAAGCTTCAACAGCATCGTATGTGCATACCCCGATGATCTCGGCTTGCACGTTCTCCATTATCTTCCTGTGGCTCCACCCCTTCTCCCTGAGCCTTCTTTCGAGCTCCTTAGGGTGGGTTCTTAACACTATGACTTTTCTAACCCACTCCCGCGGTATGACGTCGGCGTAGTGCCCTTCAACGATTAGTTCTCCACCCGCCTCCTCGGCTAAACGTTTGACCTCTGGGATGAGCCTGTTCAGGTCCGCGATTAAGCTACCCCTCTCTTTGTCGATTCCTGAGAAGAGGGACTTCTCCTCGACGAGCTTGCTTAGCCCAACGTTTTTGATGCCGGTAGCCTGGGATAGAAGCTTGGCGAGGGTTGTCTTCCCCGTTCCGGGCGTGCCACTCAGAACTATAACTTGAAGATCCACGATTACCCCCGTAGAACTCGCTGCTAAAAACGTTTTAAAGATTTGCTTCTATTATTTTAGATTAGGAGAGGATGGCCTCCTCTTTTTTGGAGGGGTGAGGTTGAGTGGATCGCTCTTAAGGGACGTCTTTAGGAAAGTTGCAGCGGCGGCTGAAGGGTTTTCAGATGAGAAGTACCGTTCCTTTGCAGTATCCCTTATAGTGTCGTCGATTATTAGGGTTGACGACGAGCTACTGGCAAGCATGCTAGGAGACGTTTTAAGCCTTGCTGAGAGAGTGCCAGACTCCGCCGTTCGAGCGTCGGCTTTGGGGGAGCTCGGGTTAAGGATTATGAGGCTCGACGCTGGAAGGGCTAGTGAAGCGTTTGAGAGGGCGCTTGAAGCGCTAAAGGATGTAAGTGAGAGTGAAAGGGGGGAGGTGTTCTCCAAGCTTGCCGTGAGGATGGTTGAGGCAGGCATCATGCATGGTAACAGGGGGTTCATCGAGAGGGTTTTGGAGAACATGTCCTATGCTGACGCTTTCAGCAGGCCTGTTGTTACGGGTGCGGTTTTGGTTGGCTTAAGGGCCCTCGGGGACGAAGGGGTCAACGGGGCGTTCGACATGTTCCTTGAGGTGGTGAGGAGGCTTGCAATACCTAAAAACTGCACCAGCATTTTGATTGAAGTTTCAAGAAGGCTGCTTGCGTTTGGTGACCGTGAGAGAGCTGGCGCACTCCTTGAAGAGGCCCTTAAGTGGGCTAAGAGGGGGCTTAGGGGGGAGGGAGACATGCTTCTGATGAAGGTTGCAAGGGCTCTCATCCACTTCGCTAGGGAAACAGAATCCCTTGAACACTTGAGGAAGGCGGGGAGGGTGGCGGAGGAGATAGGAGACAGCTATAGGAGGGCTTGGGTTGAGAGTGAAGTCGCTAATGCAATGGTGGATGCTGACTGGGATGGCGTTTCAGGCGTGCTGGATGAAGCCATAAGAGTGGCTAGGGGGATACCTGAAAAGGCCGTTAAGGCGTGGACGTTAATGGACATAGCCCTTGCAGTGTTCGAAAGGGGGCTGCAAGGCAGGGCGCGAGAAATGATGGAGGAGGCTATTGAGGCTGCGAGGAGCATAGTGACGGATAAGATAAGGGCTTCAGTGCTTAAGGACATAGTGGTTAACCTCGCCCGGCTTGGGGGGAGCATGAAGGATGCAGGGTTGCTCGGTGAGGCGTTAAACCTAGCTGAGGAGGTCAGGTTAGACCCAGGATACTACTCATTCACCATACAGAACATAATCGTTGAAACGGTCAAGGCGGAAGGGGTTAACTCGGAGACTTTAGGGAAGGTTTTCGAGCTCTTAGACAGGTTAGACCCAAGCTTCCAAGAGCTCACAGTCTGCGAAATCTTGAAGTACATCGAGGAGAACGCAAGGGGTAGGATGGAGGAGGCGCTCCACGGCATCTTGGAATGGGTTGAAAAAGTTAAAGAGGGATACTATAAGGCGTGCATCCTTGAGAGGATTGCTGAGAGCTATGTTTCAGCGGGAAGGATAAGTGAAGCCGTAGCGCTGGTTAGGAGGGCGAAGGCTACAGCTGAAGAGATAGGTGAGCCTAGGAGATCCTTGGTGGTTGGGGGTTGCTCAAGGCTCCTTGCCAAGATGGCTGCCATGGGGGAGAGAGAGCTTTGGTCGGAGGCGCTTAAGTGCCTTGAAGGCCACGCGGCGATAAGCAACAGGATTTACTGTGAAATACAGGTAGCTAAGGAAATGTTCAACGCTGGGATGGCTGACATGGCTGAGAAGGTGGCTGGAAGAGTGGAGAGGGAGGTGGACGCCCTAGACAAACCAATCCCAAAATACTTACTTGGAAGGGAGTTGGCGCTAACCCTCCTTGAGGCGGGATTTAAGCATGGAAAACGTAGCTTAGCGGCAAGGGCTACCGCACTAGTAAGAAGCGCCAGCGGCGTCGGGAAGCAAGCAGAGTTCCTGCAAGAAATAATAGAGAGAAGCATTGGGATAGTTAAAGGTGGGAGCGGCTGCTCCGTTTAGTTTGCTTGCTCGCTATTCTTATTCAACAATTGTTATATTTGGCAATTAATTATTTTATCTATTTCCTTCTATAAAATTTAGAAATATTTATTTGAAACGATAAATATAAAAAGAACAAGCCATTAAGAAGTTCTGCAAAAAGGTTACAAAGTGGTGGGAAATCAAGCGGGTGGAAGGTGCATAAAGGCTGGAGGGGAGAAAACGAGCAATATAACAGGAACAATTGAAGTATTAAAGTCGACTCTGGACAATAGGTTCGTCAGGTTCATGCTGAAGCGCTTCACCAAGAAGTGTGGTAAGGATGGAGAGAGGAAGCTTAGGGTAGCCCTCGAACTCTTTTCAGGAGTGAGGGATCACGCCTGCTACACCTGCAGTCACATTGTTAAGCCGCTGGTTGAATGGGCTATTAGGAAAGGTGGGGAGGCGTTTGGGGTATCGGAGGACGAGTTGAAGGAGAGGTTCAGGGACGCATACTGGTGTACAGGTCTCATGGACGTTATTTTAGGGATCGCTAAGTTTGGGGTTAGGAAGCCCTTCGTTCCAGGAGCCCCGTTCCTGATAGTTTGGGATTACACGTACGCGTGCAACTTGAAGTGTAAGCACTGTTACGCTTCCGCAGGGGTGCCGCTGAGCAACGAGATGAGCCTTAACGAAAAGATTAAGGCGGCAAGGAAGCTAGCTGACGCAGGGGTGACCGCCGTCGCGTTCTCTGGCGGGGAACCCCTAGTGAAAAAGGATGTTTTCACTGTAATGGAGGAGTTAAGAGAGAGAGGTGTTTTCGTGGCCGTAGCAACTAATGGCACCCTCATAGACAGAGAGATGGCGAGAAGGCTCAAGGATGCGGGGGCAGGGTTCGTCCAGATAAGCCTGGATGGAGCCACGCCGGAAGTCCACGATGGATTCAGGGGGGTTCCCGGGGCGTACGAGAGGACTCTTCAGGGGATAAGGAACTGTGTTGAGGAAGGATTATTCGTGGAGATTTCAACAACGGCAACCAAGATAAATTACGAGGAGGTCCCCAGGATAGCAGACCTCTGCGAGGAGCTAGGTGTTAACTGGTACATGATATTCAACTTTGTTCCAACGGGCAGAGGACGCTTCATAGTGGAGAACGACCTTACACCCGAGGAAAGAGAAAGGCTGCTTAGGCACCTTTGGAGGAGAATGAAGGATAGAAGGAAGGTTGAGTACCTTTCAACTGCACCCCAGTTCGCCAGGGTGGCCCTCCAGGAGGAGGGGGAAGGAGGTGTAAAGAAGATTCCAGGGCACTTCTACAATCCTGAGCTTTACGGGCAGCTTGAAAGCCTCGGAGCCTTCATAGGTGGATGTGGAGCTGGACGGATGTACGCAGCCCTAGAGCCGGACGGGAGTGTTCAGCCATGTGTCTTCATGCCCTTAAAGGTTGGAAACATAAGGGAGGAATCCTTCGAGGAGCTCTGGGATCACCACCCAGTGTTCGAAACTCTCAGGGATAGAGATAGGCTAAAGGAGAACTGCAGGTCGTGCCCCTACAGGGATTACTGTGGAGGGTGCAGGGCAAGGGCTTACGGATACTTCAGGGACATAACAGCCCCCGACCCTGGATGTATCAGGAACAGGGAGTTTTTCGAGCGGCTTGTGGGGGAGGGAGCATGAAGGTCCTCCTAGTTCTGCCTCCTTCCCGCTCATCCATAAGAGAAGTCCTCGAGACAAGTAGTCCTCCGCTTGGACTCGCCTACCTTGCATCATGCTTGGAGGAGGAAGGGGAGGAAGTCAGGATCATGGACTGCGTCGTCCTCGGCGCAAGCCATAGAGACGTTAAACGTGAGATCGAATCTTGGAGCCCGGACTTGGTGGGCGTGACCGCTGCGACTCCAGCCCACAACGACGCCTTAAGGGTGTTAAAGGAGGCGAAGGAGGCGGGCGCGTTCACCGTCGCCGGTGGGCCGCACTTCTCCTTCATAGACTTGGAGGCGTTGAGGAAGTACCGGTTCATCGACTTCGTGGTGAGGGGGGAGGGAGAGGAGACGTTGAAGGAGCTTGTCAGGGCGCTTGAAAGGGGGAGGGACGTATCCGAGATACGTGGGTTAACCTATAGGAGAGGGGAGGTAGCGAAGAGGAACCCTGACAGGCCTCTCATAGAAAACCTTGATAGCCTGCCTATGCCAGCCTATCATCTCCTCCCGATGGGCATGTACAGGTTTGAAGGCTACAGGTATGCGACCACTATGACCAGTAGGGGCTGCCCATTCAGGTGTACCTTCTGTGCTTCATCGAAGCTTTTCGGTAAGAGGTGGAGGGGGAGGAGCCCGGGGAACGTGGCCGACGAGCTGGAGCTGCTCGTGTACAAGTATAAGGTTAGAAATGTAGAGTTTCTAGATGACACTTTTACACTTAACGCTAGGCGCGCCGAGGAAATATGTGACGAGATTAGGAGGAGAGGTCTAGACATTTCCTGGGCATGCTCGTCGAGGGTTGACACGATAAACAGGAGGCTGCTTTCCAAGCTTAAAGCGGCTGGATGCTACATAATATATTACGGCGTCGAGTCTGGGTCTCAGAGGATCCTCAACTTGATGAAGAAGGGAATCCGGATAGCCCAAGTGGTTAAGGCGTTTAAGGAGACCGTTAAGGCGGGGATAGAGAGGCTTGCATCATTCATACTCGGGTTCCCGGGGGAAACGGTGGAAACCATTAAAAAAACGATAAGGTTCGCCCGCTTCCTAAACCCCGACTACGTACAGTTCACGATTTGTACCCCTTACCCTGGGACCGAACTCTACCATGAACTTAAGAGCAAAGGGGCGATACTAGTTGAGGACTGGAGCAGGTATGACACGTTGACCCCAGTGTTCTGGCTTAGAGAGGAGGGTATGCCCCCCTGGGAGGTTGCCAGATGGGTTGAGAGAGCCTACGTAAGCTTTTACACTTCACCAAGGTTCCTCATTCAGCAATTGAGGAAGAAAAGGTTCATCGTATGGAGGAAAGTTTTCAAGGCGGTTCGTACGTACTTAACAAGGAGGGTTAAGAGAGGGGACATCTAACTACCAGTATCTCCTCCGTGCTGAATGAAAAGGGATAAGTGCCGGCTTCAACTGAAAAACGGTTAGAGGGCAACGGAGGCGTTAAGGCATTTAATGCTTTCCTCCGGTTCGCCCCCACCAGCCTAGCCAAGTGGATGGTTAGTTAATAGCTGTCTTAAAAGGGGCGCCTATGGGTCTGATCGTGTGGATGAGGTGTTCTCATTGCAGAAAGAGGTGTTGCGCACCCTCTCCTATGGCGACGTGCTCGTTGCCGCTATGGCCGTTGATGGAAAGATGCCATAGCCGGAGGTAGAGGTTTAAGGTGTTTACTGGGGGGCCTTGGAGAGTTATGGGTAATGAACGTTTCGTTTAGCGTTGCGTGGCTATCCGTCGAATAGGAAAACTTTTTAAACGCTTCCTCACCGGAGATCCTCCAATTTCACCCGTGACACCGTGCTTCCAAGATGTTTGCTGCCAGTGGAAGCTTGCTGGAGGCCGCTTTCGCCGGGGAAGGGAGGCTTATGGAAGACCGTTAACATTTTTATCCATGCTTGTGTCACCCATTCTTTAGGTGGCTTTTTGAGGAAAGAGGTGGTGGTTTTGAATGGTGGCTCGTGGACGCAGCTTACACCTCTCTACGAGGCTAGGAGCGTAGCCTTGGTGGGGGCCTCGAGGAGCGAGGTTAGCGTTAGTGGAGCTGTCATGAGAAATATTTTAGAGGGAGGCTACAAGGGTGAAGTATACCCCGTGAACCCCAAGGCTGACCGCGTGATGGGGTTGAAGGCGTACCCTTCTGTTTCTAAGATACCTGCTGACGTCGATATGGCGGTGATAATGGTTCCCGCCCAGCGTGTCCCCGAGGTGATGGAGGACTGCGTTGACGCAGGAGTTAGGGCAGGGGTTTTGATTAGTGCAGGGTTTTCCGAGACCAGGAGGGAGGAGGGGAGGAAGCTGGGGGAGGATGTTTTGAGAGCCGCGAGAAGGGGGAGGTTAAGGTTCACCGGCGGTAACTGTAATGGCATCTGTAGCGTGTCTACGAGCTTGCACGCGCTCCTATCTCCCGTTAGGCCCAGACTGGGAGACGTGGCTTTTGTGAGTCAGGGAGGGTCGCCGGGCGTCGTGACAATGGGGCTAACTTGGAAGTATGGCGTGGGTCTAAGCAGATACACCAACCTCGGAGACGAAATGGACGTTAAAGTTCACGAGGTTATGGAATACTACATTAACGATCCAAGGACGAGGGTTGTGGCTGCTTACCTTGAAAGCGTGAGGGACGGGAGAATGCTCATGGAGACTGCTAGGAGGGGGGTGCTTAAGAAGCCCATAGTGGTTTACAAGTCCGGTGTGACCGAGGCGGGTAGGAGGGCGGCTGAAGCCCACGTGGGTGCGCTAGCCGGCTCAGAGGAGGTGTTCAACGCGGTCACTAAGCAAACCGGGATGGTGAGGGCGCGCACCGTTGAGCAGCTTATGGGGATAGCTGCCGCCTTCTCCACTCAACCACTACCTAAGGGGAGGAAGGTTGGAATAGTGACCGTTGGAGGGGGGTGGGGAGTGGTCGTCGCCGACGCCCTAGGTGTTGGAGGAGGAGAACTCGTAGAATTAACCGAGGAAGAGGTGGAATACCTTAACCGGTTCCTTCCTCCCCACTGGAGCAGGCAGAACCCGGTTGACACCACCGACGGGGCCTTCGACCCGGAGGTGCTCGTCAAATGCACCGAGACCCTCATAAGGAAGGAGGAGGTGGACGGCGTAATAGTGGTTGGCGTCGGGATAATAGAGGCTTTCGTGAACCTCATGGTTAAAGACGAGGATCTTAGGGAGCTGGGCGTCCAGAGCGAGGTTAACATAGCTGAGAGGATAGTTAAGCTGAGGGACAGGTACCAGAAGCCTGTTCTGGCAGCGACGATCTACGCTGAAAGGGATAGCAGGGTGGTGGAGGCCCTTAAGGAGATGGGTATGCCAGTCTACGACTCACCCCACACGGTGGCTTCAGCATTCCTAGCGATGGCAGAATACCATGACCACGTGGAAAGAATTAAGCGACCGTACAAGCCACTCTAAACGATATCGATTGGCCACTAGGAATGGTCTCTTCGGCTAGGCGGCGAGGCTTCAACGTAGCCTGCAGGGTTGACGGGGCCGTAGCTCGAAAGAGATATAAAGGTGATATGAAGAGTGTGCAACGTTCCGAGGGTCCATCGTGGCTCCTTGGAGAGTGATCCTTTGCCCGGCAGAGGAGGAAGTGTTACGCTGGCCCTCATGCTGATCATGGGTGCCATAGGCCCCTTTGGAGGAAATATGATTTTACCGATGATCTCCGTCTTGAAAAACGAGCTGTCTACCGACGTGTCCATGATAATGCTCTCCCTAACCCTCTTCATGGTTCCCTTCGCCATCATCCAGTTCTTCTCGGGGGGGATCTCCGACGTTTACGGGAGGAGGAAGCCCATAGTGGGGGGCATGGCTATTTACGCTTTGGGATCAGCTCTAGCGTCTGGGGCCGTTAACATATGGGGTTTCATCGCCGCGAGGGTCGTGCAAGGTGTCGGCTACGCACTGGTCTCACCGGTGATAATAGCCGTGATAGGAGACCTAACCGACGTGGCGAATAGGGGGAGGTACATGGGCTTCCTCAGCTCGGCGATCAGGACGGGCATAGCGGTAGGACCCTTTGTAGGGGGAGCCATGGCTTACCAGTGGCGCATGTTATTCCTTGCTTTAGCGGCAGCCTCAGCCGGCCTAGCAGCTTGCTCGTGGGTTTGCCTGAGGGGTTTAAAGGCTGGAGGAGAGGGAGCGCTCGGCGAAGTCATGGCGGAGCTTAAGGAGGCCGCAAGGTATAGGGAGGTTTTAGCTGTAAGCGCCGCCGGTTTCATAGCGTTCTTCTCATACATAGCGCTCATGTCCCTCAGCTCAGATGCGTTGACCAGCTTCCCATACTTTCTGGATCCCAACTCCGTTGGGCTCATCCTATCGATCAGCGGGGTATTAGGGATTGTTTCCTCCTCCGTGGCGGGGTTTCTAACGGATAGGCTTGGTAAAAGGATCGTTCCAGCAGTAGGGGTGGCAACAGCAGTCCTCGCCCTTGTAGCACTGACCTTCGTCACCAAGTATTCGACTCCCATTTTCCCATTCTACCTGATCCCCAACGTAGCCGAGAACTGGCAGACCCTGCCGCTGGACTGGCAGACCCTCACCATCCTTTTCACGCTTCAAGGCATGCTTAGGGCGCTGTCAGGCGACGTATTTATGGGCTTCCTCGTTTTCATGAGCATGATGGGGGTTGGGATATCATTCATTTGGCCAGCCCTCCTAGCACTCTCGGTGGAGGTTGTACCCCCCAGGATGCGGGGGACGTCGGCGTCGATATTCAGCGGGACAAGGTTTCTCGGGTACGCTCTAGCCCCCATAGCCTTCACCCCAGTCTACCTTCAAACAGGACTGGATGCAACATTCCTCCTAAGCGCGGCGCTGCTAAGCCTAGTGGCTTGGATTATACATGTAACCACTAGGAGAAGAACAAAGGGAGAGGAGATAAAGAGAGAGTAAACGGTGGACGGGGGCGTCGCTGGGTGAGGGGGAAGGGTCGGCGGAGGAAAAAATGGAGGCGAATTATTTCACGGTGATGCTTATGGCGTTCTTCGGGCACTTTTTAACGCACAGGTTGCAGTGGCTGCAAAGGCTTGTAAACATGGCTTCGACCTTCCACTCCTTCGGATTATGAAAATCTTCGTCGGTGAAGTACATTATGAACACGGCTGAGGGGCAGACTTGGAGGCAGACACCGCACTCCTCAGGGCTAGTGCACTTTGAATAGTCTATCTCCACGATGGTCCTCACTAGTACACCCCCCTAACCATTGGAAGCTCGTCGCGGGGGACAAGCCTTATGGCACCCTCCTCGCATGCCGACGCGCATAGGCCGCAGCCCCAGCACTTCTCCACGTTGATCACGGGTCTCCCTAGGGAGTCCGCGTAGACTAGGGCTCCAAACGGGCATCGGCCAGCACACTTCCTGCAGCCGACGCACTTGTCAGGGTCAAGAGTCGCTACGTACTCTCCCTTGTAGACGGCCTTTATTCCGAAGTCCACTCTGACCCGGATGGCGGCGCACTGCGGGTAATCGCAGCTGCACAGGGCTGCGATGTATGGCACAGGGCCGGTCCATATGGTGTGAACCCTCCCCCTCCTGTCCATCTCCTCTAGGAAAGAGGCTGCCTCATCCCCATCAAGCTGTTTAAGGCCTGTTTCGGGTATGTATCGTGGCAGACGGGGGAGGACTTCGGCTAGGGCTGTGAACGCTAGGCATGACTCCTCCCTCATCCCCCGGTGCATCCACCTGCATGGGCATATGGCCCTAACCACCGTGTCCGCCATTTCTGTTACGATCCGCTTAGCCTCTTCCAGTGGTATGACTTGGCCGAAGTGCCCCTCGTTGGTTAGGGGGTTTTGGTTTCGCTCCTTCTCGATCCCCCGTTGAATGTACCACCTCGCCACACGCCCTATGATTGGGAGTTTAAGTTTGTAGTCTATGCCCTTCGATGATATGCCGAGAACCTTTCTTATGTATATTTTCTCGAAGTTCCCCCAGAGGGCTTCAAGGTAGTTGAAGGCGTCAACCGACTCGGCGGTCTCCCTAAGGTAGTTTTTAGCGTTAAGGTACCATTTTCCTCCAGCCCCATGCTTGAGACACCATTTACACAACTCATCCACCCCTCTTAAATTTTAGAAGGGTGTTAAGGTAAAAATGTTCCTGAAGGGAGCAAGTTGGTGCCTACATTCGCATTTAGAGTGTTTAACAGGACCCTCGGTGGAGGGAGAGAAAAAATAAATAGGATTATGGATTTAAGGGTTTGTGCCTTAAGGGCAGGAGGGAAATGGTTGGTTGGAATATTATCTTACGGGGTTTACATACCATTACATGCCCTCAACAGGGAGCTGATCGCTAAGGCGTGGGACTTCCCCCCTGTTCCAGGAAGCAAGGCGGTCGCCAATGCGGACGAGGACAGTGTAACCATGGCCGTGGAGGCGTCCATGGACTGCCTCGATGGGTTGGAGCCACAGGAGATAGACGGGGTTTTCTTCGCTACGACCACCGCGCCGTACGCTGAGAAGATGAGCGCACCAACCATAGCGTGGGCTCTGGACATGAGGCGGGACGTGATGACCACGGACTTTACTGATTCCATTAGGGCGGGAACCACGGCTTTGATAGCAGCATACAACACCATTAAGAGTGGAGGTGCGGGAAGGATCCTTGTCGCAGCCGCAGACTGCAGAATACCTGAGCCGGAGAGCATGTACGAGTTCCAGTTCGGCGACGGGGCAGCCGCCATCCTTCTAGGGGAGGACGGGGTGGCGGCGGAAATAGTGGACTATTACACCGTGAGCGACGAGTTCGTCGGTCCGTGGAGGAAGGGCAGAGACGTTTGGGTGAGGGAGTTCGAGGCAAGGCACGATGTACTGTACGGGTACGGTAAGAACATTTATGATGCCGTGGCCGGGTTGATGGCTAAAGCGGGTTTGCAGCCTGGGGATGTGGCGAAAGCTGTTCTCTACGCTCCCGATCCCAGAAGCCATGGGAGGGTGGCCAGCATGCTTGGGTTCAAGTTCGAGCAGCTCCAGGACACGCTCTTCTTCACCATAGGCGTGACAGGGACTCCTCACCCCCTCATAATGCTTGCCTCAGCCTTGGAGGCGGCGAAGCCGGGTGACAGGATAGTGGTTGCAAGCGCGGGTGACGGAGGGGACGCCATCCTCCTCGAAGTCAAGGACGGCATAGAGGAGGTTAACAGGATGCCGAGAAGGGGTGTGAGGGGCCACCTAGAAACCATGAAGCCGCTGACGAACTACGATGACTACATAAAGTTCAGGAACCTCTTAGGGAAGCAGAGGTTTACCAGGAAGACATCAACCGTAACTTACTGGAGGGACAGGAAGGAGATCCTACCTCTTAAGGGTGTAAAGTGTAGGAGCTGTGGAGCCGTTCAGTACCCCCTTAACAGGGTTTGCTGCGAGTGTGGTACAAAGGACAACTTTGACGAGGTGAGGCTGGCTAAGAGAGGGGAGGTTTTCACGTTCACCCTGGACCACCTTGTGGGAGGCGAGTACTACGCGACGCCGGTGCCAAGGGTGGTGGTAGACTTGGAAGGAGGGGGGAGGGTGTTCGTTGAGATGACGGACTGCGACCCGAAAGACGTAAAAGTCGGGATGCCCGTAGAGTTAACGTTCAGGGTAATCCATGAAAGTGAGGGGTTCTACCATTACTACTGGAAAGCTAGACCGGTTAGAGAAAGGAAAGGAGGGAGTGGGCAGTGAGAGGAAGAATTAAGGATAAGGTTGCTATAATAGGGGTTGGATGCACGAAGTTTGGTGAGCTCTGGGAGAAGGACATGGAGGACTTGCTTGTAGAGGCATCCTATGAGGCGTTCGAGGACGCTGGAATAGAGCCACGCGATGTTGACGCGATATGGTGTGGGGTCTTCTACTACTTTACCGGGCTTGCGGGGACAGCTGCGGCGGAGCCTCTCAAGCTTTACGGTAAGCCTGTCACGAGGGTTGAAAACTACTGTGCTTCAGGGATGGACGCTTTCAGGAACGCTTGCTTTGCCGTGGCGTCAGGTGCATATGACATCGTGATGGCTTGCGGCGTTGAGAAGATCATGGATTCTGGAACTAGGGGGCTGCCGGGTCTCACAGACTTCGGCCACCCGTTCTATGGTCAGGTGTCGGCTCCCGGAATGTTTGCCATGGCTGCGACGAGGTGCTTCCACAAGTATGGGTGGACTAAGGAGGACCTTGCACTCGTGGCCGTGAAGAACCATTATAATGGGGCGGCTCACCCTAAGGCCCACTTTAGACGTGAAATTAAAGTTGAAGACGTGTTAAAAGCACCCATGATCGCGTGGCCACTTGGCCGCTACGACTGCTGCGCCATGTCTGACGGCGCGGCTGCGCTGATCCTGACTAGGCCAGAGATCGCCAAGCAGTATAAGCATAAGGATGATTACGTGCTTGTTAAGGCGAACGGGTTGGCTGTGGAGACTGTTTACCCGTTCTATAAGCCGTCGTTCGACTACCTTGGATTCCCGGCGACTAGGAAGGCTGCTGAGGAGGCATATAGGGAGGCTGGCATAGAGAATCCTAGGAAGGAGATCAGCTTCGCCGAGGTACATGATTGCTTCACCATAACGGAGATACTAAACTATGAGGACCTCGGATTCTGCAAGAAGGGGGAGGGCGCAGACTTCATCAGGGAGGGAATCTCCTCGATAGAAGGGGACTTACCCGTTAACCCTTCAGGCGGGCTTAAGTGCTTCGGCCACCCGATAGGCGCTACGGGTTGCAGAATGCTGTATGAGGTTACGAAGCAGCTTCAGGGCAGAGCGGATGGGAGGCAGGTTGAGGACCCCGAGCTCGGACTGGCACACAACCTTGGAGGGCCGGCGAGCGTCGCTTCGGTTACCATACTAGGGAGAGCATAGCACTCTCTTCTTTCATTTTTTACGAAAAGTAAATGTTAACGTTTCATTGCTTAGCTGATGGTGTGTTCCACGTCCAGCTTTTAACGCCTGGCAAGTACCGTTAATGTTTTCAGCGTCCTTTTCAATGCTGGATCCGCTGAGGTTATATATGGTTTCTCAATGAAAACAGGAGACGGGAACACGTTGCATGGCAAATAGGGGAAAAATAGTGGAATAATCACAAGGGGGAAGGTTCAGCGTAAATTATGGGAACCAGCAGGATGATTAAAGATCTATTGAGGCGTGGAAGAAAAAGGAGGGGATTGTTTAGGCAGGCTACTCCTTGTATTTTTCCCTTAGAACTTTCTTGTCTATTTTGCCGGTGCTCGTTTTGGGCAGCTCGTCCATGAAGATTATTTTGTCCGGGATCCACCATTTCGGCATTTCCCCTGTTTCAACGTGATGCTTCATGAGATGGTTTATTATGTCTTCTTCTGTAACCTTCCCCTTATACTCTGGTTTCAACACGACCAGTGCTATCGGCCTCTCAACCCACTTCGGATGGGAAACCCCTATGGCGGCAGCCTCGGCTACGGCCGGATGGGTTGATATGAATCCCTCAAGCCTAGTGGATGGAATCCACTCACCTCCACTTTTAATCGCGTCCTTAGCCCTGTCAACGAACATTATGCATCCGTGTTCATCCATAACAACGTAGTCGTCGACGTCGAATGCTCCAAACCTCCACGCATGCTTTGTTTTCTCAGGTTCCTTGTAGTATTCCCTAGTTACCGAGGGAGCCTCGAACAGGATCCTTCCAGGGGTTTTCCCGTCAGCTGGAACGTCCCTTCCATCTTCGTCCACTACTCTAACGAAGGATAAGGGTATAGTGACTCCTAAGGAGTTGCTAAGCACAAAGTGGTCTATAAGTTTCTCCTCGTCAAGTCCCATCTTCATCCACAGCCTAGGAATAAATACGGCTCTAGTTATAGCCGTGAGGGTTTCAGATGGGCCATACCCAGTGATGACGCTTACACCCATCCTCTTCGCTTCCTCATAGACGGAGGCTGGTAACGCCTCCCCACCATACCCGAAGAGGAAACCTTTAAGGTTCGTCACACCCATCTTCTTAGCCTCTTGGAGGATCGCGTAAAGCATCGTCGGGACGCCGCCCGTCGTAACCCTTCCGCCGACCTTCTCGGCTTCGGGAATGTACTCCATGATCAGCCTCGTGATGTGTCCCCACTCGTACCTTCCCGGGAAGATCATCATGTTGCCTCCGATGAAGCAGTAGTACGGTTGCATCCAGCCAAATATGTGGAAGTACGGAACCAAGATCAGCACCAAGTCTCTGTTAGAGGATCTGAGCGGGTATTCCATTGATGCGAGAAGTATCTGCATTGATGCCAGGACTATTTGTCTATGCGTGTGATATACACCCTTCGGTAACCCGGTTGTTCCGGAAGTGAAGAACAAGCTGGCGACCACGTATTCGTTTAGCTCGGGCCATGAAAAAGTCTTTCCACCGGCGCTTTTAAGCAGGTCCTCGTACTCGTAAACCTCCACCCCCTCTGGCGCCTTAACCTCCGGTACCTCCCCTTCCCCGGTGCACGTGACCTGGTCGCTCATGATGATAACATTCTTGATGGTTTTAACGTTCTCAAGGAGAGCAGTAAGGTATGGAACAAAGTCTGTGTGTATGAACAGTACCTCCGGCTCAGCCACGTTCATGGTGTACAGTATCTCCTTAGGGGCTAACCTGATGTTAACCGTGAACAGCACAGAGCCGTACATTGGCACAGCGTACATGAGCTCCTGAAACCTAATAGTATTCCAGTCCATAACAGCCACCCTAGAAC
>JAPDJY010000012.1:0-61274 GCA_029258835.1 Thermoproteota archaeon | reverse complement strand
GATTAATGCCGGTTTAAACGTTGCTGCCTCATCCATGGCTAATTTTACGTCTTCAAGCTTTGCCGGCTCCCTTATATACACCACAGCGTTAACTATACGCTTCGAGTTAAGAAATGATGTGAGCTCGTCTAAGTCGCCATTGTACATCGATGCGCCGATTACCTGTATGCCTCCCTCACCTGTCTTCTTCACGTAAACCTTTGGACGTGGCTTATTCAGGTATATTTTCTGTTCCTTTAGTTCCCTTAGTAATGTTTCGACTTGGAACACGGGATCTAAAGTTAAATCTATAACTAGCGCAATGACGTCGGCGTTTCTAATCAAGGAGAAAATTCTCGGTCCTGTGGCGGTCTTCGCGCACCCTTCGAAGATGGCTGGTGCCTCAACTATCTGGATGGGGGCTCCGTTAAAGTTGAAAATTCCAACTTCAGGCATGGTCGTAGTGAAAGGGTAGTCTCCTACCTTCACGTCAGCCCCCGTAAGTCGGTTAAGAATGAGGCTTTTACCACTGTTGGTTAAGCCGACGAGAATGATTTGCCCTCCTCCCTCCTTTTTAACGTTAAACTGAACGCCGCCCTTCGCCCTCCTCTCCCTTTCCCGTTCAACCTCGTCCCTGAGCCTTGCAAGCCTTCTTTTAAGCTGTAAAATGAACTTTTCAGTTCCCTTATGTTTACTCATTTTGCTCAGGAGCTCCTCTATTGCCTGGATTTGCTCTTCCTTTGTTCTTGCTTCTTCGAGCTTCTTTAATGCCACCTTGGCTTCCGCGTTAAGGTTTATCGGCACCATCGCCCCTCCGAGAAGAACCCTCAGAAGGAAAAAAGACGTTGCAACTTTAAATTTTTCTCGCAGTAACCTGAAGGTCTCCTTTCTTTGATTCGGAGAAAACCTTAAAGAGGCGTTAAGGGGTGGAGGCGGTCTCCGCCTTGGTCTGGAGGGCAAGAAGAAGCCGAGCGATGAAACGTTACCACGCATATTTTTTCGAAGAAGAAGCGTTTCTCGGCTACCAGCTCTGCCTTAAACCCAATTTTCTTTAGCTTTCTAATCACGGTTTGAGGTTTCATGAGGGAGGAGAGAACTATTTGGCATCTACCGTCAAATTTTATGTAGTTCCTAACGTTTTCTATGAAGCGTTCTATGACTTCACGGCCGGTTTTCCCCCCACTCCATGAAGCTTCTAGGATCCCGTCCTCCTCTACAGGGAGGTACGGAGGGTTAAAGAGGACGACGTCAAACATTTCTTCTGGTTTAATGGCGTTTAACAGATCAGCAACTAGCACGTCGATCACTCCCTCCATCCCGTTAACTCTGACGTTGTAAAGTGTATTTCTCGCTGCAGGAGGGGAAACGTCTATGGCTACCACTCGCTTTCCCCCTTTAGCTGCGGCTAGGATCGATATTATACCGCATCCTGAGCCCACCTCTATCACTAGGTCGCCAGGATTAACGGCTAAGTTATCCGCTAGGAGTAGTGAATCGTCAGCAGGATCGTAGACTTCGTCGAAGATGAAAATGGTGAAGTTGTCAATCTTTTTTTCTTTCATCAATTAACCTCCAGATCCAAGAAGCTAGGTCTTCCACTTCTTTCGGTGTGAGTTGCCTCACCCTTTTCTCTGCTATCGGACATCTCTCAACAAGGCGTGAGATGCCGTCTTTTGGAACGTCTAGCTTCTCTAGGATGCGGAAAACCCTGTGCCTTACTTTCTTGTTTGGTGTGGTGAAAAGTTGACGCGTTATGTCCGAGAGGAAGGTGCTGTTTATTCGGGGGGGAGACGGTCTTGGCGTTAGCAGCACTA
The DNA here is from genome assembly GCA_029258835.1 of Thermoproteota archaeon. GTDB lineage: Archaea > Asgardarchaeota > Jordiarchaeia > Jordiarchaeales > Freyrarchaeaceae > Freyrarchaeum. Next base: position 59,481 of record JAPDJY010000012.1, on the reverse strand, counting down.
TTGCAGAGTCAACTTTTGGTGGGGGGAAAAAGTTTTCCCTGCCTATTTTTTCTAATATTTTGGTGTTTAGGTAGTGTTGAACGCTTACTGATAGGCGGCCATACTGTTTTGACCCGGGTTTCGCTACTAGACGCTCAGCGAATTCTAACTGGAAAGTTAGCACCGCTCTCTCAAACTTTAACGGTGCTATCTTAAGGATCAATGGGGCGGATATGGAGTATGGAGGATTTGAAACGATTTTGTTGAAGGGGGGGAAGTCTACTTCGAGGGCATCCCCATGAATTATCTCGACGTTGTCAAAGTGGGAGAGGCGGTCCTCCAAGATTGCGACTAAACGCTTATCCAATTCTATAGCGTAAACTTTCCCTGCTTTCTCGGCGAGGGCACGGGTAAGTGTTCCCAAACCTGCCCCGACCTCGACCACGACATCGTCCCTTCCGATTTCCGCGTAAGATATCTCTCGACTCACTATTCTGGGGTTTACAAGGAGGCTTTGACCTTTCCTCCTGCTGAGCCTTACATTATACTTCCTCAACAGGGACCTTACTTCTCGGACGCTCATCCGGATATCCCTTTAGCCGGTTTCTTCTGGTATTGCCTCTCTGACGGTTCTGGTGTTGGCGGCCTCGTAAAGAGACGATACTTGTCTTCGCCTTTCAACTCGGAGATTATCCTGCTAACCACCGCTTTTTTTGGCTCGTGAAGCTTTCCGCGCTCCGCTAAGTCTTTGAAATCTTCGAACGGTTTCTTCTCCCTCTCTTCGAGTATATTCCACATGGTCTTGCTTCCTATACCGGGGATAAGCTTAAGCTGGTGTAGACGCGTTGATATTGGCTGTGCATTATTGAAAAAATCCACGAACTTCTTTTCGTTTTCCTCCACTATCTTCTCAATGACCGCGGGGAGCTCGCTCTTCGCAACCGATGTCAACTCTTCATAGCTTATCCTTCTCTCAACGTGGTCAATTTTCGCGCGTTCTCCCTTCCCAATGTAAACGCGTTCATGAGGTGAAAGGTTAACGTTTCTTTTAGGGGTCAACTCGAGGAGGGTGAAAAACTCTTCTCCAACTGCCTGAACTATCGGCTTACGCTGATAAATAGGCCGCCTATCATCAGCACGTCCATACGGCAAGTAGTCTAAAACATATGCATATTCTTCATACTTCTTCTTGGAACGATTTTTCTCCAGCTCCCCCACCCCTCGGGAAATCGCAGGTAAATAAAAGGCTCACCCACTACTTTTCCTCTAAGAAACTATTAATAGTCGACAATATTTCCTCCAGCTCATCCTTGGTGAAAACTTTAACCTCATCCGTCAGGAAGACTCTTAACTCCTCAACGGTTTGAGGTAGAACGTTGGCTATTTGGGTTGCCGTGAGCTCCCTCAACTTATATTTTTCGATGAGAGTATTTACCAACTCTCTCGACTTCTTTGCTGGTAGTTTCGCAAATAACCGAACATATTCTAAGGTGTTTCTTTGAGCGTGATTTAAGCGGCCTTCCCTCTCCCTCTCCTCAAGTATTTCTCGAACTTCAGATAACGTAAGATATCTTTCGGATATGATCTCCACGGGCAATGAAAAACCTCCATTTTCATCAACTAATAAGTGGACGTAGATGCTCGGGTCTGGCGATCACCTTCTTCTCCTTGCTTCCAACCATAACTGATAAAACGTAGGCTCTGCCTCTCTTCTCGATAACAGTTCCAACCTTACCGTGGAAGCGCTTATGGGGCATTCCCTTATGGATGCTCGGATCTATAATTATTGTAACCTTCTCACCTACCTTGTAATCGTAAAGTAGCTTATCTGGTGAAGGAATTCCCCTCCTTCTAGGGTGCTTTCTAAGTAGCTTCCTAGTCCTACTCCTATATCCCTTAGATTTACGAACCATTTCTTGAACCTCCACTTGAAGTATGCACTTATAATTAATCTTCCATTTTAAGGTTACAATGATTAGGTCTTAAACCGGATGGCATTCTCCAGATACAGCAGATGTTAAATGTTTACTTTGTTAAATTTTTCATCGGATGAAGCTTAAGATAGTGTTAATGTGAAATATATATAAATCTTGTTTCAAGGCATTGTTGATAACCCCGGCCACAGCGAATTACTTGATTGTTTCTTCTGAGAATTCGATTAGCAGTTTGAAATGGAAATTAATTATTTGTGGAAGGGGTGAGCAGGGAGAGAATGGGTTAAAAGCTGGATGCTTTAAACCAGTGTTATTTTTCCTTCGTGTTCTATTGCTTTCAACACCATGCCTTCTTTGAAGTTTTTCCCGTCCACTAGAAGCGGCACTTCAAATATTTTGTACGTTTCCAAGTCCATTAACTGGACAACGTCGTTCATCACAGATAACACCATGTATTCTTTGGGAAGGAGGGAGGCCTCCCTTGAGAGAACCCTTACTTTTCCAAGATCAATGTGGAGGGGTTCCCCTGTTACGACGTCTTCGCTGAGAACCTTTCTTTTCTTAATGTCGCGCTTGATTTTCAGGATCTTTTCGCGTAGAAGGATAAATTTATCACTTTGGGGCGGTATCCTAACCGAGATGAAAGTAACGCCTTTCCTACCTTCTCCAGCATGTTTATTTTTGAAGGTTTCAACCAGTTCAGCGTTAAATAATTCTTTCATTTTCTGAGCAATGCTGCGAGCCATATTCCTAGAACTAACCTTCACGTCAAAACCAATTTTTCTTTCCTCGACTTTATATGTAGCATTTATTCTGGATGCTTCCTCATCTATAATCGAAAGAATCTGCTTACGCAGCCGGTTATCAACATTTTTATCAACACCTCTAAATTGAAGGATTGCCTCCTTTGCTTCACTCTTCCTTCTTATGCAAAGCGGGCACTCCTCCAGCTTAAGATACACGTCAATTATTGTATGTGCCTCCAAATGGAAGCAGCCTTCTTCGTAGGTGATCTTCACAGGAACCCTGTTACGTCCCTCTCTGGGCCTCACGTCTTCAACTACCGCTTCAGCCCTGACATTTCCTTTAACATCACTAGGAAAAGAAAAGTGGACGGAGCCTTTAACCACTTGGTTGATGGCATCGCTCAACATGGGAGTGTTTGACTTAACCCATTTCCCCTTCACCCGGTAACTCAAACAGGATGGGCAAATGGCAGCCTTTACACTGGGCAGTTTCCGCTCAAACTCCCGCTCTAGGTAACACCTTAAACATAGATTTTCAATTAGTTTCACATTAGATGCACCGCAGATCGCACAAAACCTAGCCACTATTACCACCACTTTAAAGAATTATTTTCTGGGCATGCGCCACTCCCTGAATTTTTATTACGCCCTCTGCGGGTATTAAGCCTGCCTCTACAGCCTTCGAAATTATGACGTTACCTACCAAGTTCACTATTGTTCCTCGTTCTATCGCCTTTAAGCCATCCTCAACTGGGACAAGCCTTCCCCCGTAAAAGTCTTTCTTTACCTCTAACTTAAGGTCGCCTTCCCTAAAGGTTTTACCCAGTATTTCCTCATCACATATCGCGATTATGACATCATCCCCTATGCGCCTCTCAGATAAGTAAACCTTCATTTCAAGTTAACCTTCTTACAAGTGTTTTACCGAAGTACGTGCACCACAAGCCTCACAGACCAGGTAATGTATCCTTCTTTCTTTTTCTATCCTAGTATCCGGCCTTCCGCATTCTCGGCAGATCACATATGTCTGAACGTAACGTTCTATCAACCTGTTAACAGCCGCCTCGGTGAAAACACCTTGAAACACGGCACGTGTTCCCTCTATCGTCCCCGCGGTCGCGAGCTCCCTTGCAAGGAACCTTAGGAGGTGTTGTGGATCCCTGTTAAGCCTCTCAGTTATTTCCTTAAAGTTTCTGATGGTCGTCCTGTTGCCTTCGTTGAAAACACTGGCGCGTGGCACCTCGAAACGCTTTCTTTCGGATACCTCCCTTGGAAGCTGACCCCTAGCTCTATCCAAGAGCGCCTCATAGTCTAACTCAACCAAGAAACACACCTCCATTTTCAATTCACGTCTTCGTCTAAGCCGCCTAACCTCCTATAGAACCCTTCCCTCACTTCATATATTATACCTTCCCTTAGCATCAAGTCAAGCTCCACATCCAACTCCTCACCTGACACATTTAAAAGACTCTCTAAGCGCTCTCTTGCCACACCATCTCCGGCATCTAAAGCATCAATTATCTTGAGAATCCCCTCGCGAAGCTTCTTGCTTGAACGTTTCACGTGAACCTGACCTGCAATCTTGGGAAGTAGAGCTAGTTCAAGTTCCCTAACAAGCTCCCAATTAGGATCACTCACCCTAATTATTAACTCTGGAACTAAATATATTTCTCCTTGATAAAATCTCACTAATCCTACTACGTCCACTACGTCCCCTACGCTTACACCACCCAGCAAGGCGGCTTTTTCGCCCCAAACCTTAACTCTAATCGTACCCGTACCATCGTCAAGTGTAAGGTTCGCATATTCGCCAATCTCACTTTTAAAAACGTCAACAACTGTACCCATAACTCTAACACGGGTAGCATGGAAGCCGCTTTCCGTCACAATCCGAACGCCGCCTCTACCTAATTCTTCGGGAGTGCCGTTCACAACGTCGGAGATGCGGAGCTTGTAGGCGGTATGCCAAGCAGACATTGACCCAAGCCTCAAAGCGCTTTAAACGGAAATCCCAGTCTTTATCTGGATTTCAACCCCATATATCTTCTCCGGGTTCTCCTTACATACCTTCCAGAAAACCTCCTCGCTAACTCCTCGCATAAGCATTTTCCTAACAAGGCGAGGAACGCTTCTCGGCCCCAGAACCGCCCCTGGACGCTTAGGATCATCTATGTAATCAGTTTCCAAAAGAAAGCGGGTACCTTTAGGCAGCACCTTACTAACATTCTTCTCAGTCGCTAGGATCGAAGGAAAAACACCGCTAGAGAAAAGGTCTAAGTCCGGAGGCGCAAAGTGCTTCACCACCTTTTCAGGGCTAAGGCCAACTTTCTCTGCTTTCCCCACGACCTCCAGTAAATCACTTTTCCTTACACTCCCTGTGTGAAGCTGAATAGCACACCCCACATCCTTAGCAAGCTCCATAGCGTATACCAACAATTCATTAGACGCTTCAAGGACCTCGCCGCTCACAGGGTAATGTGGAAGACCCACTTCACCAATCGCCACTGCTCGCTGCTCCTCAACCCACCGAGCCGCAGCCTCGAGGCCGCCACGCATGACCTCCACCGCCCTCCTCAAACTCATCCCTCTACTAATCATAAACGTCAACTCGGCAGGGTGTACTCCAACGACTCCATACGCAGCTACGCCAACACTCAGGAAATGGTTAACACAGTCAACCACGTAACCATAACATTCTTCGTAATCCGAAGACTTACTTACGGACACTCCATACGACCAGCTCGGCAAACTAACAAGGAAAACACAGCTCCCACCAGAAGCCCTAAAAAACTTGGCAACCTCCTTAGGTCCCAATCCCCTAACAGGATTAACATGCATATGGTTATCGGTCGCTGGAACAAGCATAGTACCGTACCACCCCACCTAACATGGTGACGCTTTAAAAGTTATGATAATTGGCTAAAGCAATTCAATTAGCATCATAATTAAATATTTTTAAAAAGGATTCTGTTAACTTATTGTTGGTATAACGTTTTGGCGAATATGCGAAGCCACTGAGAGTGGTTTGGGTGAGCCAAAGGCGAACCGTTTATCCGCTGTTATATTCTCAGAGTGAAACGAGGACAAGGAAAGCGAAGCTTTCCGAGAAGTTTGCCCCTCGAGCGTTTTATAAAATTCTGCGAAGCAGACTGAAAACAGAAAATTTATAAACATTGATTTATCATTACTGGATATGAAACATTTTAATGTTAGGTTGAGATTAGAATATTTCTTTTTGAGATTAAGAGATAGATTTGGCATACCATTTAAACCAGAGGAAGAAATTAAAAAAATTGATATAAAGCAAGGACAAACAATTTTAGATTTTGGTTGTGGTATTGGCTCCTACACTATTCCTGTTGCTAAATTAGTAGGCAAACAAGGAAAAGTTTATGCTTTGGACAAGCAACCATTAGCTTTAAAAAAGGTTGAAGAAAAGGCTGAAAAAGAAGGGCTTCATAATATATATACAATTCTATCCGATGGAAATACAGGTTTACCTGATGAAAGCATAGACATAATCTTGTTATATGGTGCACTTCCTGAAATAGAGGACAAAGATTTTGTACTAAAAGAATTACATAGAGTTTTGAAACCAAGCGGATATCTCTCTACACGCTATTGCTTCCGTATGAAAAAGGAAAGAGTTCTGGAAATTATAGGAGCCACGAATCTTTATTCTTTAGTAGAACAAAAGGATCATATACTTAATTTTAAGAAGAAGTAGATTGATTTGCTGTGAAATAACATCCATAATGTAGGTATTTCTTTTTTAATCAGCTGGAGAGCTAATTGAATATAAATGGTTCTGGGAAATAATTGATGCTGATACCTAATTTTTGGTCACTACTCATTTATCTGGAGAAAGAACAATAGAAGAAGTAATCAAGCTGTTTAAACAAGCTAAAGAAAGATCAGTTGAAAGACCAAAAAGAGTAGTTGTAGATGGTTTATGGACCTATGAAAAAACTTCAAAGAAAATTTTTTACAGCGGATATAAAGAACATAGAGTAGAATTCGTAAGAAGAGCCGGAATTAGAGTAAGAGAAACAAATAATGTTGTTGAAAGACTTCATAGAACATTAAAGGATAGGCTAAAACCTTTAAGAGGTTAAAAGTGAAGAAACTGCTAAGATTTGGTTAAGAGGCTGGTTTGTTTACTACAATTTCCTAAGACCTCATTTGAGCTTGAAAGGTAAAATACCTGCTGAAGCTTGCGAAGTTGATTTGAAAATAAAAATGGTTGGGAAGACTTGGTAAGAGAGGCTGCTTATCATCAAACCAAATTGACAAGGTTTGTCTCCAATGGGGCTAGGACGCAAACTCAATATTTTTTAATTTCACCAGCAACAAGTTAACAGAACCTTAAAAAGAAAAATTTAAGTAGGATGCTCGTCTCATCTAAGAATGGGCGCGGGCTTAGTCTAGCCTGGACTAGGACACTGGCCTGCCACGCCAGTGACCCGGGTTCAATAGGGAGTGCTGACTCCCTGAGCATATCCCGGAGCCCGCACCACCCTGATTTTAATGAGCGAATTAAAAAATTTTAAAAGCATATTACTTTAATAGTTTATTTGGGGCCCGTGGCCTAGCCAGGATTACTGCCTGAGAGGGCACCGGCCTCCTAAACGTCGGTTAAGTTGTAAGGTGGCGTAAGCCGGGTGTCCAGGGTTCGAATCCCTGCGGGCCCGCCACTTAAACCCTTATTTTCCTTTAGCCCTTATTTTCCTTTTCCGTTGAAGGACCGTTGCGGATGTGGAGGGGTTAAGGTGGGTTACGTTTATTTTTCGCTTCAAATTTTTTAACGCTCTTTCCCTGTCCAACGTAGACTAGTTTTGCCATTTTTACGAAAAGGCCGTTTTCAACTACTCCGGGTATGTTATTGATTTCCTTCTCTAGTTTTTCTGGATTTTCTATTATTGGGAACTTTGCGTCTAATATGAAGTTGCCGTTGTCTGTTACTACTGGCCCTACCTTTCCGCTTCCAGAGCGAAGCTCCACTTTCGCTCCGAGGAGCTCCAGCTTGTTTGCAACCGTTCTCCAGGCTAAGGGTATAACTTCCACGGGAAGAGGTGTTTTATAGCCGAGGATTTCAACGAGCTTAGAGCTGTCAACTATGATCACCAGCGTCTTAGCGGACGACGCAACTATTTTTTCTTGGGTTAGCGCGCCTCCCATGCCTTTAATCAGGTTCAAGTTGGGGTCTACCTCGTCTGCGCCGTCTACTGCTAGGTCGAGGATTGGATGCTCGGTAAGAGACGTTAACGGGATTTTATGGTTCGCTAGGAGAAGGGCTGACTGGTAAGAGGTTGGAACACATTGAACGCATAGGTCTTGCTCCCTCACCACGTTAGCTAATGCTTCGATGAACAAGGCCACCGTCGACCCTGACCCGACACCTATGACCATGCCGTCCTTAACGTGTTTAACGGCAGTTAACGCTGCCAGCCTTTTTTCATCCTCCAATCCGGGGCCCTCCACCTACCAGTAAAATCCGCACGTGAGCGAAAAAATAGAGAGGAGCATCGAAGAGATGGAAAGCCAATTTTTAAATGTTGGAAGCCCCGGCCGGGATTCGAACCCGGGATCTTCTCATTACCAGTGAGACGCTCTAACCAAGCTAAGCTTTCCCGCCGGTCAGGCACCGGGGCGCTAAACCGGGGCCTCCATCCCTTAAGAGGGAAAAAAGCATATAAAATGTTTTTTATTTTTGAGGAAGATGCTGTTTTCAGGTGGTGGATGCGTGGATTATAGCTTTGCGTTAAGGTTATATTGTGTTAAATGCATTTTTCGTGTAGAGTGCGGGGGTTGCCGAGCTGGTCAAGTTAGGGAAAAGGGGTCAGACCAGAGGCGCCGGACTTGTTTAAGAGAACACCGGACTTAAGATCCGGTCCCGTAGAAAGGATGCGGAAGGGTTCGTGGGTTCACGTCCACTCGGCCCAGAAATCCCACCCCCCGCACCACATCTCATTTCCACCCATTTGGTTAGGGAAGCAGCTTTTAGTAAGACTGGATGTGGAGTGAGAGTTCAGTGTTTGAAATGCTGATTGTTCCTTGGAGGCTAAGTTGAGAGGTGCCGTTCTTCTTTTTGATTTTGTTTTTTGTTGTTTGGAAGGGAGAGTAAGTCCAGTATGGTTAGCGCATATATTTTTGCTGCTGTTATGAGTTCGTCGATAGGTACCTTCTCGTTTGCCTCATGTCTTTGTTCTTCTTCTCCTGGGCCGAAGAATACTGCTGGGATCCCGTGGAGTATGCATATTTTGGCGGATGTGGATTCTTTTCCTCCTATTAGTTCCGGCTCTTCGCCGACCACTTCTTTTATGTTTTTCCTGATTGTTTGGACTAACGGGTGGTCTGCAGGTACTTCTGTTGGCGGCTCTGAAAGGATTATTTCAAGGTTTATTTCGATGCCTTTAGCCCCTTCTTCTGTTTTCTTTGCTATTTCAGTTAGTTTGTTGATTATTTCCTCCTTGGTTATGTGTGGTGTGTATCTTATGTCTATTGTTGCCTCTGCTACGTCTGGAACCACGTTTACCCCCGTCCCCCCACGCAGTGTTCCTATGTTCATCGTCACCTCTCCCATGAGGGGGTGGGGGGGGACGTCGAACTCGACCTTTGACAGGTTTTCTAGTAGTTTGATTAGTCCCTGTATGGCGTTAACGCCTTTGAACGGCGTGCCTCCATGTGCAGCTTTCCCTCTGCATGTGGCTTTAATCCAGAGGAGTCCTCTCTCTGCAACGCCTATTTTACAGCTTCTCGTTTGCCCTCCAACTATTGCGTAGTCAGCCGTCAAATTTAGGTCTCTAAGCAGGTACCTCATCCCCAGCTCTCCCGCCATCTCCTCGTCGGCGGTTGCCACGAGCATTACAGTCCCGTAAAGCTGAATGTTTAGCTTTTTAATTGCGTGGAGGGCTAGAAGCATCGAGGTTAGTGAGCCCTTAGCGTCTACGCTTCCTCTACCTATCACGTAGCCTTCTTTAACTGTCGCCCTGAAGGGAGGGTAGATCCACCCCTCCCCAGGGGGGACAACGTCAAGGTGGGCGGTTAAAATTACTTTTGGGCTGCCTTCTCCAAGCTTCCCTATAACGTTCGTCCTGTTCTCTTCTTTTTCGTGGAGTTCGGTCTGGGCGCCTATTCTGTAGAGTTCACCTAATACTATTTCTGCAGCTTGCCTCTCAAATCCGGGAGGGTTAACTGATTGAGCGGAGATGAGGTCTCGCAGGAGGTCAACAGCGTACTCTCTGCTTTCATCTATGAGGTCTAAGAGCCTCTTTTTTACTTCTGGCGTGACTTCTAATGGAGCTATTACTTTCTGCTTTTCCTTGACTCCAAGCAGCAGACGGGCGATGGCTGTGAACGCCTCATTAACCATGTATCTGGTTTTTGCGCTGGTTTCAAAGTAGATTGCACCGATTTTCCTAGCAACCTGTTCTGCCTCATGCTTTGGGACGCGGCGCTGATCGATTAGGTCGTGCTTGTTACCAACTAAGATTATGGGAACTTCGCCACAGACGCTTACAAGCTCCCTATACCATTTCTCGACGTTCTCAAAGGATCTGACATTGGTTAAATCGAAAACTATTACTCCTCCCCTCGCTCCGGTATAGAAAAAAGAGCGTAAGTGTGCGAAGCTAGGTTGCCCTCCTAAATCCCAAAGCTGAAGAGTGACGATAGAGTCGTCAATGTCCAGTTTATGCGAGGCAAAATCGGTTCCTAGCGTAGGCTTATAGTCCGATAGGAACTTGTCTTCGGTGAGACGCATTATTAAGCTGGTTTTTCCTACCCCTCCATCCCCAATGACAACAACCTTAAAAACGTACTCATCAGACATTGCAGCCTCTCCCAAACCAATTATAGTTTTTAGGTTCATGGTTGCTACCTTCTAAAAGGGAAAAATCTGATATAAATTCTCCTCTTCAAAAATCTAGGTACACTTTCAGATTATCATACACTTTCGTCTCGCTCCACCTGTCAGCCTTCTTAATTAAAACAGTGGTTTCCGGGTAGCTGGCTACATTTTCAACCTCGTTGGCTGTGAACCACCCATGCTCTAGGAATCCTCTCCCTACCCTACCTTGCACGTCTCCTCTAAAAGTGAATATCACCGGAGCATTCGGGATGCTCGTTGGCTGGTATACGCATATTACACCTTTAATGGCTACGTCATATCCTGTTTCCTCGATCACCTCACGCCTTGCAGCACCGTCAAGTAGCTCTCCTCTCTCAACCTTACCTCCAGGAAGAGCCCAGAACCCATCTTCTTCCTTTACAAGTAAGTATTTTCCTCCGTCTCTGATTACAACTGTAACTATAACTTCGGGACCCATAGAAACCCCTCCAACCGCTTTAGTATTAAATTTAAATTTATAAGGAGTTAGAATTAAAAATCACTAAAAACCCTAGGGTTATTAAGACTTTACCTGACAGTTTGTATTGGAGGATGTCCTGTGTTCGACGTTATAGTGGTGGGAGCAGGACCTGCAGGGCTTGCTGCTGCAACGTTTGCGGCTAGAAGGAAGCTTAGGACGTTGGTTCTTGAGGCATCCTCGACTGCCGGCGGGAAGCCGGTGCTTGTTTATGCTAATAAGATTGTCGACGATTTGATAGGATTCCCTGAGGGCATAACAGGGATGGAGATCGGCCGCATGTTAGAGAAGCATGCAAGGAAGTTTGGGGTTGAAATCAAGTGTAATGCTAGGGTTACCGAAATTACGCCTCTTGAGGGTGGTGGGTTTGTTTTAAAGGACGATAAGGGTGACGAGTACCTTGCAAAGGCGGTGATAATAGCTTTTGGCATGCAACCACGTACCCACGTTGGCGTGAAGGGGGAGGCCATGTTTAGGGGGAAGGGTGTAAGGTACATGCTTGGTGATCCCTCAGAGGTTGACGGAAAGAAGGTCATAGTGGTTGGAGGGGGAGAGACCGCTGTTGAAACAGCGTTAATGGCAAGCGAGAAAGCGTCTTCGGTACATTTAGTTCATAGACGGGACATGTTAAGAGCTGATGAAGCGCTTATAGAGAGGCTGATAGGGCGAGTTGATGTGATGTATAATACGATTGTGGAGGAACTTAGAGGGGAAGAGAGGCTTGAAGAAGCCTTACTTTATAACCTTGAGAGTAGGAAGAGGCGGGTTTTCAAGGTGGACGAGGTGATTTTTTGTGTTGGCTATCTGCCAGCAACTGAGATCTTAAAAAAGCTAGGCGTGAAACTTTCCGAGAAAGGGGAAGTGGTGGTGAATAGGAAGCAGGAAACGAGTATTAATGGCTTGTTCGCAGCTGGGGATGTAACTGGCGGCGTGATGCGAATCTCCACAGCGATAGGTGAGGGGGTTGTGGCATCCCTAAGCGCTTATAATTATATTAAGAAGCCGTACTGGGGGGAATAGCTACTTTCCCTCGCCATACCATCCTTTACGAATATATAAGTAAGCGTTCACGGCGGCTGCGGCTCCTTCCCCTACTGCGGTGGCAACTTGCATTACGCCGCCGGTGACATCGCCGGCAGCGAAGACGCCTTCTACATTAGTCATCTGTTTCCGGTCAACTAAAATGTAGCCTTCTTCGTCAACATTTACTCCTAGGTCTACTGCCAATCTGCTTGATGGAATCTCGCCGATCGCTATGAAAACGCCGTCTACGTTTAAACTTTCTTCCTCACCCGTTTTCAAGTTTTGAAGAACAACCCTCCTAACCAGTTGATCGCCCTCGATGGCCTTTAAAACACTGTTCCAGTGGAATATAACACCGCGCTCTTTAAGCCGTTCCTTAAGAGCTTTCTCAGCTCTAAGGTCCTCACGCCTGTGAACTAAGTGAACTTCCTTGGCGACTTCAGAGAGGTAGAGGGCCTCACTTGCAGCGGTGTTTCCTCCGCCAACCACCACCACCCTTTTTCCACGGTATAGGGGGGCATCACAAGTTGCACAGTAGCTCACCCCACGCCCTTTGAACTCTTCTTCGCCTAGGGCACCCAACTTCTTTCTCTCTCTGCCAGAAGCAATTATCACGGCGTCCGCAACGTACTCTTCAGAACTTGTTATAACCCTTAATTTTCCATCTTCCTTTACGATCTTCCTGACAGGCTCCATTTCCCTTATTTCGCACCCAAATTTTTCCACCTGAGAACGCATTTTATCTATGAGTTCCATGCCTCTTATGTGCTCAAATCCAGGATAGTTTTCGATGAACGCGGCCTCAGCGGCTTGGCCGCCCACTACCTTCGCTTCTAGTAGCACAGCGTTGAGGCCGAGGCGGGCTGCGTAGAGAGCGGCAGCGAGCCCTGCAGGGCCTCCGCCAACTATAACTAACTCTTTCTCGACAGGCAAAGCTTCACCATCCATCGCTTTTTTACCGAGTTGAAAGCTTTCCATTAAACTTAAAATGCTTTGCCATAAGGGGGTTTAACAGAAGAACGACTTGGGAACCTTTAACGCTTCCTTGGGAAGGATGAGCCAAGGGTTCTGTTGCGTCTGCGGGTGACGGCTGAGCCTGTTACCCCTCAGTGTTGCATTTGGGAGACGCAGCTTCTCCTCTTCTGCTCCACGCCTTTTCCTCATCAGCCCCGAATGGAGCCTCGTTAGGGGACGCTTCACAGCTACATTCGAGGAGTGGTCGAGGGCGAACCACACCCTCCCATCTGAGTAGGTTCAAGCAGGCTACCACATGCCTGTTCATCAAACCATGTTTTCCGCATTCCACCAGCCCATTCGGGTATTTCTTCAGCCTGATCTTCAGCCTGAACCCACATATCGGGCAGGTGGAGGACGAGTTTCTAGTATGCTTGCTCTCGATGGTTTTAACACCTTCCCATATGCATTTATAGGATATTTGATTTAGAAACTTCCTGAACTACCAGTTGTTCAACCTTCTTTTTAGCTTCTTGGAACATTTAGAGACTGTTTGAACCTTTCCGTTGAACCTATTAACTCGTTTAGACTTCTTATTCACGCTCTTCCTAGACCTTTCATGTCTTCATGGATGGGTTCGTAACCTCTTTCTTTACACCACTTCACTATGGCTGTAGAAGTCTGGTGGAGCATAGTAGAAACTTTGTTGCGATAGTTCTCAGATAGTTTTGAGAGAGCCTTCCTCAACACTCTCCTATCCTTATGGTGTCTCCGTTGGAGCCTTCTTTTCCTTTCGAAGTGTCCGTAACCAGCCTCCTTCAACCTGGTGAGGTCGAAGACCTTAACCTCACCGTCAGAGCTTACGGCTGTAACGTTGTCCTCGTTTACGTCTACCGCTATCCAGCCTCTAGGCTCCTCCACTCTGACTGTCTTGGAGAATGCTACGTGGACGGCCTTCAAGGTTAGAGTTACCGAGCAAACCCCATATTCTCGTAGGAGACTTTTAGCTCTCTTATGGAGCTGTATACAGATGTATTGTCTAGGCTTTAAGGGTATTCCCAACACCCCGTCGGCTACTTTAACTGCTTGCTTTCCGGTCTTAGCCACGAGCTTTCTGCCTCTAGGAACCTTAACATTCGGATTTCTCCTCTTAGCTTTCCTGTGATTCTTGAGGATTGCCGTAGCCACCTCGACTGCTGAGAGAACGTACCAGCTATGATCATATTCCATCAGCCTGTGATAAACCTCTCTTGTAAGCCTACTCGAGCTTACCCCCCTCTCCAACCCTACGTGGACGCAGTAGTTAACCATGCTCCTGAAGGCTTTCAGTAGTTTAATCACCTCCTCCGAGGGCTGGTAAGGTATGGAAACAGCTTTCACCACCTTGACCGCTCCCACCCCTCATACACCTCTAGGAGCTTCAGTATGGCCTCTTCATAGCTTGCCCAGGATGAACCTTAAGCTCCGCCAGCCCTCTCAAGGTCGATTTATGGAGGGTCACCGCCGTCTTTCCATCGACCTCAGACATATAATACCCTATAATGCCAAGACAATTTTTAAACATGTCTCCCGAAGGCGCAACACCAGAAAAACCTAAACACTTTATCTCCCAACACCCATAAACGCAACAGAACCGAGCCAAGAAAAGTTTTTAAAAGGATATTACGTAGCAGTCATGTACCACTCTCCTTGCTAAAAATGCTTTTAATCTTACAGAAGGAACAGTGATTGGTGGCAGAAATGGGTAAAAGGATCCTTGTCCAAAGGCGGGGTAGAGGAAGCCCTACGTTTACAGCGCCAACTCATAGGCGTAGAGGAGTCGTCAAACATAGAACCCTAGGCGATGTTACAGTTTTACGTGGAAAAGTTATTACGTTGCTACATGATCCAGGTAGAGGGGCGCCTCTTGCTAAAGTTGTGTTTGAAGATGGGATAGAGCAGCTCATGCTCGCCCCTGAAGGGGTTTCGGTCGGCCAAGAAGTAGAGTATGGCCCTGGCGCCTCATTAAAAATAGGCAACACGCTTCCGTTAAAAAACATACCTGAAGGCACGCCTATTTTTAACATAGAAAGCGTGCCAGGGGACGGCGGGAAATTCGTGCGCTCCTCTGGCGCTTACGCGACGATCCTCTCGCACACACCGGAAAAAACGCTAGTTCTCCTTCCATCAAAGAAGGTCAGGGCGTTTAATCCTGAATGCAGAGCGACCATAGGGGTTGTTGCCGGCGGTGGGCGGATCGATAAGCCGTTCGTCAAAGCAGGAAACAAGTATCACCTCGCTAAAGCTAAAGGTTGGAAGTGGCCTAAGGTTAGGGGAGTTGCTATGAACCCTGTTTCACACCCCCACGGAGGAGGAAGCCATCAACATCCTGGAGGGCCGACAGCCGTATCTAGAAATGCGCCTCCTGGAGCAAAAGTAGGACTAATAGCGGCACGTAGCACTGGACGGAAGAAAGGTAAAAAGCGCTGAGAGGAGAGCTGAGATAGGCGAATAAATTTAAAACCTTATCTCCTCCTCGTATCCTAGTACGTGATTGTTACATTGTTATTCTAAAACTGACAGGTGGTTTACTATGGGTCATAGGAAATATCATGCACCGAAAAGAGGGAGCTTAGCCTACCTTCCAAGGGGTAGGGCGAGGCGTCCCGTACCACGTATTAGAAGTTGGCCGGACTATGCTGGGCCACCTACACTACTAGGCATTCCAGGGTACAAGGCGGGAATGACCCACGTCATATTAGTTGATAACAGAAAAACTAGTCCTTATTACGGGAAAGAACTTGCAATGCCGGTAACCGTTGTGGAAACGCCTCCTGTACGTGTTTTCGGGGTAAGGGTTTATGAGTCTACTCCATATGGCTTAAGGACTTTAACTGAGGTTTGGACGCCGGAGCTCTCGAAGGATTTAGCTAGAAAAATATCATGCAGGAAGGTTTTTGAACAGAACGTTGATGAAAGGCTGGCAAAGTTTAAGAGGAACCTTGATTCCCTAATAGGGGATTTGGGTCGTATAAGCGAGGTTCGCGTTCTACTCCACACTCAGCCCCGTATGGCAGCTGTGCCTAAAAAGAAGCCGGAGATATTAGAGGTAAAGGTTGGTGGCGGCGACGTTAAAGAGGAGTTACTATATGCTTTAAGGTTTCTTGGAGATGAATTATACGGGTATGCCCTAGAACGAATCGGGAACGGAGAGGGGGACCTCCAGGCTACAAGTACCGTTGAGGTACGAGACGTGCTAAAGGAAGGGAGCTACGTAGACGTTATAGCGGTAACGAAAGGTAAAGGGTTCCAGGGTCCTGTGAAGCGGTGGGGTGTGCGGATCCTACAGCACAAGTCTAGAAAGACCAAGCGTGGCGTTGGAGCGATTGGAGCCTGGCATCCAGCAAGAGTACCATACACTACACCGCGTGCAGGGCAGATGGGCTACCACCAAAGAACAGAGTACAACAAGTACATTCTAAAGATAGGCAACGTTAAGAATGAGGGGGAGGACATAAACCCTAAGGGCGGATTCCTAAGGTACGGGTTGATAAAGGGAGATTATGTGATCCTCACGGGAAGCGTCCCTGGTCCTGCTAAACGCCTAGTTTTCATAAGGTATCCAATCCGCCCGTCACTTAAAGGATTTAGTGAGGTCCCCATGATCTCCTATGTGAGCTTAGCATCTAAACAGGGTGTTTAATATGAGTTTAACCAGAGTCCACGTCTACGATCTTAAGGGGGAGCCTGTCAAAGAAATAGAGATCCCTAAGGTTTTCCTTACACCATTTAGACCAGACCTGATAAAGCGTGCTGTCCTATCAATCCTTAGTGCGAGAAGGCAGCCTTACGGTGTTGACCTAAGGGCGGGCAAGAGGACGTCAGCGGAGTCTTGGGGGACGGGTTACGGGGTTGCTAGGGTTCCAAGGGTTAAAGGTCGTCGGCATCCATCAGCTGGCAGGGCAGCCTTTGTCCCTATGGCTGTTGGTGGAAGAAGAACTCATCCGCCTAAGCCTGAGAAAGTGTTTCTAGAAAAAATTAACAAAAGAGAGAAGCGGTTAGCTACATGCTCGGCTATAGCTGCAACAGCTAAAAAGGAGTTGGTAGAAGAGAGAGGGCATAAGCTTGATGGGGTACCAGAGTTCCCTCTCGTACTAACGGATGAGCTTCAAAAGATAGCTACGGCTAAAGAGTTTAAAGAAGTTTTGACCGTTTTCAGCTTATGGGATGATGTGTTGCGAGCTAGAAAACGCATGAAAAAGGTGAGAGCGGGAAAGGGGAAGATGCGTGGGCGAAGACGTAAAAGGGCACGAAGCGTCCTCATAGTTGTCAAAGAAGACCTAGGAATAAGCAAAGCTGCTAGGAACTATCCGGGAGTGGACGTTGTGGTTGCAAGAAACCTTAACGTAGAGGTGTTGGCTCCCGGCGGTCACCCAGGAAGACTTACAGTCTGGTCTGAATCGGCAATTAAAATGTTAGATGAGCTTTTTCCACTAAGGGAAGGAATTTTAATAGCTCACCATTAATTTGCTACTTTAAGAAAAAGCATTTTAAAACAGGAGTGCTTAGTTAAGAAAAACGAAATGTCTATGATAAATGATTGCGTGTTTAAAATTCGGCGGCGGGTTTAAATCCTGCTGATGGGGGGACACGTTAATAGGCATGAATTCGGCCGTTGAAAGAATGTTAATGGAAAGGTGGGAATTCGTTTGCTCTGCAATTTTCCTAGGCAGCCTATGTCCCTCGGAAAATTAGGAAGGAAAACGGGATTTTAATTGCCTTTTTTCTGAAGGCGGCCTCTGGCTAAAAGTGCTTTGTTAGCTGCGTTTATTATTGCTTGGACGCTTGCCTTCACGATATCGCCGTCTGCTGCTTTAGCGGTGTAAATTAAACCGTCCTTGTCTCTCAATTTAACGGTGACAAATCCTAGGGCATCCGTTCCGCCTGTTATGGCTTCTAAGTTATATTCGATAAGGCTCATCTCCTTAAAGGCTTTAACAGCGTTCTGGAGGGCGTTGCAAGCCGCATCAACTGGGCCTACCCCTATTGCTGAAGCGATCTTTTCGTTGTTGCCTACGCGTATTTTGACCGTGGCCGTCGGTGTTATACCTTTCCCTGTAACCACGGTTAATTCCTCAAGTCTGAGTATCCTCTCCTTCTCTGAAACTTGCCCGACGATGTCCTCTGCTATGGCTAGTAGGTCTACGTCTGTGACTTTCTTACCCTTATCACCCAGTTCCTTTATACGTGATAGGATTTCCCTCAGTTGCTCTTCATTGCATGTTATTCCCATCTCCTGTAACTTCGCTCTGAGAGAATGACCTCCAGCATGTTTACCTATGACTATAGCGTCCTCCACTATGCTCTCTCTTATACGTCCTATCAGCTCGGGCTTTATAGGCTCATAGGTTAACGGGTTCTCTAGAACGGCATGTGCGTGGATCCCGCTCTCGTGTTTAAAGGCGTTATCCCCTATTATCGGCTTGTTAGGGGGGAGCCTAACCCCACTTATACGTTCGACCAGCTTTGAAGTTTCGAAGATGCGCGTTGTATCTACGTTTACCTTTATCCCGTAAAGCGCCACGGCTGACACAACGACTTCTTCCAGGGAGGCATTTCCAGCCCGCTCCCCTATACCGTTAACGGTCACGTGGACTTGCTGTGCACCTTTCTCTATTGCTGCAAGAGCGTTCGCCGTAGCTAACCCAAAGTCATTATGTGTGTGAACAGACACGACCGTGCCACGAGTTAAAACCTTCTTGATTTCCTCGACGAGGTAGGCGTACGCACTTGGAGTGGCGGCGCCGACCGTGTCCGGAATATTTATAACCTTTGCTCCTGCATCCACGACGCCACTATAAATCCTTTTAAGGAAGTCTACGTTGCTTCTCGTGGCATCCTCAGCTGAAAACTCCACCTTTACACCGTGGCTCTTCGCATACTCCACACTTTCTACGGCTTTCTGAAAAACTTCCTCCGGGGAAAGCTTAAGCTTATACTTCATGTGAAGGTCTGACGTCGCTATGAATAGGTGTATTCTGTCCACGTCGCATTCGAGCGCCACGTCTACGTCTTCGCGGCTAGCGCGCGCTAATGCACAAACCTCCGAGTTTAACCCTAATTTTGCTATTTCTTTAACGGCATTTCTCTCTCCTTCTGAAACGACGGGCATTCCTGCCTCTATTACGTCAACCCCTAACTTAGCTAACTGCTCAGCGATTATCTTCTTCTCACCCGGCGTAAAGGCAACACCGGGCATCTGCTCTCCGTCTCTGAGAGTAGTATCGAAAATGTAGAGCCTTTGCGGGAGACTGGCGGATCTTACCACAGACTTTATAAGGTGACTCACACTAGCGACGAACATCGTCCCTCCGCACGATCTAACCTCCTTTTTTCCCAAGGGCTGTTCGGATTATATTCATCTTATCATTTCACGGTGAAACTTTGGGAATCTTCCTGTCAAGACGGGCTTTTAACTTTTTCAGTTAGTTAAGTTCCTTGAAAAAGCCAAATTTAACTGTTTCTTAAACGATGGAAGATGAAAGCAGGGTTTACCGTCTGCTTCGCCCTCAATGCATCTATACAATATAATCTATTTCATCTTTTTGGAGTGGAAATAGAGGGGGGTTTTATGAATGATAAATTTAAAGATTAAAGAAAGGCTTAAATTTGCTCCATTACCTTAATTCTTAGATTGAGGGCTCCAAAAGGGGAAGTGTGCTTCATAATTACCTAGCTATTCCCCCCGGAAAACTGACCGTTAAAAACAAGCTTAACCCCCTATTTCAGGAGGAGTTAATGGTTGGGTGCTGCGGAAATGAAGGTGAGTAAACTTCTAGTCTTCACCCAAGAAAATTGTCCTAACTGTCCGGTAGCGAAGAAAGCTGCCATGATGGTTGGGGATGAATTAAAGATACCAGTAGAAGTAGTGGATGTTAATGAAGTTCCTGACGATTTAGAGTTCGAACTACTTCAAAATCAAATTTACGTGGCTGCCACGCCAACCATAGTTGCCGTTGAGGATGGCAGGATGAAGCCTCTAGCGTTAGGAGACCCCATCTCTTACGAGGAATTGAAGGAGAAGGTTTTAGAGGGTGAGTGAAAATGGCTGGTCCAGTTGCAAACCATAGAGAGTATCCTCTTCCTCAGGAAGAGGAGGAGCATGAGTTTTGGAACTCGATACTTCCCCCTGTCAGAACGAATAGAGGTATGATAGAGAAGTTCGACGTGAGAAAAATTATAGATAGCCTTGTGAGGGAAGCTGAAGTTAGCAGGGATGTCGCCACAGAAGTGGCTAAGAACGTGGTTAAAAGGATAATTTCTTCGAACATACGCTGGCTCTCTGGCCCGATGATAAGGGAGATGTGCTGTTCTGTTCTTGCAGAAATGGGGCTTGTAGAGGCTAGGAAGAAGTATACTCGAATTGGGATTCCTATTTATGACCTTAACGAGATGATCATTAACCCATTAAGGCACACTTGGAATGCCAATCTTCAAGTTAACCCAGAAACTATCGCAAAAGTGGTTTATGACCGTGTGATGACGGAGCACACATTCTTGACGCTGCCGGGACACTTAGAGGTAACTGTACCTACGGGAAAGAGGCTTGTTTTTGATACGAACATTGCTGATGCCCATTTGATGGGGGACAACTACCATAAGGATCGAGAGTACACGAGTATAAGGGACTACTGTGCGTCATGGGATCCACGCCTATTCATAATTTTGGGTTTGGAGCCTGATGGGTTGAATGGCATGCACTCGTCTAGTGCGGGACCGCCTAAACATTTGACGGTGTTCGTCAACCATGCCGCGATATGGCTTGCATCATGGCAAAGCAACATGTCAGGTGGGCAAGGATTTCACAATTGGATGGAGGGGATAGCATGGTACCTCCGCGGCCTTAAGCAGGAGGAGTTGCTTAAGAGCGCAAGTCTTCTAGTCTCTGAAATGAACCAGCCTGCTTTAGGGTTAACAGACGAGCTTTACAGGAAATTCCAGCAGGTTCCAAGGGATATTGTTGATGCTATTGTAAAGTATGTTCTAAGACGGGTGGCTGAAAGGGAAATAGAGCAGGCATGCCAGCATACCCCGTTTATTGCGACTCAGCAATATGTTGCTAGAGGAGGGCAAGTTCCCTTCACATCCATAGATATAGGCCCGGGGATAAAAAAGGAGTTTATGAACGAACCTGTTATTCTTCCTGGAGGAAAAACAAGTGAAAAATATGTCTACGGGGACTTCGTTGACGAGGTGAAAAGATACTTTATAGAGTTTATGAAGGTTATGTACTATGGCGATAGATATGGGAAATTGTTCAACTACCCGAAGCTGAACATAGAGCTTAGGGAGGAGTGGATGAAACCCGAGTTTGAAGAAGCATACATTTGGGCTGCTAGGCTGGTGGCTAAATATGGTTTACCATACTTTGTGAATTACCTGAACTGGCGAAAACAGATAATCGGCGGGTGTGTCTCCTGCTGCTCCCACACCTGGGCTGCGAGGAACCCGGAGCAAGTTGAAGAATACATCTCCGGTAATGCGGTTTACGGTGCAATCCAGATGGATACGCCTAACCCTGTTGCTTCAGCTGCTAGAACTATGGGGCAAGACGAGGATGCCTTCTTCGAAGACTTTGGAAGGATAATAGAGGAAGTAACCATTCCAAGCCTACTCCATAGGTACGAGGTTGTAAAGAGAGTTAAGCGTCTTGGCTTGGCGCCGCTCTACAACGTAAAGCGACCTAATGGGAAAGATATGATTGTTCCGGAAGAAAGGGAGCTCCTAATAGGGACTATAGGGTTTGCTGAAATGGTTGAGATCGTCACGGGGTACCCGCTCTGGCATGAAGAAGGGTTAAAATTTGCTGTTAAAGTCCTTAAATTTATGAATAAGATAGCTCAGGAGTGGAGCAACGAGACAGGGCTCTCGTTCCAAGTTACGCGCACTCCGGCAGAGACAGCAGCGGGTAAACTTGCAAGAATACTTTATGAGAGGTATCCAGAAGTAAGACCGTACCTCAGAGGGAAATACCCGGACGTTTACCTTACAAACTCCGTCCATCAACCTGTGGATGCCGACATACCTCTAGCGGAGCGAATAAAGAAGGAGGCGATGTTTGCCCCACTTCTTGGAGGAGGCTTCTTACAACACATATTCCTAAACGACGTTTACCCTGACCCTTACGCAATATGGAAGTTTATCTTAAAGATTGCCCGTAACACTCTTACAGCATACTTTGACTTCACGATTGACATATGGGTTTGCCCAGACTGCCGGGCGCAGGGAACGTTCGACTGGAGGAATCAACACTTCGACTCTCCAGCAGAGCTAGTCGAGTTTAAGTGTCCAAAGTGTGGAAGTCAAAGAGTTGAAATATACTCCCGTATAACCGGATACTTGCAAGGTATAAAGGCAACATGGAATGACCCAAAGAAGCAAGAATTTCTTGACAGACGTAGATACAATCTTAACGTATAAATTATGGTGATGGGGAAGCGGGAATCCCCAGCCTTTTCTCTATTTCCTCAGCTAGCTTAATCGCACTCCCGCCACGTGCATTATCTGTTATTACGTGTTCAGGGTCGCATTTCGCTGCATATTCTATTAGTTGGTTAAAGTCCGAGTGGCCACTGTAAGAAATAACATACTCGTTTTTGCTTCTTTCAACGTAGGGCTTGCCAAAGAGCCATCCTGTAAGCTCCATCCGAGTAAACTCGCCCTTTAGGTATGTTCTTTCAAACGGAGAGAAAAATGCTATGTATAAGTCATCCTTAAGAATTTTTCTCCCCACCACCCCCTCCGAGGAATAATATTCTCCAAGCGTGAAACCATACTTCTCGTAAACCCTTGAAACCCTGTACATTCTAGGCGACGTTACGAAAGGAACGGTGATTCCTTTCCGCCTAAGAAAAGACATGACCTCCTGCACTTTCCCTATGAAACCGAAGACATGTACGGGTTTCCCCGTCTTAAGGCTGCTCTCAACCAAGGTAATAAGGGCTTCGTGAACAGCATCTATCGATGGCCTAACGTTAGATGGTGCACCGTATGTTGCGTCAAGGACGAGGACGTCACACTTAACGGTTGGGGTGCCATCTAGTCTGAAGTCGCTGCTGTAAAGACATCGTAACCCGTCGCTCCGCTCGACGAGGACCTGCGCGGAACCTAATATGTGGTTTGCGGGTATTAACGTAACTTTCTCGTCTCGAATTTTTATAGTTTGATTGTAGTGTACGGGGACGATCATGCTGGTTCTGCATCTGCGGGTAGCTGACAGTAAGTCCTTTGTCTCTCTAGTTGAGACGACAAGGTCACATTTCCTAGTGCTATTACGTAAGCCATAAAGATGGTCTGCATGGGCATGTGTCACTACCCTCAAAGTGTAGCCGTCTTCATGTCCGTCGCATACCGTCCTGTTACCTAGCACTACGGCTTTAGAAAGGGATACGAAGACGCCGTGGTTAAAGTGAGCCATACTCAGCACCGTCATTAAAGTAGGAATGCTAAACTATTAAAAGATGCGTTCTCGTTTTATCACTTAGAAGTGTTGTTCCGATTTGAAAGGTTAAAAATGGTTTTTATAACTGCTCCCTTATTTTGAGGTGTTTTTAATGGGTGAAAGCAAAGTTAGATTACTGGAGGAGTATATTGAATTACGTAGGAAAGGAAGAGATGAAGGTAAAGCAGTGAGCCTCTACGTTGATGTTATTAAGCATGTCGGGGAACTGTTGAGCAAAGCCTTTTACATGAAAGCGAGGGGGAAGTACCAGGAGAGCGCCTTTCTTTTCACGCTTTGCTCCTCCATCCTTGAGGTGGAGGGGCTACACGAGCGAGCGGCAATTTTACTGTTAAAAGCTGGTGACTGTTTATTTGCTAAGGGATGCGTAAGAGAAGCATTTGAATGTTTTCTTAGGGGGTACAAGGAGGCGGTCTCGGCTAAACCATCTAAACTATCTAGGTTCGCTGCTTCGCTTAGCCTTCTTCTGATGCTCTTTACAGCGTTAAAAATGCATGGATTAGTGTCTTACAAGGAAGCCCTTAAGAAAGCGAGGGAAATTGCCGGTAGACGGCTCTGGCGCTCCATAAGAAGAACAAAATATTACAGGCTTGCTCGGGATATAATGCTGCGGGCTAATGGTGTACAGCCACCAAACATGCCTCACGATAGAATGGTGCTGGAGGAATTAGCAGAATTTAGGATCGGGGATGAAATAAAAAGTTGGTTTCAATTGAAGTAAAGGCACATAGGTAACGGTGGTTTAATGATCGAGATAATGTGCCATGATGGACCCGGAAGAGTATCCCGTTTAAGAATTAACGGGAAAGTGGTGGGAACGCCGAACCTAGTGTTTCCATTACTCAACGGCCATTTTAGCCTACCGGTTCAAGCCGAAATAACGGTAGTTGTAGCGTCAAGTAGTGGTGCTCTAGTAAATGCAACTTTCAGGGAGAAGGTTCGAATTGTAGGCACCATAGGACCATTACTTCTTGATTTAGAGGAAGCCTTAAACATGGAGTTAAAGTCAGGTGGCGACATCCTAATGGTTCCCAGTACGCCAGTTATCGGGCCTCGGGAGGTAGCCCAGCAGCTAATGCTTGAAGTAATAGAAAATACTAGGGTTTTCAGGAAGCTGGCTGGGGGATCACCTATAGCAGCCCCGATATATTACATACCTTACAAGGATCTTTGGGAAGAATATCTTTCAGGGATCAATGCTGCCGGCGCTGAAATGTACGTTTTGAAGGGGCTAAACCGTATTATCCATAACCCAAGGGAGCTGGCTGCTTTTATGACGGCTGTTAACAAGTTTATTAGCCCTAATGCTGTGGTTTACGCTGTAGGGGTTCCACCATCACACTACCTTCACCTAACATACTTGGGTGTTGACCTATTCGACGCGGCAAACCTAATCGGCGCATCGCTAAATGGGCTTTACCTTTTTGAGGGGAAATGGTACCAGTTGAAGGACTTTAAGAGTTTACCATGCTTCTGTGATGCGTGTGTAAAACTGCCAAGCGTGCTAAGTGAGGATGAAAGATTTCAGCTTCTTTTTAAGCATAACGTCCTTTCGGCGTTGGGAATCCTAAGAAAAGCGGAGTTACTCATAAGAAGCACGCAGCTCCGTGAAGGCGTGGAGGCGGCGGCACACTGTTCAACGGAGTTAACTGCTCTCCTTCGAATACTGGACCGGGATGCGCAGCGGCTCCTAGAAAAATACACCCCTATTTCGGGTAAAGGCAAGGTACATTGCGTAGGACCCGAGTCTTATTATCGTCCATCCTTAGAGCGGTTCAGAGGAAGGGTAGCTGAAAGGTATACGCCACCCAAGTGGGCTACTGCCGTCCTCCTCCTACCTTGCTCCGCTAGAAAACCATACTCTCAGTCACCGTCACATAAGCTTTTCAGAAGGGTGGTGGAGGAAGCAGGAGTCAAGAGCATCTGTGAGGGGATAGTGACTTCCCCATTGGGGCTGGTGCCAAGGGAGCTTGAGGAGGTTTATCCTGCAGCACACTACGACGTACCGGTAACAGGGGACTGGGATGCTGAAGAGATAGAAATAGCTGCTAAATGCATTTCAAAATACATAGAGAAGTTTCCTGATGACTGTGCTATAGTAGCCCATCTTGATGGAGGATACCTTAAAGCATGCAAGAAGGCGAGTGAAATAGCAGGTAAGGACATAATTTACACGGAAATAGAGGGAAACCCGACCAGTTCGTCTTCACTACTTTCCCTAAGGGAGACATTAGAAAGAGTTCCATCGGAGGAAGTCAGCTGGTTTGAAAGGGTTAAAGAAGCCTTTAGAAGCGTTGCAGATTACCAGTTCGGTGTTGGAGCAGGAGACCTACTGGTTAAACAGGGTACACACGTAAAGGTAGAGAGGAAGGGGGTTAAGAGACTTTATCGCGGGGACGTGTTGCTAGCTGCTTCATCGCCTTCAACGGGGTTGATCGTTCCAACGATGAATGGGGGAGAAATATTAGCTAAGCGCAGCCACTGGGTTTTATTTAGGGGAGAGATGTTTAGGGGCTCGTCCATAATGGCTCCGGGAGTTGAAGATGCTGATCCTAACATAAGACCTGGAGACGTGGTTTTCGTCATAAATAGTCTTGAGAGGTTGATTGGGGTAGGGGAGGCTAACCTCAGCGGGGAGGAAATGGTGGAGGTTAGCCGTGGGGTAGCTGTTAAGATTAAACATGCAAGGAGGGGTGGAAGTTGACGTTTAGTAGGGTTCTTTCGAAGGCTATCTTGGAGCTGAGAAAGGAGTACCTCGGTCTCAGGAGGGTGGAGGGAGGGCGGCCGGCGAGAGCTTGGATCGAAGAAGATAGGGTTTTAGGTGAAAGGGGGAGGGCACTCGTTGTTGTTTTAGCTACTAGGGGGTGTAGTTGGGCACTATCCAAGCATGGTGGTTGTTCGATGTGCGGATATATTTATGAAGGCGTTAAGGGTGACGTGTCCTCCAAGCAAATCGTTAACCAGTTTAAGGATGCATACAGAAAGGCTTCCTCAGCTAAGCCTCCTATGGCTGTGAAAATATTTACTTCAGGTAGCTTCCTCGACGAAAACGAGGTTCCTGAAGACGCGCAAAATGAAATCCTATGGTTCATATCGAAAGACCCCAGGGTGAAAGAGGTCGTCCTCGAAACACGTCCTAGCTTTGTGACGGTCGAGAACGTTAGCAGGTGCGTTCAGGCTCTCAAAGGAAAGCAGTTAACCATAGCCGTCGGGCTCGAAACGGTAAACGATAAAGTTAGGAAAGTTATAAATAAAGGGTTCACGTTCATGGAGTTCAAGAAGGCAATGGACGTGGCAAAGGCTCTCGGAGCAAGGGTTAAAGTGTACCTCCTGGTTAAGCCGCCTTTTTTAAGAGAGGAGGAGGCCAT
The DNA here is from genome assembly GCA_029258835.1 of Thermoproteota archaeon. Taxonomy (GTDB): domain Archaea; phylum Asgardarchaeota; class Jordiarchaeia; order Jordiarchaeales; family Freyrarchaeaceae; genus Freyrarchaeum. The sequence goes on along the minus strand of JAPDJY010000012.1, from coordinate 32,613 downwards.
CATCGACACCGAGAACTCTATTATAACTCTATCTGAAATGGGTGTAGACGTTATCTCACTGAATCCCTGCACGGTTCACAAGGGCACCTTCGTTGAGCTACTATGGAAGAAGGGTGATTATAGACCTCCGTGGCTCTGGAGTCTAGTGAAAATAATTCAAGACGTGTATCGAGAAATTGATACGACGTTGATCTGCGTCCCTGTAGCTTCAGGAAGCCCAAGGGGCCCTCACAACTGCGGCGTATGCGATAAGAGAGTTGACGGAGCTCTGAGGAAGTTTTCGCTAAGCCAAAACGTGAGTGAAATCGAAAAACTCAGCTGCAGTTGCAAGCCAGAGTGGGAAAGCTACCGTTACGAAGAAATGATATCGATGTGAAAAATATGAAAGATAAAGGCTTTAAAACCAAAAATAAGATATAAGTTCAAGCTATGAAGTGCTCGGCAAAGCCCCCCTGTTTTATGGAGGAGTGGGAAATGCCTATTCTAGAGTTTCAAGGCAAGCAACCTAGAATTGATAAAAACGCCTTTGTCAGCCCTCAAGCTACTATAATAGGGGACGTTGAAATAGGGGAGTTTTCAAGTGTATGGCCCGGCTGCGTGATAAGAGGAGACTTCGGGAAGGTTCAGATCGGCAGCTACACAAACATACAGGATGGAACAATAATTCACGCCCGCTCGGAAAGCGCTCCAGTTATAATAGGAAATTTCGTTTCCGTGGGAAGTAACGTTGTAATGCATGGATGCTACTGTGGAGATGTGGCTGTCATAGGAGACGGGGCAATCATCTTTGAAGGGGCAACAATAGGGGAGGGAGCACTCGTCGCCTCAGGATCGATAGTTGCACAGAACACGGTGGTACCGCCTAGGACTAGCGTTGCAGGGGCACCGGCAGCCCAGGTTAGAGTATTATCCAGAGAAGACATAACACGGTTTAAAGAAAACGCGGAGTTGATTGCAAGAGTGTTCAACAAGCTTAAAAAATGGACAACGTAATAGAGCGCTATTCCACTTAGGAGAACTGAAATAGTTTAGTTTAAAAAATGGCCCCCGTCAAGAATTACAAACGGATGGATTTCTTCCAAGCACTAAAGTTGTTGCATGCCTCGACGAGAATGCTAGAGCTCAAATGCATCTTCAATTTCGCCTTTTACGAAGTGGAACACTTTAGGTTTGAGGTCGAAGAACAAGACATGAACTTCAGGATGCTCTATGCTCAGTAGCTGGGCAACTTTTTTCATTCCGTGTTTCTCCGTGTCGTAATGGCTGACACTAACAACGTTCACCCCTTCTTCTTCCCCTGTTAAAGCCAGACTGTAAGAGAACTCGCCTGTCAGGTAAGTGTCTGCACCCTTCTTCTTGGAATAAACGAGAAGGCTGGGGGATGCGTTCCGCCCGCAGGCGACGGCAACCTTTTCTATAGGTTTTTCCCTCGCCTTAACGTACTGGACGAGTTCAGCGTCAAGCTTATGAAAAACGTAGTCTGCAAAGGTCTCTAATTTCATTTCTTTCACTTTCACCATGCAAACCCGCCCTAGTGGAACGGTACCGTTTCCATCGGCAACCTCCAAGACATCTACAATGTTTAGATTTAAAACTTCGGCTAGCGTGTCGTTTAACCCGCCCTCTGCAGCGTCAAGGTTTGAGTGGGCGACATAAAGGGCAATGTTGTTATCCAGCAGAAGCTTCAGCCGTCTTAAGAGGCCTCCATCAACCCTATTTACCGGCTGGGTGAATAGAGGATGATGGGTTATGAGAAGAGAAACACCTGCCTCTACAGCTTCCCTGATAACAGCCAAAGAAGGATCTAATGCAACCCCGCAGCGCCGGACAAGCTTATTCATCCCCCTCCTGTGCGGTTCTACCTGAAAGCCGATGGCATCGTCCCTTAAAGCTAATTCTGGAGGGGCAAGCTTCATCATGGTCTTAACGATTTCACCCACAGTATCAGCCAACACTTCTCCCTCCACGTCCTAGTTTTAAGGTGTACCACTTAACTAATAACGCCCCGAACGTTTTATAGGATGTGATTTTAAACAAAAGAGTGAAACAGGTCTTTTACTTTTTGTGGGAGGCAGCACGTTGGAGTGGCCTTACATAGCTGGAGATTATACCGTAGGGAACAGGAAAGCATCCTTTGCCGTTGTAACCTGTGGATCCCACGACCTACCTGAAAGGATCATCGCGAAAGAACCTAAACTTGTCGCAATAGCAGGTTCATGTGAAACGGAAAATGACGGAATAGCAAGGATACTTCAGAACGTAGTATCTAACAGCCACATCAGGTTCCTCGTTGTCTGCGGAGAAAAGGTGGTAGGCCATGAGCCAGGACAGACTCTGGTCGCACTTCACCAAAACGGGATAGGAGACGATTTTAGGGTTATTGGGAGCGAGGGAACAATCCCGATTCTTCACCCGAAATACTTTAAGATCGCTACCCCTCACATTGTAGTTGAAAGATTCAAAAAGCAAGTCGAGATCATAGATTTACGTGGCGAGAAGGATCCTGACAAGATAGTCTCAGTAATTCGTTCCTTCTCGGCAAGGCAGGTTGAAGCCTACCCCGAGCAGCCGCTTCTCCCCTCTCCGAGAGAGGAAAAATATGATTGGATGACGGCGCTAGAACGGGTTCTAAGGGAGGGCGAGGACCTAAGGCTAAGAGGGGTTGAGCCGGTAAATACACTTTTCCATCGCAGGAAGCTGATCGTCTATGACATTGCAGGGGTCAAGCTTGGGGGGCAGAGGGGAGAGTATGCTTCCGTCCTTGCTGGAACGCTCTTCTTCAGGAAAGATCCTTTAGTTAAAGATGGAAGGAAAGGTTTATTCGATAAAGAAGGCGCGGAGAAACTTATAATACAGCAGGCGGAACTCTCAGAGGAGTACGGGATACCTTCAATGGTCCATGTGGTTGGGGAGACCGCCGAAGCACTTACAAAATATATGTTCTTTGTAGCGGACGTAACAGATGCCCCAATAATAATCGATTCAACAAGCTTGGAAGCACGGGTGGAAGCCACGAGGGTGGCGAAGGAAACAGGGTTGAACGGGAGGATAATTTATAACTCGATACTAAGCGTTGAAGAGAAGGAAGCAAGGATGCTTCAAGAAATATCCCCGATAGACTATGCAATAATCCTGGCTTACGACTTCACGCTTGAAGCCAGATTTAAAAAGATAGACCAGATACTATCCAGAGTTAAAGGAGCAGTGGTTGATAACGTTATTCTTGACCCAGGCGTCCCGATCCTTGGGGAAGGAAGCATAGAGGCTGTTTACTCGTCATGGGCACTAAAGAACCATTACGGATACCCTACGGCGATAGGCATCCACAATCTTTATGCAGGCATCCCACCGGAAATGAAGCAGAAAATGGACTTCTCGTTCATATACAGCCTTCCCGTACTCTACGGTGTAGACCTAAATCTTTATGGACCTATGAGAAACGCTCCAAGAATTTTCCGGCAAGTTGCAGCTGCAGAAGTAACTGTGGCAGACGAACTGTGCAACGTTCTTAACGTGATGCCTAGGCCGGTTCATCCATACTACCAGTTGGGGAAGGATGGAACATGAAGGCCTACGGCCCCTACTTAGTGCGGGTATGCCACATAGACGGCGCCTGGAGACAGGTGAACAGGATAATCCTTCAGAAGGGAGTCCCCTTAACCACCGAGGATAAAAAGCAAGAGACCCTAGAAACTATAGGGTGCGTGATCCACTTAACTAACTGGAGGAGCGGCCCTCCCCTACCACGTGGGTACATTGGAATGGACTTAAAGACGCTTCAGGAAAGCTACATACCTCAATACATAACATCCGAAAGAGGGGGGCACACGTACACTTACGGCTGGTGCGCAAGAAAAAGGTTTCAAGTTGACCAAGTTAAGCAGGCTAAAGAAAAACTGAAGGAGGACAGAGTAGCCCTGATCCAACTATGGAACCCCGTTTCAGATATTGAAAATGCTAACCCACCCTGCATCAACATGATCCTATTCCACAGGGTTGCAGACGTCGTCCACGTAATAGTGTACATCAGGAGCAACGACATGGCAAGGGCATACCCAGACGATGTCGCAGGAATAAACAGGGTTTTCCTGACGGAAGTAGCATCACAATTCAGAGGGATCCGGTCCATAGGCACAACAACCACGATCTCAGCATCAGCCCACATATACAAAACATCCGAAGAAGATGTTAAACTCGCATTAGAGCAAAATCAGACTCCAACCTACACGCATGAAAGAACTAACAGGATAGCTGGGCCAATAATGTTAACGGCTACGACGCCTCAGTCAGCCATCAAGAGGGTAAGAGACGCCTTCCAAAGGTATGCGGAAAAACAAGATGATTCAACGAAATACCTGTATTTAACCTTAAGGATAGAGAAAGCCGAGCCACCGCCAAACCCCCCTGAAAGTTATTACCAGCTCCTTCAAGAACTAGAAAAATACGAAGGGAAGAGCGACGAAGGAGAAAGAAAACAAGTAAACCAGATCCGCTATGTGACTCAGAAAATAAAGACGGCACCCCAAAGCAGAAGAATAGTCGTAACCGTCAACAACCCCAAAAAAAGAGAGTTCATCAACCCGTTACTAATACAGTTTCTCCCTAGACTGGGAGAGAACCACATGATCGCATTCTACACAAACGTAGAACTGGAGCAGCTCCCCATAGAAATACAAAGAGCAGCAGCCATACAAAGTCATATTTCAAAGAAATCAGCTATAAAACCAGGGATGATAACACTAATCATAACACCGTTACTCCAAAAAATGTAAACCAGCCTTAAAGGAAAACGGCGAAACAAAGGAGACATTATAAAAGAATGAATCCTACATGAGAAACCCTTGGGAGAGGAGGAAGCAAATCCAACAACGCAAACTCCCCTCATCCCTTAAAAATGCTGACCACAAAAAATTAAAAAAGCCTTTAGAAGAAAGAGTCTAACTAAGGAGCCGCCGTAGCTCAGCTGGAAGAGCGGCGGACATCGCCAGACCGAAATTGTAATCCGCAGGTCAGGGGTTCAAATCCCCTCGGCGGCTCCAACTAATTAGTTAATTCCCTTCACCTACTTTTGAAACGTGTTTAGAATTTAAAGGAGAAGTGCCGGGGAGGGGATTCGAACCCCTGCAACCAGATATCCCATCCGACCCCGATACAGCAGGGATTATGAGTCTGGCACCCATTCTGGCTGTTTATCCATTCTAGGCTTGAGGCTGGCTAGGTGACCCCGGCACCATGAAGATAAGAAGTGGAACAATTATATTTAATTTTTCCCTCTGAGAAGCCTAATGCCTTTTGTTGTTTAGGGTGGAGATAGTGGTGGTTGATTGGCGGGGCAATTAAAGATTGAAAGGTGGGGGAATTTACTCCAGCTACCTTTCTAAGGGGTAGCGAGAAAGGGAGGTGTAACGCTTATATTCCTTGTCCTTCAAGTCTAAAGGTAACTAACGGAGGTGTCGTCTATGTCAGAGGAGCGGGCTGATTATTGCTGGGTGAATGGCAAGTTTGTCGAGTGGGATCGTGCTGTTGTACACATTAAGACACACGCGTTACATTATGGTAGCGGTGTTTTTGAGGGGATAAGAGGGTATGCTACTGAGGACGGGAATATTCTGATTTTTAGGCTGCGTGAGCACATTGACAGGCTTTTTTACTCTGCTAAAGTGTATAAAATGGATGTTCCTTACAGTAAACAGGAGATATGTGACGCTATCATTGAGCTTATAAGACGAAACAACCTCCATGAGACAGTATACATCAGACCTATTGTTTTCCGAGGGTATGGTCCTTTAGGGTTAAACCCTCTTAAGGTCCCTGTTGAGGCGGCAATCTACGTTGTACCCTTTGGACGTTACTTGGGCCCTGAAGCTCTTGAGAAGGGTGTGCGGTGTATGTTTTCTTCTTGGGAGAGAATTTCTCCCAGAGCGTTACCGCCTGAAGTTAAGGCTTGTGGCCAGTACATTAATAGTATTCTTGCTAAGCTAGAGGCTGCTGAGCGCGGGTTTGACGAGGCACTGCTACTTGACCATCGGGGTTTTGTGGCTGAAGGGTCAGGGGAAAACCTCTTTGCTGTTAAGGATGAGGAGCTCATCACCACTCCACTATACGCTTCCATTCTCAGGGGGATCACCAGGGATACGGTGATCACGCTAGCTAGGGAGGAGCTTGGAGTGAACGTGACCGAGAGGGACATTACAAGAGCAGAGCTTTACAATATGGACGAGGTCTTCATCACCGGGACTGCAGGAGAAATAACTCCGGTTGTCGAGATCGATAACATTCCGGTGGGGGATGGTAAGCCGGGGCCGATTACAAGAAAGCTTCAGAAAGCGTTTTCAGAGGTTACGCTTGGCAAAAATCCTAAGTACGAGCACTGGGTTACTCCCGTATACTAGCTTTTGCTCTCCCTCCTTTTTCTTAGCTCCTCGTAAACTTCGCTTATTTTCACTCCCTTCTTGGCTAAAAGCACTAGCACGTGAAATAGCAGGTCTGCTGCCTCGCTTACTACTTCCCGTCTCCCCCCGTCCTTCGCTGCAATTATAAGTTCTACCGCTTCCTCACCCACCTTCTGGAGCACTGCGTTTAGACCTTTCCCGGTCAGGTTTGAGACATAGGAACCCTTCCTAGGTTTTTCCATGCGATCCATTATTACATTGAAGATTTCGTCCAGTATCTTCGCCTGGCTGTAGACTACTTCCGGCTGGAAAACCCTCCTGAACGTTTTATTGCCTCTTATCACGTTATGGAAGCAAGTGTAGTATCCTTCGTGGCAACACGCTTCCTTTTGCTCTACTTTGAATAGGAGAGCGTCGTAGTCGCAGTCGCAGTATGCTTCACGGACCAACTGATAGTGCTTCGATTCCTCACCTTTCATCCAGATTCGCCTCCTAGTCCTACTGTAGTAGTGCATGTAACCTGTGGTGAGTGTTCTCTCTAGGGCCTCCTTGTCCATGTATCCTAACATTAGCACCTCTTTGGTTTTAACGTCTTGAATTATTGCAGGTATTATTCCTCCTCCCTTCTGGAAATCCAGCTTGTTAACAACTTCCTTGATGTTCATGTTTATAGCCTCACGGGAACCCCTTTTCTAGCTAAATATTTTTTAACCTCGCTTATCGAGTATATTCCATAGTGGAATATGGAGGCTGCCAGTGCTGCGTCAGCCCCTCCTTGCGTTAGAGCTTGGTATATGTGGTCGGGGCTCCCTGCGCCTCCACTTGCAATAACAGGCACCCTCACCCTTCTACAGACCTCCTTTGTGAGGTATACGTCGTACCCTTTCTTGGTTCCATCGTAATCCATGCTTGTTAAGAGGATTTCCCCTGCTCCCAGCCTTTCAACGGTAATGGACCACTTTATAGCGTCGATCCCTGTGGGCTGCCGGCCTCCATATATGTAGACTTCCCACCAGAATCTTCCCTCAGGGGTCGACACTGTTATTCTATCAGGGTCCTTCTTGCTTGCCAGCACTCTTTTAGCGTCAATGGCGCAGACGATGCATTGACTGCCAAATTTTCTGGCTGCGTCCCTTATTAGTTGGGGTTTCTTAACTGCTGCGGTGTTTATCGCAACCTTATCTGCACCGGCACATAGAACTTGCCTTATGTCTTCCATACTTCTGATCCCGCCGCCCACGGTGAACGGTATAAAAACATTATCTGCTGTTCGCTCGACCACGTCTATTAAAATTTGCCTTTGATCGCTTGAAGCGGTTATGTCTAAGAACACCAGTTCGTCAGCGCCTTCTTCATCGTAGAGGCGGGCTAGCTCTGCGGGATCGCCGGCATCCCTCAAGTTTTTAAAGCGGATACCTTTAACCACTCGTCCTCCAGTCATGTCAAGGCAGGGTATGATCCTCTTTGCCAGCATCTTGCAGCCTCCTTCGCTTCCCTCAAAGAGAGAAGGCCCTTGTAAAGAGCTTTTCCAATTACTACGCCGGCGGCACCGGCATTTTTAAGAGCTATGACGTCCTCTAAGCTTTTCACTCCTCCTGAGGCAACAACCATAACCTTAACTTTCCTTACTAGCTCTGAAATAACCCTTACGTCTGCTCCTTTGAGGGTGCCGTCACGCGTCACGGCTGTAGCTAGGATCCAGCGAGCGCCGGCCTCCTCAAATCCGGCGGCTACGTCGTAAACGTTCGCGTTAACTGTTTTGGTCCACCCTTCCACCATAATCATTTCACCTTTATAGTCCAGCGCCACCATAACATGGTTTCCGCCTATTTCACCGGCAAGTTTCTTGACAGCTTTAGGATCTCTAAAAGCGAAGGAGCCTAGAATTACACGTTCGGCTCCCATGGAGTAAATCTTTATGGCTTTTTCTAGGCTTCTGATTCCTCCCCCAACCTCAACGTCAATGGACACTTCTTTAAGGATTCTTCTGATGTGGCGCATATTGTCCCCTTGACCTAGGGCACCATCTAAGTCTACTATGTGTAACGCTTCCGCTCCTTGATTTTCCCAGTGAAGGGCCGCCTTAAGGGGGTCTTGAAAGAAAACTTCTTCGCTGCCAGGTTGACCCCTAGTTAGCCTTACACATTTACCTTTAAGGATGTCTACTGAGGGAATTATGAGCATCTAAAACCCTTCCTTAACCATTTGAACAAAGTTCCTAAGAAGCTTTAAGCCTATTCTGCCAGACTTCTCTGGATGAAATTGTGTGGCGAACACGTTGCTCTTGCGAATAACCGAGGGGAAGGACACACCATATCGCGTTCTCGCCGCTACCACGTTCTCATCTTTGGGCACGGCATAGTATGAGTGAACAAAGTAGAAGTATGATTCATCTGTTATTCCTTCAAACAAGGAAATGCTATGGTCATGAAGTTTTATAGTGTTCCAGCCTATGTGTGGTACTTTCACGTTGCTAGGCAACCTTACAACTTTCCCGTTTACGACGTCAAGTCCCTTGTGTAAGCCACCCTCTGTGCTTTCGGTGAAAAGAAGCTGAAGGCCAAGGCATATGCCTAAAAGCGGCTTTCCACTCTTTATTTCGTCGAGAAGGGTGTTTTTTAAGCTGGCTAGGTTTTCCATCGCGTCCTTAAAGGCGCCTACTCCTGGAAGGACTATCGCGTCGGCATCCGATAATTCCTTGGCGTCCCTTGTCAACTTAGCGGAGGCACCTGCCTTCTCCAGCCCCCTAACTATGCTTCTCAGGTTCCCTACGCCGTAGTCCACCACGCACATTAACATCTTAAAGCATCTCCTTAAGGCTTGCAACCTCGCCTTTTCTTCGAGGATCTATACTAACAGCTTGCCTTAACGCTACCGCAACAGCCTTGAAGGCGGCTTCGACCTTGTGATGGTCATTCTCTCCATACAACGTGTTAATGTGCAGGTTTAACCCTAGAGAGTTAGCTAGGGAGACAAAGAAATGCTTTACTTCCTGGGACGCCATGTCCTCGACTTGGCTGCCCTCTAGCTTTAGGTCTATACTTGCATATGGACGTCCTCCGCAATCTAAAGCTACAGCCACTAATGCGTCATCCATGGGGATGACGCAGCTTCCAAACCTGAAGATTCCTTTCTTGTCTCCAAGCGCCTTCTTTAGAGCTTCGCCAAGCGTTATTCCAACATCTTCGATCACATGATGCTTTAAATCACCTTCGGCTTCTATTGAAACGTCTATTAAGGAGTGCTTAGAGAACGTCTTTAACATGTGATCTAGAAACTTTACTCCAGTTTTTGCTTCCCCTACGCCGCTTCCGTCCAAATTGACTTTAACTTTAACCTTTGTCTCAGCGGTTTTCCTGCTAACAGCGGCCTCTCTCATTTAACACACCTCAGCAAGTATTTCTGGCAGCTCGTTCGGGCTGGGTGCAATTATATCGCAACCTAGCTCTAAAAACTTCTCGATGGTCCTCGCCTTATTAACAGTTGAGCAGAGTACCCCAATGCTCATAACAGAATATTTGCTTTCCTTCTCGGCGTTTATTGATGCTAAAACATCGGACACGGTGTCACCTACATAACCGAACGCTTCCCGGATGCCCATTTTCGAGGCTGTTGAAAGAAGAGAATAAGGATTAGGCTTCTCTAATTTAACGGAGACGCCCACCCTCAAGAGCTCCTCCTCTTTTTCCTTTACTTCCTCTAGGAAAGTGGAAGCAGGCAAATTGAAGAAACGCTCAACACCATATCTTTCAATTATGGGAAGCGTTTGCTTTCTCAACCTTCCCGAGGCGATGCCTATTGGAGGAAAACCGAAACTAATCAGCCCTGCAAGAGCTTCACGTCTAACTATTAGTTTTTCTTTCTCTATCAACCCTTCTCCACGGTGAAATACGGGGTGAACCCTATAAACTTGGACGAACAGGTCTTTTCCAGAGTATAACTCTTCAAAGTACCGCTTAATTATGTTCGTGCCGTAAAGGTCTCCTTTAAAAGGGGATAAAGCATCTAGCACCGCTTTAGCATGACTGGTGCTTATGCCTGTAGCGGCGGAGACTCTTCTAGCTGAGACCTCTTCAACAGATCGTAAGCCGCCATTCCCAGCTTCTTCAATGTATTCCTCCAGTTCCAAGGAGGTTGCAGGTTTAAGTTGTACGCCTCTTTTCCTTAACATCCTACCAAGTTCTCTGAAGAGGGAGTAGGCTTCGTTCATTGTGCTTACAGAGGAGCTACTTGGCAGTTTGAGGTGGACGCTCTTCGTTAAGGCGTCTATTATCAGCGTTGTGAGATAATAGAGGACTAATGCATACGTTAACTCCCAGTCGTTGTTAAATCCTCCTGAGTCCTTAAGTAGCTGTATATGGTCTGGTTTGGCAAGCTCGTCCACGCTAAACCCCATGACAACGTTGAAGAACCAGTTAACGGTGAGCATTATGGCTGACCTGAACGACTCTGAAACATCAAATATTACCCCGTCACAGTCAAAAATCAATCCTTCAAGCTTTCTCACGAGGAACACTCGATCCTTCCTGATAAGGGAAAAACCCTGCGAAGTGGAGACTTTTTCATATAGGTACGTCATAGTTCGTTTTCACCAGAAAGCACTTCTTTAAGCGCTAAAATTAACCTCTCAGACATGGGCTTAGGGCAAACAGTTATTCTCAGGCAATTACCTAGGAGTGGGAGGTTGCTTCTGTCTCGCACCAATATGCCTTTTTCCATTAGTTTTCCCTGAACGGTTGTTGCGTCTATGTCTTCTCTAATGACTCTAACCAGAAGAAAGTTTGCTTTAGACGGGTAAACTCTAATCCCCTCTATCCGTGAGAGATCTCTCCGCAGTCTCTCCCGTTCCCTTTTAACTTCCTCTATTTTTCCTGCAACGTACTCCCAATTGTCTAGAAGAGACAGGACCGTGTATTGCGCTATGCTGTTTACATTGTACGGCTGGAGGACACGCCTCATGAAGTCGGCGCTTTCAGGGTTTGAGAGAGCCACGCCAAACCTTAACCCTGCAATCCCGAAGGCTTTGGAAAATGTCCGTAGCACGATCAGGTTTTCATATTCATGAATTAAACCACTTAGTGACTTGTCGGCGAATTCCACATACGCCTCGTCCAAAACAATTATTGAGTTCGTGTTTTCCAGCACTTCCCTAATCACCGATTCCTCGTGTTGATTTCCCGTTGGATTGTTTGGAGAGCAAATATAAATTAGCTTGGCGTCTCCTACCACGTTTAAAAGGTGTTCGGTGTCTATGGAGAAGTCCCCTCTTAAGAGAACACTTTTGTGTACTCCTCCGTAGAGGGTTGCAGAGAGCTCGTAGACTTGGAATGTGGGGTCAAGGGTGACGACGGTGTCGCCGTTCTCTATGAAGCAGCGTGAAATGCCGTCAATTAGTTCATCCGCCCCGTTTCCAATGACAACTTCTTCCTTGTGCACACCATAATGCTGAGCCAGCACCTCACAAACCTCTACATTTTGCGGGTCAGGATACATTCTGGGGTCGATTCTTTTCAGAGCTTCAACTATGTTCTCCTTTACCCATTCCTCATCTATGAAGAGGTTTTCGTTTGCATGGAGAGGTAGAATGTAGTCTGGTGGTACTCCAAGCAACCTGGCTAATTCTACTCTTGACGTCTCCCCACGATATGGCTTAAGGTTCATCAGGATACGCCTAACATTTTTCATTGCTAAGTCTCACCCGGACGGATTCTGCATGGGCAGGGAGCCCTTCGAGCTCAGCTAAGGTAGATACGACTTCAGAGAGTTCCTTGAGCCCGCTGAGGGTGCACTTGACAACGCTTATTCTTTTAACGAAGCAATCTACCGAAAGCCCAGAGTAAGCTTTAGCGTATCCTCCGGTTGGTAGAACATGATTGGATCCAGCAGCGTAGTCGCCTACCGCTACAGGGGAATACTTTCCGAGGAATATAGCGCCGGCGTTCCTGACCTTCTCTAAAACGTACTCGGCGTTCTCCACTTGTATTTCAAGGTGTTCAGGAGCGTATAGATTAATAAACTTCACCGCTTCGTCCAAGTTTTCCACCAGTATAACCCATCCGTTGTTGAGAGCGCTAACAATGGTGTCTTTGGTTGGTAAGTTGCTGGCTAGCTTGTAAGCCAGCTTCACCACTCTCTCACCGAAACTCCTTGAGGTGGTAACTAAAACTACTGCTGCTGAGGGGTCATGTTCTGCCTGAGAAACTAGGTCTGCAGCTACGAAGAGGGGGTTAGAGCTTTTATCAGCCAAAACTAAGAGCTCGCTTGGCCCTGCAGGCAAGTCTACCTTCACGTCTGAGCTTACAAGCAGCTTAGCTGCGGTAACGTAAATGTTTCCTGGCCCTACTATAACGTCTACCTTCGGCACCGTGCCGGTTCCGTACGCCATGGCTGCTATTGCTTGGGCGCCGCCTATCCTAAAAATGTCGGTGACTCCCGCCTCCTTGCAAGCAACCAAAATAGCAGGTGTAACACTACCGTTTCTGCTGGGAGGGGTGCATGCAACTATTCTCCTAACTCCTGCTATCCGCGCCGGTATAGCGGTCATTAAAACGGTTGAAGGGTACGCTGCACGCCCCCCGGGGACATATATTCCTGCACACTCGACTGGACGGAAAACCTGCTTTAGAATGATGCCCGGAGCAGGGCTAAAGGTAAAAGTTGCCAGCTGCCTCTTATGGTATGCTTCTATGTTCTCAGCTGCTGTCCTTATTGCGGTTATAAATTTTTCTGGAACTTTCTCGTAGGCTTCCATTATCTCTCTCTCTTTAACTCTTATAGTGGAAGGGGAGAGCGTTACCCCATCATATTTTTCCGTGTAGCGAATGACTGCCTTATCACCCTGCACCCGGACTGCTTCTACTATTCTTTCCACCCTTCTCATAACGTTTTTAAGGCTGTTTCCCCGTCTGCTTAATATTCCATGAAGTTCCGTTTTATCAAGACGATTAAAAGATCTTATTTTCATGGGATTCACCATCATCACTGAGAAGTCTTTAACCGAGGAGATGCATTCCTTCCTGGTTAAAGGGTTCATCGGGAGAATACTGGAAATACTGGAAGTCTAGGACACTTAAGCCTATTTATCTTTTAGGCTCGGAAAAATAAGTACTAAACAAGTTTAGAGTTGCAAGGGAGGTTTAACGATGAAGCAATGCTATACCAGTTATTTTCTGGTTAAGGATCCATGGTGTTTAAGTCCGCACGCTTTAAACGGCAGCTTATGGTTTAGAGAGAAGGTCTTAGAGCAGATAATCACCGAGGCAAAGCATGTTTTAGCCGAGGGAGGTTTTTTCTGCAGATTACTATTCGGTGAGGCAGGGGTGGGGAAGACGGCTATCTCGAAAAGGGTTTTCAGCGTTCTGGAAAAGAGCAAGGATTCAGTTCAAGTCTACTTTAACAGTAGAATGGAAAGCAGCGCATACAATGTAATGTGTGGGATAATACGTAGCATCATTCCCTCCATACCACGAAGAGGGATTTCGATGACCGAACTCTTCGAGGTGTTTTTGGACGCTATTAACGGAAAAAGCGCCCTAATAATCTTAGACGACATCGACTGGTGGGCTTCAACGAAAAACGGCATGAAGCTTATAGTGAACCTCTCAAAGATGAAAGATAGGTTAAGAAACGGGCAGGGACTATACATTGTTATGACTACGAGAAGCGCTGAGGTGGTGAGGAGGGTCACCGAAAACATGCACCCGTTAAGTTTTGGGGTGACCCGCCTAGAAGGATACTCTTATAGTCAACTTTTGATTATTATTAAAGAAGCCATCGTGAAGGCTTTCTATAAAGGGTGCGTGAGCGAGGAGGCCCTAAAAATACTGGCAAGGGAGGCTGCTGAAGCGGGAGGCGTACATGAGGCGTTTAAGATCCTGATGGAAGCCGTAGGATACGCGGAGGAGGAAGGGAGCAGTCAAATACTTCGTAGACATGTTGAGAAAGCTATCTGTAGAAAGAAAAAAGAAGAGATAGGCCTGCCTAAAGTGGAAAGAAAACTTAACAGGAAACTGATCTTAAAGGCTGTCCTTGAAGTCCTAGGGGAAAAGGGCAACGCTACCATGGGAGAACTATTCCATGCTTACAGTAGGAAATGTATGCTTATGGGAAAGCGGTCCTTAGGGCGGACACAGTTCTGGAGGCATATAAACGAGCTCAGCAAGAAAGGAATAGTTAGGGTAAAGGTGGCTAATAGGGGAAGGAAGGGGAGGACTACAATAGTCGAACTGGCAAGTTAAAAATGGAGGACGGCTTTTGAGGGAAGACGGCGCGCTTGGAGAAGTGCTATCATCAAAGGGAAGAATCAGAATAATAGAGGTTTTAGCAGAAGCTGGGGAGTTGAACATTTCAGAAATAGCCCGGAGATCCGGGTTAAACTATAAAACTACAAGCAGGCACCTTCAAGCCCTTAAGGAGGCCGGCCTCGTCCAAGAGAAAAACTTTGGAAGGATCAGAATTTTCAGGTTTAAGTCTGAAAACGTGAAGGCACTAGCAATAAAAAGGCTAGTTGAAGTCTGGAAGGAGCCATACGGTCACGAGAAGCCACCGCAAGTAGGGAAGGCAGAATGGTAGCCCTAAAGGAGGAGATGGAGGAAAAAGTAGAAGAACTTCAAGAAGTACTTGTTTTTCTCTTACTGCTAAGTGACGGGTTAAAATCAGGGTTAAGCCCTGAAGAAGCCTTCAGGAAAGCAACTCTAAGCTACAAAGGACCACTAGAGGGAACCGTAACAAGGATTAAGGACAAAATACTTACACAAACGCTGCCCTTTAGCAAAGCAATAAAAATGCTGGCTAAAAACGTTAAGAGCGTACGCATTAAAGTAATCCTCCAAATGCTTAACCTTGCGGTAAGAAAGGACTCTAAAAGAGCAGGAGAAATGCTAGAAGAGGTAATCCAAGAAGAAATGGAGGAAATAAAAACAGTTAGGGAAAGAATAAGGCAACTGAAAGCGCAGGAATTAAAGGTCAAAATACTCGTAGCATCCGCTTCAGGAGTTCAAGGAGCACTAGCAGCACTACTCCCATACCTGAAACTCGCATTAACCGGACTAGCAACATTAGGAGCTTACCTGCCAGCACCAGAGCAGAGCTGGCCCATAGCAGCCGTGCTCTCCATATCCAATACGCTAGCAGCTTACCTGATCGCACGCTCAACAACCATAAATCCCCGCAGCATAACACTAATACCACCAGTAGCAATCATGGCAGTGTTCCTCTTGGCATCAACCTTCCTCCCACCGATAACAAGCATGCAAGCATCAACAGTAATCCAACTACTCTTAGAGAGCCTCTAAATCCTCTCAAAAAACAAACAGGAAAATAAAATCCTTAAGGAGCCGCATACGCACAAGCCACACAATTCGCCTAGAAACCCCTTTCGGACCCGCACGCTCGGACGGTTGGGAGTCGCGGGCTGAACGCCTCGGCCGAAGCCTTGGCGCTTACACCCCGACCCCATCAACCCCGTCTTCTACGGGAGTCCTCGTCTCCAGCGCCCGTTACAGTCGCCTGTCCCGGGCCCCATTACGGGGTTGCTGGAGAATGGCTGCCTATTTTCGGGTCCCGCTTCGGGCTTAGATGCTTTCAGCCCTTATCGGTTACGGCGTGGCTGCCCGGCAGTGCCCTACCGGACAACCGGTAGACTAGAGGCCGCGGCGCCCCGTTCCTCTCGTACCGAGGGCCCCCTACCCTCAGGCAGCCAACACCCCCAACAGGTAGAATCCAACCTGTCTCACGACGGTCTAAACCCAGCTCACGTTCCCTTTTAATGGGAGAACAGCCCCACCCTTGGCCGCTACTGCACGGCCAGGATAGGAAGAGCCGACATCGAGGAAGCAAGCCACGGGGTCTATGTGGGCTATCGCCCGTGACAACTCTGTTACCCCTGGGGTAACTTTTCTGTCACCTCCGGCCCCCACCAATGGGGACACGAAGGATCGCTAGGCCCGGCTTTCGCCCCTGGATCCCTTATTTTCAAGGATCCAGTCAGGCCAGCTTTTGGCCTTGCCCTCTACGGCGGAGTTCTGACCCGCCTGAGCTGACCTTAGGGCGCCCTTGATATCTTTTCAAGGGCGTGCCGCCCCAGCCAAACTGCCCACCTGCACTTGTCCCGGAGGGCAAGCCTCCGGTTAGGGGTACAGTCACAGGTGGGCGGTGTTCCAATGGCGCCTCCCCCAGCCCCCGGAGAGGCTGGGATCGACGGCTCCCGCCTACACTCTGCACCCATGACCATACCCCAGGTACAGGCTGCAGTAAAGCTCCACAGGGTCTTCTCTCCCCGTTGGGGGTCCCTGGACCGTTCTCCAGGTTGTGGGTTCACCGGGCCCCAGGCAGGGACAGTGGGGACCTAGTTAATCCATTCATGCACGCCGGTACTTATCCGGCAAGGCATTTGGCTACCTTAAGAGAGTCAGAGTTACTCCCGGCGTTTAGCGGCGCTTCAGCCGGTTGGACCCGGCTTTCACGGACCGCCACTGGCCAGGATTCACTTCCCGTACACACCCTTTCGGGCTAGCGGGAAGCTATGTTTTTATTAAACAGTCGGGCCCCCCTTGTCACTGCGACCTGGTGTCCCCGGCTTCAGCCGAAGACTCCAGGCACCCCTTCTCCCGAAGTTACGGGGCCAATTTGCCGATTTCCCTTGCCTGGGTTGGACCCGACACGCCTTAGGCTACTCACCTAGGGGCACCTGTGTCGGTTCTGGGTACGGGCATGGGGGATCCTTCCCAACTCCCTTTTCATTGGCTCCAGGGATCGGCTGAACCCTCCATAAGGAGGGCTATTCGCGCTTTCGCCTGGTTCTCGCCATTACGGCTCTCCCCAGGCTTATACGCTTAAACAGGGCGGCGGCCCTGCTCAGCCTACCCTGAAGCGTCAGGAGTTGAGCTTGCGTCGCCGCACGTACCCCCATGGTGCCGGAATATAAACCGGCTTCCCTTTCGGCTGCTACGGGTTACGTGCAGCCTTAGGACCGACTAACCCTCGGCTGACGACGCATTGCCGAGGAACCCTTGCCCCTTCGGCGATCGGGATTCTCACCCGACTACGCTGTTACTACCACCGGGATCTGCAACATCGGCCGGTCCACCGGACCTCACGGCCCGGCTTCTGCCCAGCCGACGCGCCCCCCTACCGGATCACGGCCACAGGCCGTGCCCTGGGGTCTCGGCGGCCAGCTTGAGCCCCGTCCATTTTCGGTGCCCGCCACCTCGGTGGGTAAGCTGTTACGCACTTTTTAAAGGATGGCTGCTTCTAAGCCTACCTCCCCACTGTCTTCGGCGGCGGACGCCCTTTGGCTTAACACTTAGCTGGCACTTTGGGGCCTTAACCCCAGTCTGGGTTGTTCCCCTCTCGGCCTAGGGGCTTATCCCCTAGAACCCGCCTCCGGCGATCTACGGCGCTGGCAGGTTCGGAGTTTGAGAGGGAAGTGAGGCTTTACGCCCCTTGCTTCCCAATCAGTGCTCTACCCCGCCAGCTACCTCCCGCCGGGCAAGCCTGCGAGCTTCTTCGGGGGGAACCAGCTATCACCAGGCTTGATGGGTCTTTTGCCCCTAGCCCCAGGTCATGAGAACGAATTGCACGTCAGAACCTCTTCGGGCCTCCACCGGGTTCCCCCGGCTTCACCCTACCCAGGGCTAGATCGCCTGGTTTCGGGTCTCATGGCTGTGACTCCGGGCCCTCTTCGGACCCCGCCCCTCACCGGGTTTCCCCGGCTGCGGGCTTGTCGGTTTCCCTGCGCCTTCGGGGTTAACCCCCTTAGGCTCGCCACAGCCATGAACTCCCCGGCCCGTGTTTCAAGACGGATCGCATGACCCTGGTCCCCTCCCCTCGTACTTCCCCGTCGCCGGGGTTTCCTTCGGAGAGGATCTATCCTTTCGGGCCATGCACGCCTCTAGCCACCTGGTTTCAGGCACTTTTCACCCCGCTCCCGCGGTGCTTTTCAGCTTTCCCTCACGGTACTGGTGCGCTATCGGTCTTGGGACGTATTTAGGGTTGGAAGTTGGTGCCTCCCAGCTTCCCACGAGATATCCAACCCGTGGTACTCAGGGGACCCAGCCCAGCGCCTTTCAAGTTACGCCTACGGGGCTGTCACCCTCTACGGCGGGCCATTCCAGACCACTTCGGCTTCCTTGAAGAGGCGGCGGCTGGGCCCTGCAACTCCACATCCCCACCATGTTTCCATGGTGGGTTCGGTTTGCCCTACTCCCCTTTCGGTCGCCCCTACTCAGGGAATCCCTATTGGTTTCTTTTCCTCCCCCTACTTAGATGCTTCAGTTCGGGGGGTTCCCGCTCCGTGCCCGGAGCGCCGGTGGTTGCCCACCGGCAGGAAGTCCCATTCGGCAATCCCCGGTTCAACGGCTACATGCGCCTACCCGGGGCTTATCGCAGCTTGTCACGGCCTTCCTCGGCGCCCAAGCCGAGCCATCCACCAGGTGGCGTCCTTGTGTCGGGCCCTATTTGGGGTTTCTAGTTGGCGTGTGTGGCCTGTGCCTAGCGGCTCATCGTGGGTTTCCCCACTGCGCTCTTCACCTAGGACGCCAGTTTCATCCCAGGTTGCATCTTCATTAAACATTAGGCAGAATATGGGGATGTAACGCTTCCAGATAAAGGTTTCGGTTTGCAGGGGATATATTTTTTTCGGAAGAAACAGAGTTATGGGAGGAACATACCTTGGGTTTTGAAGAAGCAACCTATAAATTCTGCTTCCTTCTGATTGTCCCCATTCTCTAACCGGGCGTCGTGCGGAGGTGGCTTCGTTTTTATCTGGGGAGAAGTTAAATTTTTAATGGTCTCTTGCGTCTTATAGAGGGTTAGGATGAGTAGGGGATGTTCTCCGTTGAAAGGTTTGAAGGTGCTGGTTGCAGGGTTAATTTGTGTTATGATGTTTACAGCCATCCTTTACTTAACGCTGTCAAGCGGTAATGGCTTATTTTTCCCGCTTCAAGAAGGCCGCAACGGTGAAATGGTAAAATTAAAAAATGAAGGAACCATGAACCCCGAGCTGACTCTCTCCGGTTACTGGATTAACCATTCATGGTTTTTCACCAACGAAACAATGGAGCTGGTTCTCGAAGACAATTTTACAAACCCGGAAACAGTTAATATTACACAAAATTCCACCATTAGCCAGTCCGTGGCGATGTCTTTTAACGTTCCCAGTTTGGGAGACGTGAAAATCGATTTTACCGGCGTTAAGCTGTACGTGTGGAGGAACGGAGCGGACCACATTAATTTGACCGTCCAGTTAAGGAACGCAACATTATATGACGGTCAGCTTGTACCTAATGCAACATTGCTCCAAAAGTGGTATTCATATGGTAATTTCTCCACTACTCCCGGGTGGGTTACCCTGCTGAACGAATCACCTTACACGTTGAACGTGAGCGAGACGTATGAAGGCGTCTTTTTCATTGTCCTCTTCATGAACGAGCCTTCTGACACTTCCTGGTACGTTTGGAACGCAACGCCCGATGAGGAGGGCGCCAATTCGGGTATTGTCAGCTTTAACAATTACACTAGCTTGGACGACCTTAACGATACTTCCATGTGGGATTCTAGTGATGGCTACGATTGTTGGATGAACGTTACTCTCATGGTGTATCAGGGTGCGCTCTCCTTTGAGTTTCCAGTGGGCTGGGAGCTTGACTCCCTGACGGTCGACATAGCCAATGACACTTCTTTGGGTAGTGTGAGCTACGAGTTAACCGGGCAAAATGGGAGCTTCGCCTTTAACGTTAGCGGGGACAGGGTGTACTCCGCTAATTTCTCCTTCGGAAACGTGAGGCCAGAGGCGGTATGGCACGTTTTAGAGGGTGAAATGAATAGTGGCGGGTATGCCCGCTGTGCCGGGTCGATGGGGGAAGCACAGATGTTCCTCTTGGGAAGGATGGCGGATGGTGTTAACATATCCATACCAGTTGCAAACTTTGGAGCTGAGGTGGACTTGGTTGCGGAGCTTCGAAATGCGACGCTGATTGATGGACGCTGGGTGCCGGGGAGCGAGGTCCTGCGAAGCGTGAAGATCTCACGCACAAGCGTCGGGGCAAGCTACTCCTGGATAACCATCAACTTTACGGTTCAGCTAAGTCCAGGAAGGTACTTTCTGGTGCTTCACACGGATGGATGGCAGCCTTCTTCTGGGTACTATGACTGGGGGAGCCACGTTGAAGGGTTAAACGAGGGGCCGCCCGATGAGGGATACGAGCTGTGGACTTTGAACAAGGGTGAAAGCTGGGTTACGGATGTAAGGGATCCTTACGGTAACCGTTACTGGCACTGCATGAAAATCGCCCCAGACTATCCGGAGTGGGATGTTCTTAAGGAGTTGATGGTTACGGTTGATGGCGCCCTATTGAGGAAGGATGGGACGTGGAATGGAAGCGTGTGGCTAATCGTTCCAAGCAGCGGGGAGGTGACGGTTCCCGTATCCGCCATTGCAGCCCAGACTTATGACGTGAACTGCACCGCTAGGTACGTTAACTACACGGGGAACCTCAGCAGTTATAGCCTTTATATTAATGACACCATGATCACAAGCATGATTGGAGGAGGGTACACTGTAACCTATAGCGGGAGCAGCATAGGATACAATAAAACCGAGGGGAAAGTGCACTTAGTGGTTAAGCTCAACGATGGAAGCAACTGGGTTAGCGAGAACCTCACAGTGTTCGCGTTTGCAAAGCTGAGCTTCCATGGGAGCCCCACTATAAGTGGGGCAAGCATAGAGTACGACTATACGCATAATGGAACCGAGGTCTCCTTCGAGCAGGAGTGCTTCTCACTCATCTATCCCGCAGACTATACAGTTAAAAAAGTTGAGGTTAATGGAAGCGACGAGCAAAACTGGCTTGACAGGGCTGTGAACGAGAGCGCACGAGAGCTTATCATACTAAAAAACGAGAGTATAGGTGAGCTCGGCGACGGGGACAAGTTAGAGTTAAACGTAACGCTTCTGCCAGAGCTCAACGTGACACACGGCTTTGGATACGTAGGGGAAAAACTCAACGTCACCGTGGGGAACCTCCTAGACCTTCCAGACAACGTAAACGTAACAGTAATTTACCCTAATGGCACAGCCAACTATTTCTCTGGTTCACCCTCACCAACGTATAACTTCTCTTTCTCATTCACGCCTTATGCCACTGGCAAGTATATTTTAAAGGCGTCCACCGAAAGCGAGGCAGCAAGTTACAGCAGAAACTTCACTAGTGGAAGAACGTATATCTTCTACGTCTACGAGCTCACGGCGTACTTCATAATTCCAACCCAGGAGAACTGGACTTCAGGTAGAACGTACACGGTAAGCATATGGGTGGGGTATACTCCCTCTTTAGATTCAAAAGAGTTCAATGGAACGGTTAATTTAATGGTAAACGGGACAGTGCAGGAAGTAAGTTATAACAGCAATACAGGATTCTACACGTCGTCAATAACGCCACGAGGTCCTGGAAAGCTGAACTTGACGGTAACAGCGACCGATAATGAAGGACATGTCATGCAACCTAAATGTATCATCGTAAATATATCCCCGCCGGAAACACCTAGTTCAACCAGCTTCTTAACAGTAAATCTTGCAGCGTTCACCGCGAGATACGCAAAGATGAATAGTATAAATGTCCACGTGTCCATACTGTTTCTCGCGTTAACAAGCATGCTCACAGTACTCAATTACGTGAAACCATCTTTCGCCAGAAGAATTATGTATGTATTGCAGAGAACGCTGGGGAAGAAGGGTTAAACTTCTAATCCCTTTAAGTAACCTTTATTTTTAAGCCATCTAGCTTCTCCCTCACTATACCTCCATACAACATCTGCCCTTTCATCCTGAAAATCCCATGGGGAAACCAGCACGACGTCACCGCTTTTTATCCAAACCTTCTTCTTAAACTTTCCTCTAATCCTCGCCAACCTAGTTTTTCCATCCATACAGCTAACTAGGAGGCGGTCATTACCAACCAATTTCACCACAACGCCTAAAACTTCACCCTCAGAAGGAAGCCTTACATCTTTAATTTCAACTACATCATGAATTTTCTTTTTCTTAGGCAAATAATCCCACCCTTAGCTACCCTCTTTTTCAGCCTAAAACTCTTTAACAGCAAAAATACTTTTAAAACTTCTGACTAGAAAGCGGGTAAAAATGAGCGGTTTCGCTTTTGGAAACTGTCCCCTGTAAATTTAAGGGGGTTAGGGAGGGGGAGACGCCATGTTCCCTAGGTAACTAACACACGGGTATCACGGTGGAACATACGTCCCTCTCAACCGTGCTCTCGGAACCTGGGAGCAATCTTGGCGTCTCCAAGCCGCTGTCTCCCATTTGGGTTAACCCTACATCATCGGCTGGTTTAATACCAGCACCTCCGTGAAGGCCCGTCAAATGGGATGTTACGCGGCACCCTCCCCTTCACTGTAGCCCCTCTCCTTGCCCTAGACCTCATTCCAACCTAACCAGGTCGGTTGGCCTAGTCCTCGATGAGGGGGCTATGAGTAGGTATGGTCCGGGAATATTTGAACTTTACTGTGACAATGGAAGATAGGAAGGTAAAAGTTTTAGAGGCATACATGAAACGGTTAGGAAAAGCTTTAAACTTATAGCAGCTTAATTGTGCCTTGGAAAGGTTCAGGGAGCGGACAGCGTGTTAGTTGATGAAGACTTCTCCTGAGAGACGCCTTAGGTGGAGTATAGGTTGCCCAGTGTGGAACTTGTAAATGTCAGTAAGAGGTTTGGTAGGATCGTGGCAGTGGATAATGTCAACTTAAAAGTTGAAGACTGCGAGTACGTTACTATTGTCGGCCCAAGTGGTTGCGGTAAGACTACTACCCTACGTATAATTGCCGGACTTGTTAAACCTGATAAAGGACGCGTTTTAATTGACGGCGTGGACGTCAGCGAGCTTCCACCTGAAGAGAGAGGTATCGGCTTTGTTTTCCAGAACTATGCCCTTTTCCCTCACATGAACGTTTGGGAGAACGTTACCTACGGCCCGTGGGTGAGGGGGTGGGATGAACGGAGAACGGAGGAAGTCGCAAGGGAGATGCTGAACCTGGTCAATTTGTCAGGGAGGGAGGATGCTTACCCTAGAGAGCTAAGTGGAGGTATGCAGCAGCGCGTTGCATTGTCTAGGGCTCTTTCAACGGAAACTAGGCTGCTCTTATTGGACGAGCCTTTAGGCGCCTTAGATGCGAAGATAAGGGTTGAATTAAGGAGGGAGCTTAAACGTCTCGTAAAGGACTTGAGAATAACGGCTATCCACGTCACTCATGATACCGAAGAGGCGATGGTGGTTAGCGACCGCATCGTGGTTATGCGTAGAGGACGAATCGAACAGGTTGGAACGCCGATGGAGGTTTATTTGCAGCCGAGAACGCTCTTCGTAGCCGGGTTTATTGGAGAAATGAACTTCCTTGAAGGCGTAGTAATTGGGAGAGAGAATGACCTGTTAAAAGTAAAGTTGGAGGGAAGCACCGATTACGTCGCTGTGAAGGGCGAAGGCTTCAGTAGAGGTAGTAGGGTGGTTGTAGCCGTAAGACCCGAGAAAATATATTTCAGAAAAAGCGTGGAGGAAGGTGTCCTGCAGGGGGCCGTCGACGACATAGTGTTTCTAGGCGCAACGTCTAGGGCTACGATCCGCCTTAAAAACGGTGTAAAAGTGGTAACGTACCTCCCTCCATTGAACAAAGTGAAGGCCGGTGAACGAGTATTTTTAACGTTTAAGCCAAGCGACTGCAACGTCTACGCACATCCAAGGATACCCTTAACGGAAGCGTTGAAAGGATGATCCAGAGTTTGGAAATTGAAAGTTCAGGTGAGAGATTTTCTAAAGATGAGTGTTCCGAAGGATAGGAAGAATAGTGTAAATGCGGAAAGCACTGCCAAGTCCTTCATCAGTTTTGGTGCGATATTTATTAGTGAGAAGGGTGGTCCGAAGGCTGAGTAGGGGCCGCCTAGAAGGCTGGTTCTCAGAGCGTCGACAGCGTAGGTTAACGGGTTCCCGTAGGCGAATACTTGCAACCAGCTGGGCATGAATTCTATAGGCATGAAAGCGCCGCTCGCTAGGAAGAGAGGAAGCGTTATCATGTTTATTATTCCGAAGAGAGCTTCTTGGTCTGCTAGTTTTAACCCTAGGGATGTTGAAAGAGCTCCGAAGCCAAGGCTGAAAAGCATCATGAAAAGGATCGCTAATGCGACGCCTAAAACTCCGGTGTACACCTTTGCGCCAATCAGGAAGCTTAATGACAAGATTATAACTCCCTGAAGGGTAGCTCTTATCATTGCAAACAACGTTTTCCCAAGCATTATTGATAGGCGAGGGATGGGTGCAACGAGAAGCTTATTGAGAAAGCCGAAGCGTTTATCCCAAATCACCGATAAACCATTAAATATGGATGCGAACATCACGGTTACAGCTATAACGCCCGAATAAAAGAAATCCAAGTATGAGATTTCCAACCGATTAGAGAGGATCAACCCTAACGGTTGGGGTAAATTTAGGCTGGCGATGAACAATTGAACCATGGCGTTTCTTTCGCCTCCAATGATGGCGCCTAAACCGCCAAAGCCAAGAGGCATCATACTCATTGAGTACCCGAAGAAGACGAGCCATATCACCGGTGTAGCTATGCTTGAGATTATCTGAACACGCATCCTAGTAAAGTGCTTAAGCTCCCTTTCACAGATGTACCATGCTTCCTTCAGCAAAATACCACCTTCTACCGTCTTCTCCTTCTCCTCATCAACATGTACTGCTTATACCGCTCTATTTTATCGATCTTTTCCTCCCTCAAACTTCTTCCAGTATATTTGACGAAAACATCGTCTAGGGATGGTTTACTCAGAGAGACGCTTTCAATGGTTACTCCAATTCTTTTAGCCTCCTCGAATATGATCGGTATCGCCTTTTCTCCGTCTTTAACGGTTATCCGTAACAGCCCGTTTACAGGGGTTATTTCTCCAATAAATGAAAGATTGGCTAGGTGCTCCATGAGGAGGTTGTCACTGTTGGAGCGGAGTAAGAGGACGTCTCCCCCCACGCTCCTTTTAAGCTCATTAGGGCTGCCCACCGCCTTAATTTTACCAAAATCTATTATGGCGATGCGGTCACAGAGCCTATCAGCTTCATCCATGTAATGGGTTGTCAGAAATATGGTTACCCCTTCCCTATTTAACTCCTTTAATTGCTCCCATATAGAGAGCCTACTTGACGGGTCGAGGCCTATTGTTGGCTCATCTAAGAAAAGCACGCTTGGACTATGAAGCAGTCCTTCAGCTATTTCAAGCTTACGCCGCATACCCCCAGAAAAGGTTTTCACTAGATGGTTGCTTCGCTCGTATAACCCAACCAATTCGAGAACCTCGTCTATTTTCCTTTCACGCTCATGCTTAGACATATGATATAATTTAGCGTGGAGCTCTAAATTCTCTCTTGCAGTTAAGTCGTCGTCGACGCTTATATCTTGGGGAACAAAACCTATTCTTTTTCTTACCTCGTCTGGGTTCTTCGTGACGTCGAAACCACAAACCTTGGCTAAGCCGCTTGTGGGTGAAATAAGTGTGCATAGAATGTGGATCGTTGTCGTTTTACCGGCACCGTTCGGCCCTAAGAACCCAAATATTTCTCCTTCCTCCACTTCAAAACTCACTTTGTCAAGCGCTAAAACTTTCCCATTGTAAACCTTTGTTAGGTTTCTCACTTTGACTATTTTCATTCACGTCACCTGAGGCGGCGCTGTAAAGGCGCTGTAATAATATAAATAATATATTATGAGCAGTTGCGATTATATCTAACAGCAACATATTTAAATATCCTTTTAAATTTACCGCTAGGTGAAAGTAAGAGGTCTGACCAAGAAGGTTTTGAGGAATCTAGGGTGATTAGTTGCCTACAGGTAATGATGATGAGATATGGGTAGAGAAGGCTAAGGAGAGCATTACAAAGTTCATGGTTTTACTCACTCTCAGTCAAAAGCCTACCCATGGATACGAGTTGATGAAGCGTATACGAAACTGTACTGATGGATGGCTGAAGTCTACTAGTGGAAGTATTTACCCTGTACTTAAAAAGTTAGAGGAGGAAGGACTGGTAAAAGGTGTTTGGGTGCGGGGGGAGGACACGCCCCGTATGAAGAAAAGGTACTACATAACCGACAAGGGATTGAGCGCTCTGGAAAAAATGATCGCAACACGAAGAAAGGTAGCAAGACTCTTTAAGTCAATTTTTAACAGGACAATGTATGATCAGGAGAATGTTGATTATTCAGCAATAACGTCACAGATCACTTTAGACCTAGATGAAATAGACCGCTTAATCACGTTTCTAAAACAGAAAAAAGAGAAGATAGAGTTACTGCTGCAAAGATTAACCCAAATCCGGGAGCAAATGAAGGTGAAAGGTAAATGAATGAGCTAAACAACCAATTCATCGTTTACGCTTTAAGCTACTTAATCCTTTTCCTTATATGCTTCCTCGCAGGCTACCGGCAAGAGCTGGCCTTCTTTTTCGAGTTCAGAGACCTGAAAAGGTTTCTGAAGCAATTAGAAGAAGAAGTTTCTGATGTAAAGAGAATCATCAAGGAAGAAATCAAAAAAATTGGAGTAAGCTGGCAAGATGTTGAACCACACTATGAAACGTTAACCAACTTTTTCATCGTTCCTCCAGTTGGTGACGAACCTGTTGGCTCCATAGAAAGGTTAGAACAGATTCTAGAAGCAGCCAGCGAACAAATAGAGAGGAAAATAGACCTTTTAATTCCTCAAGCGGACAACGAGCTTAAGGCGAACATGAAGCAAGTTTTCCTAGAGGCCTCTAGGCTAAATAGAATATACAAGGTAGTGAAGCATTTTTACTTTACGGGAGTAAAGTCTAGGAATTTAACAGTTTTAGTGCAAGCACTAACACAGCTGCATTTCCTGAAGAGGGAAGCTGAAAGGAGCTTCAACGCGGTAAAAACGTACCTCCAGGGATCATTACCCATGGGGTGGGGTGTGGGAGCGCTTACCGCGTACGAAATGATGGAGGGAGCAGAGGACGTAAAAGTGGATGGTGAAGTTTTGATTGCGGAGAAACGCGACCACAACAAGCAGATAGTGATCATTAAGCCGAAAGGCCCTGGAGCGAGAACCGGGAAAAATATGGGAAAGGTCGTCGTTAGAGAAGTGCGTAGGCTGGGGAAACCACTCATAATCATAGTGAACGCGCAGGCGAAGATGGAAGGAGAAAAAAGCGGTGCAATGAGCCAGGCGATAGGTGTAGCGGCCGCCCCTGAACCATTAAAATATCAAATTGAAAAAATAGTAGCGAGGAAGAGGCTCCCTGTAATTTCGATTTTAATAAAGCTTTCAGAAAAAGAGTTCACTGAAGAAATGAATGAAAACTTGAGGAGGGCTGTGGAAAAAGCGAAGGATGCCGTGAAGTCGCTAATTGAGAAATGTAGGCAGCCAGTATTAATCATAGGCTTAGGTAACACATTTAGGATCCCGTAAATAATCTCTTGAAAAGATAATTGCCATAAGGAAATATTTATTCCAGTGTGGAATGTTGCTTTAAGAGATCCTCTTCTCTCTTCCCTGTTTTCTCCATTAGCTCGGCGATGAGGCCATCTAGGAACGCTAGAACACTACTTTCAAAAAGAGTTCCTAGGGGGGTTAAGGGCGAGTGTTCACCCTTTATCTGTCTGGAGATGTAGTCATCCCTCAAAGAGTACTTAGTACGTCCTTTAACTACCACAACATGATCGGCTATTCTTCCTAGTGGAGAGTCAGGATAAGACGTAATAGCTATAACTTTAGCCCTAATGTCCTCCTTTGCTATCTTAGATGTCTCCACGACAAGTTTTGTCCTTCCAGACCCGCTTATTGCGATAAGTATGTCGCCTTCTCTTAGGGCGGGGGTTATCGTTTCGCCTACGACGAAGACATCATAGCCTAGATGCATAAGGCGCATGGCAAACGCCCGCCCCATAAGCCCCGATCTTCCTGCTCCAGTAATGAAAATTCTCTTGGAGTTCTTCCACCCTTCAATCAGCAGATTAACTAGTTGGTCAACTTCATCGTCATTTATGTTTTCAATACAATCAGAAATGCTTTTACATATTTCAAGCATTGCACGCTTTAGCGTTCTCAAGGTCACAACGCTCTTCCAACGTTTTACCTCAATTCTTGACACATGAATTCATTCATAAAAGCTTTTTGTTTCCCTAGGAAATCTTAGATTAGAGGGGAAGTAATGAAGGCATGAGAAAAGCAATGGAATACTAAAAGAGCGCTAAAGAGATTAAGTAGGCTATTAAATTGGAAGAACCATTGGAGGAAAGGAAAAAAAGATTTATTTTTGAAAAGGTGGGTTTGATCGGGAATTTTATCCATCAAAACAAGCAAGGGGCCTCCTTATGGGGCGGGGGAAGTCAAAGGTCTTCGAGGTTGACCTGCGGTGGCTTAGGGATTTCCTTTTTGAGGTTAAAGTAGCTGATTTCCCTGAGTTTTACATGGATGAACTTGAACCTGAGGGGCACGATTCCGCACCTAACCCTGCAGACTACCTGCTTGTCTCGATAGGGGGGTGCACCGCGTCGTCATTCGTATATGCAGCGCGAAAATTTGGTGTACCCATTGAAAAGGTTAACGTTAAAGTTAGGGGAAGGTATGTTCGTAAGAAGGGAATGGTACGTATCGGCTTAGTGGACGTTGAGGTGAAGGCGTTCCATCCTTCTATGAGCGAAGAAGACTTGGAAAACTTAGAATGGTGCATTAAGGTTTTTAGGAAGTACTGCGTCATATCGGAGTCTTTGAGGGAGGGGCTCCCCATACACGTCACATTGAAAGTTAACGGAGAAACAATAGAAGTGCCTACCCCTGAAGAGTAAACGAAAGTATTTCCTTATAGAGCCGTTTAAGTTTAATGCAAATCCTTTTCAATTCTTCTTTGGAAACCGTTTTGCTATTAGGGCAGAGGGGATCACGGATGCAGCGCCTGCCATTTTCCGATAATATTACAGGGTAATATCTGCAACCTTCAGGCCTATCCTTGTAGACGCTGCATAAGCCATCCTTAAAGAAGTAGCATACACCGTTGACGTTCCTAAGCTGGTATAGTCCATTAGGCAGCCTTACGGCGAAATCGCTTCTCCTATAGCCTCTCTTTTCTAGCCTTTCTATGTCTCTTCGTGAAAGAAGCATTTCAGTTTCATGGCAGCATTTGCCGCAACGAGCACACTTCACGTCCTTCTCCCCATTCATTGAATGCTTCAAATACTCCCAAAGCGCTCAACCAGCCACCTTACATATCTCTTTACACCTTCCTCTATTGTAACCTTGGGCGTCCAGCCGATCTTCTTCAATTTAGAAACATCCAAGAGAACTAAGGGGACATCCCCGGACCATCCCTGCTTTCCACCGGTATAATGGAATTCTACGTTTTTGAGGTTCAACTCTTTAACGGTTAGCTCCGCCAGCTCTTTCACTGAAAGCCACTCTTCAGACCCTACGTTGAACACTTCAAAGCAATCCACTTTTTCCGCTATGTGTAATGTGGCGTCGATACAGTCGGAAATGTACATGTACGATTTCCTTTGGCTTCCGTCGCCAAGTATTAAAAGCCGCTTCGGGTTCCTCTTAAGCTTCCAGTAGAAATCATATATGACACCATGGGTTGAGCGAGGCCCAATTATATTAGCGTACCTTAATGATATGGCTGATATTCCATAACATGCATGGTACGCTGAAAGATACATTTCAGACGAGGCTTTCGAGGCGCCGTAGGGGCTAATAGGGGCGGGAGGTGTGTCCTCCGGCGTCGGCATCCTTTTAGCGACGCCGTAAAGCGTTCCACCACTTGAAGCAAATATGATCTTCTCAGCACCGCTGTTCCGCATTGCTTCGAGCACGTTTACAGTACCATGAACGTTCACATTAAAGTCTGTACGAGGGTCTAGCACGCTTCTCCTAACGTCTGCTTGAGCCGCGAAATGGAAGACAACGTCAACGTCCTCCACGCACTTCTTAACCATGTTATAGTCACATACGTCTCCGACCACAACGTTGACTTTACCTTCCCTGCGGTGGGGTTCGAGGTACTCAGTCGTGGAGCTGGAAAGGTCGTCTAGCACGGTGACATTGCACTCCTTTTCAACCAGTCTGTCTACCAAGTGGCTTCCTATGAAGCCGCATCCGCCAGTGACGAGGACGCTTTTACCTTTAATGTCCAACTTAGCACCTCTCACGCTTTAGTCGGTCTTGATGGGGGACCGTATAAACAGTTATGGGGGCAAATAAAATAATTCTTTTAGTGGGAGGATGTGCCCTAAGGAGGAAGGTCTCCGGTTAGCGGTTAAATGTTAAGTTCTTGCGCTGAGATAGTTAAAGGTTATCGTAAAGATGAATGAGATCAGCATGAGGATGGATGACGCTAGGGCGGCAGCAGGCCATAGTTGCTGCTCCACCAGGTCAACGACTAAGACTGGAACCGTTCTGGCGGAGCCCATGACGACTAGGGTTGCCCCCGTCTCCCCCAAGCTTCTGGTGAAGGCTAGAATTGCGCCGGATATTATTCCCGGCTTAATCACCGGTAACGTGACGGTTGTAAATGCCTTTAATGGGGAGGCACCTAGAACCCTCGCCGCCTCTTCGAGGGAGACGTCGTAATTCAGTAATTGCGCGTACACCGACCTTATCACGTACGGTGACGTGAAAACCACGTGTGTGAGCATTATAAGCCATAATCCCGGTTGAATCAGGGAGAAGCCTTTAGGAGAGCCCCAAAGAAGGTAAACTGCGAAGCCTAGCGCCGAGGAGGGAATTATTAAAGGGACGTTTGTTAAAGTGTCCAAAACAGTTATTCCTGGAAGCTTTCTCCTAACAAGGAAGAAGCCGATTGGTATTCCTACGCCGATGTCAATCAGCGTCACGGATGCCGCAATTAAAAGGGAGTTTATTAGGCTTTCAATGAATCTCTCATAAACGTTTTGTGGTGAATAGAAAAACTGGTATTGAACACCCGCCGTCACGTCATAGGTATAGGGAGAGTAGTTCCACCACCTCCAAGTGTAATAGAAAACATAGAAGATGGGTGCAAAAACGACTAGCGTTAAGACGAGGAACACCAACGAGTACCCTAAAAGCTTAACAGGCTTGGAGGACAGGATCGCGTCGATCCCTCTGACAGCCTTCGGCATCTGCCTCCTCCGCATCTCCATCATCCCCTAGAGTGCCCTTGCGAAGGCGGCACCCATCAGCTTTCTGAAAACGAAGATAGAGATGCATGCCAAGACGACAAGTATCATGCTTAGAAAGGCGGCGGACGCTATTAAGACCTCGGCTTTCCACTCTACAACTAAGATTGGCGCCGTAACAAAGACGCCTGCAACTATTATTGAAGCCCCTGTCTCCCCTAGGCTTCTGGTGAACGCCAGAATCGCCCCTGCGAAGACCCCTGGAGCCATTAGGGGGAGGGTTACTGTGCGGAACCTTGTGAAGCTTTTGGCCCCAAGGGTCTGGGCTGCTTCACTATACGTCACATCTATTCCTTCAAGTACGGCTGACACCGAACGAACAATGTATGGGAAGGTGAAGGAGACGTGGGCTAGCAAAAGTAGCGGAGGAAAGCCGAAAATGTTCCCGCCGACGAGCTCGTCGAGGCTAAATAAACCTGTCTGAAGGCCTAGAATGCCGCCGATGCCAGCCCGGGTCCCCCAAAAGATCAACGTGGCGAAGCCGAGGGCGCTCGTTGGCGTAGCGAGGGGGACGTTGACGAGGGTGTCTAGGATGCGTCGTCCTGGAATGTCCTTCTGCAGTGCGATGGCAACAGGGATTCCGAGGGCGACGTCGAGTAGGGTGGCGTAGAGTGCTAGCTTAAAAGACAAAATTAAACTGTTCTTTATTGCCTCCCACCTGGTCGAGTGGATTACAGGATGGTTAAACACGTTGAAGTCGATTTCCCACCAGTCTGTTATTGCGTACTTCCCGAGGTAAAGGATTGGTGCTAGTAAGAGGACGATGATGGCTAAAATTATAAGTGAGTCCCTAAGGAGGAGGAACCATCTAGCCGAGAAAACCGATTCTAACGCATGGTAGGTGGCAACCCTCGTTTTTCCGCCTTTCTCTCTGCTGGAGCTCAACTACTTAACCCCCTGATTTCTCACGGCATCCCAGGCAGATACCACGGCCTCCAGTACGTATCCTGGGGGTGGAGGCAGTACTCGGGGCAGCGTGGCGTTGACCCCGTTTTCGGGG
>JAPDJY010000019.1:0-62029 GCA_029258835.1 Thermoproteota archaeon | reverse complement strand
AGAGGAGGCTTGAAAATGTAGGGCGCAACCGTGAACTTGAGCAGCCAATGCCGGTAGAAACATATACTCGTAATGGGAAACATGGGATGGGAGGAATCCTATGAGGCGGAGCGTCGCACTTTTAGCCTTCATCACAGCTGTTACATTACTGCTAGCCATTAACCTTTTTGACCCATTCTCGGCGCCAGTCACGTACGGTGGCTTCAAGGTGTGTAGTGAAGCTGATAAGGACTCCGCCCGGAGAAGCCTAAGAGAGACGCTACAAATTGGAGACATAATACTGGTTAGGGATGACACCGTTGAAGACTTGCTCGTCAGCCTACGCTACTCGCCTTACTGGACGCATGCCATGATGTATGTTGGAGGCGGAATGGTGGTTGAGGGGACGGTGAGAGGGGTGGTGTGTAGCCCAGTCTGGTACGTACTCGAGTGTGAGGAGTTCTGCGTGTTAAGGGTTAACACGTATCCTCACATCAGGCTGGCTGCAGCTTGGTTCGCATGCACCCAAATAGGGAAGCCTTGCGACGGAAACTGCTTCCTGAAGCAAGTTTACGGGTGTAGCTACTACTGCAGTGAAATAATCTGGGCGTCCTATAAGGCGGCTGCCACGATAGCCGGCATACCCTGCGGACCCGACATAGATGGAAACCCCGGCTGGTCGCCGATGAGCGGCTGGGGTGTCAGCTCAGCCGAAATATTCCTCGACCAAAGCACGTACGTGGTCTTCTGGTGTAAGCCAGAGTATAAGGAAACAGCTACCATCTACCATGAATAAACGTCGGGATTCAAGCAGGTGAACTCTTGCGTTTCACCCCTTAACCACCGTAGGAGAGGCACCGTGCTCTACCTCCAGATTACGGGGCACCTCCACCCTTCTAAGATAAAAGTTCACTCTTCACCTTTAGCACATCTACTTATGGATGCTTCTTTTCTTGTAGAGGCAGCTGCCCCCTGATGGTGAAATGATACTGGAAGGCAGTGGTAGGTTACTAGTAGCTTCCGCATCTTTTAACACGAATTTTAACACGCACCCTTCCACCGCTTGGATGCTTCATGAGGGTAAAGCAGCCTTCTCGCCATGTAGCGGTAGTTTACGGCGGCAGCCTACGGTTCAGTAGCGGTTCCCCTCGCCTTCTACCGGCATTAGCCACGCGTCGGAGAGGTGTCACTTCCTAAGCGTCGAAACCCCCTTTTCCTAAAAGTGATTGTCGCATTATTTTTCCACGAATTTTTTCTGAAGGAAAAATTTTTATATTATTTTTTGTCTTAAAAAAAATCAGATAACAATTAGTTATTTGAGAAATGTTATTGGAGGTGGTAAGTTGTTGGCGTTCATCCACCCAAATGAAAGCTCTCGTAGACACGCCATGAAAGCAAGCTCGCCTAGAGGAGGGTGCAGGGTAGCGACGGGCAACGCGTCCATTCAAAGCTAGAGCCGGACTTTGAAGGGGGCGTTCTCGATGTGCCATGCGGCTGAGCCCGCTAGCCTAAGCATCCGTTTTCACCCGCCCCCACAGCCCGGCGGCTGCAACCAGCACCTAGTTCCCCCATCCTGTAACACGCCAAAGACGTGGGCTGACCCAAAGATGAAAGCATTTAGGGGAGGTACACCCTTGAAGTTAAGCGTGATCATACCGGCTTTCAATGAGCGGGGTAGGATTAGAAGGTGTGTGGAGGAGGTCACTAGGGTTGCAAGTGATATGAGGGTGGATTATGAGGTGATAGTCGTTGACGATGGGAGCGGGGATGGAACTTTTAGCGTTGTCAGCGAGATGGCTAGGAGGAACTCTAGGGTTAAAGTTGTCAGGAACTATATGAACGAGGGAAAGGGGTGTGCCGTGAAGAAGGGTTTTCAGCATAGCTCAGGTGACGCCGTGGCGTACATAGATGCAGACCTGTCCATATCTCCTCGTCGGCTGTCCTCCTACCTTAGAGCCCTCTCAAGCGCCGACGTCGTTATAGGGTCTAAGAGGCATCCGAAGTCGGACATCGTTTACCCTTTGCACAGGAGGATTCTCAGCAAGTGCTTCAATATACTAGTTAGAGTCCTATTCAGGCTGCCTCTGTCGGATACTCAGTGTGGCTTTAAGGTTTTCAAGCGAAGAGTACTGGAGGACGTCGTGTCCAAGCTGCGGGTTAAAGGTTATGCCTTTGACGTGGAACTCTTGATTCTCACGTATATGAAGGGTTATAGGATAGTTGAGGCTCCTGTCGTGTTAAGGCATAGGGAGAGGAGGATGTCTGTTAGAAGCATTCTTAGAATGCTATTAGACTTGCTGGGCGTGTTTCTTCGGGTGTACGTCACTAAGGTGTATGAGGGGTGAAAGAGTTGGGTAAAAGACTTAGCGTTGCAGTGGTTTCCTCGTCTAGAGGAGGAGTGTTCTCTTATACTCAGAGGCTTGTTAGCTCGCTTCAGACGTATGGATTAAGGATACACCTTCTTTTAGATAAAGGGAGTAAGCTGTTTAGTGATCGTTGGAAGATATACTATTGTTGGAACTCTGAAGCATGCTACCCCTTTCAGATATTTAAGGCGTTGTGCGCGTGTAAGCCTGACATTGTGCATGTTCAACACGAGTTTTTCCTGTATGGTGGGCTGCTTTCAGCGTTGCTGTTTCCCATCTTGCTTGTTCTAGCCAAGCTTAGTGGGGGGAAGGTTGTCGTGACTCTTCACGGGGTGATCCCAATGTTAGAAATTAACAAGGAGTTTCTCGCTTTGAATGATATACGAGGCCCATTATGGCTCCTTAAGATCGGCCTCCTATTCCTCACCAAGGTAATCGTTCACCTAGCAGATGTGGTGATCGTCCATGAGGGTTTCTTCGCTGAGGCTCTGAGAAACGACTATAACTGTCGGAGCGGGAAAATCCATGTTATTCCACATGGTGTCGACGACGTTAAAGAGAAGCTGAGCGCGGACGAGGCTAAACGGATGCTTGGTTTGGAAGGCAGGAAAGTGATCTTATTTTTCGGATACCTAGCGAAGTATAAGGGAATAGAGACTCTAATTGAGTGCTTTAAACTGCTAGCTGACAAGCACCCCGATTGGATTCTTATCATAGGGGGAGGAGAGCATCCTCGACTGAGGGATGACGCTTCATACAGAGAGTATCTCTCAGAGCTGCGTGATAGCGTACTTCCTATACGTAGACAGGTGAGGTTCACCGGCTTTATTCCAGACGAGGATTTAGCAGTTTACATTACTGCAGCGGACGTCGTCGTTCTCCCGTACAATTTAGCTATGTCAAGTAGTGGTCCCTTCGCACACGCCATAAGCTACGAGAAGCCGGTCATCGCGTCAGATCTCCCCCCGTTCAGGGAAGTTCTACCTTTATCGGCACTCTTCAAAAAGGGCGACTACAGAGGCTTGAGCGAAAAAATAGGTGGTATCCTCGGTGATGAAAGCTTCAGCAGAGAGTTTTCACTTTACATGAGGAAGGTAAAGGAGGAGCGTTCATGGAGACTGGTTGGCTTAAAGACCGTAGAACTATACTGCGAAGCTTTAAGGAGGGGTTAAGGTGAGGATCCTGATTGTTACTCCGGAGTACCCTCCTAAACACGTAGGTGGAGGAGGCATCGTATACAGAAGCCTCGCGAAGGAGTTTAAAAGAGTGGGGCATGACGTCACAGTACTAGCAGGAGATTTTCATAATCGGAGCCTTATGGGAGGCATAAGTCACGTTAATGATGATGGCGTAGACATATTCTTTTTACCTCTGGTGCCGGCTCCGAGAATGGGGAATATGAATCTAGTAACTTGCACGCCGCCCACTGCCTTGGCGTTTGCATTCCTCGCCTATAAGATTGTGAAAGGCGGATACGACATCATCCACCTCCACGGTGTGGGGCATCCTCTTGTCGACATTGCAGCCATTCTCTGCATAGTGTTTCGAAAACGCTACGTGTTCACTTGCCATGGAATTCCTAAGAGCCCTGAGAGCGCTGGCCTCGTATTCCACTTGGTGTTTAAAGCATACCTAGCGTTGCTTGAAAGATTCGTGGTGGGAAAGGCTAAAGCGTTAACGGCTGTGTCGCATTCGCTGCTGGAAGAATGCGTGAGGAAAGGGTTAATAAGTAGGAGGATGGTGGTTGTCCCTAACGGGCCGAATCCAGACCTGAACAGTGTGGAAGCTGAATTAATCGAGAAAGTCGAAGGAAGGTATTCGTTAACTGGTAAAAAGTTAATTTTCTCTGTGGGAAGGCTGGCTCAAACGAAGGGGTTCCAGTATCTCATTAGAGCCATGCCATATGTTATATCTAAAATTCCGGATGCCATTGCGGTCATAGCTGGAACCGGACCGTATAGGTCTGAGTTAGAGAAGCTGGTGAACGAGGGAAGCCTGCAGCACCACGTTAAACTGGTTGGATGGATTAGCGAGGAGGAGAAGGCGGCGTTCTACCAGCTTGCACAGGTTGTTGTCATCCCGTCAACATATGAGCCATTCGGGATCATCGTGTTAGAAGCCTTAACAATGCATAAACCCATCATAGCCTTCAACATATCACCCATCTCAGAGATGATCAATAACGGGGTTAACGGCTTACTAGTCCCCTCAGGAAACGTAGAGAAGCTGGCAGACGCAATACTCCAAATCCTTTCTAACAGCAACCTGAGACGGAGACTGGCGTCAAACACGTATTCTGTTAGCAGTTTTCAATGGGAGGACGCTGCCAGAAAATACCTCCACGTATACCGCAACAGTCAAGCATAGGGTGGTAAAAGTGAAGGATTTTTACAATCAAAGAAGCAGGTTCTCTATGGGTCCGAACAGGTATCTGGAGCTTGCATCCCGTACAAAAATTGTTAAACTGATCAAAAAGCTGATTCCTCCATTAGCGGGCCAAGTCAACTACCTTGATGTAGGCTGTGGAAACTGCCTAGGCACAGAGTATTTTGCCAACTTACTTAGAAAAATCACAAAAAGGGAAGTGAAGGCGACCGGAGTTGATATAGCTCCTTCCTGTAAAAACACTGAAGTCTCAACTCTACGCCTAGATCTAAATAGTCAAAGAATTCCCTTCAGCAAACACTTTCACATAGCAACAGTCTTCGAAACCATTGAACATGTTTTCAACACAGACTTCATGCTAGAGTCAATAAGTAACTCGCTAGTCAATCGTGGCCTTCTTATTGTCACAACGTTAAACATCGTTTGTTGGAAGAACAGGATTCTGGTTCCATTGGGAATCCAACCAATTAACACTGAAGTTTCAACAAAAAAGCTGACTTACGGGTATAAACTTGGTTTTTTAAAGAAGTATGTAGGTAAGTGGAAGCCTTCCGGTCATATACGCCCATTCACACTTAACTCATTAACAGAGCTATTGGAGGACAGCAACTTTCAGGTTGTACATACTTTTGGGCTGGAAAATTGGCGGGTGGCTAAGCTCTTCGAGAAATTTGCAAAGGGGTTGTGTACTGGAATTGGTGTACTGGCAATTAGGAGGTGAAGTAGCATGCTAAGTTCTAGCTGGGTGTTAAATAATATGAACAAAGAAAAAATTAGAAAGCATTATACAGAAGAAAGGCAAATTCGACGGAGAATCGAGCTGGCAACGAAGGGTTTCACTGGAAAACTAATAACACATAATTTTAAGAAGATTGTTAACATTCTAGCGCCATATCGAAAAGGGGAGAAGATTGCAGATATAGGATGTGGTTTTGGGTATCTTATGCATTTTCTCCCTGACTACGTTAGGGTTTGCGGAATTGACCTGTCTCTCCTTGCATTGAGTGTGGCAGGGAGTTTTAGAAGTTTTTCAGGGGTTCAAACTGATGCACATAATCTGCCTTTTAGAGAGGGGTCATTTGATAAGTTATTCTGCATAAACCTAACACCACACCTAGTGGACTTGAAAGGAGCATTAAAAGAGTGCTTTAGAATACTTAAGCCAAATGGCTTAGCCATGATAAACTTCTTAAACAAGCATGGTTTAGCCAATTTACCCTTTACAATCCTTAAAATTAAGCGCGGCTTATACTTCCGCGATAGTCTAATGACACCATCCCCGCAAAACAGCTTCAGCTACCATGAGATGAAAAAACTAGTCGAGGAGGCAGGATTTACAATCCTAGAAACTTACGGATTAGGCATTACATTCCCCTACTTTCTAGGCCAAACAATTCCTTGGGTAGCGCACAAAGTGACTGATTATATGATAAAAAACCAAGACTCCCTTCTCATAAAACTCCTATCAAACGCCATTTTATTTAAGATTAAAAAATAGGGGGAAATAAAACTGTTTAAGTTTTGCTATATTCCAGCCACCATTAGGTCTTCGAAGCAGTATTTGTGGAAGCTTACATGTATGGTAAGTCTTGCAGCGGTTCAAACATTATTGCTGGAGTATTCCATCCATTTTGATTTTACCAATATCATAAACGGAGGGGACACGCTGCAGTTATTAAGCCCTCAGCTATTTATTCAAAGGTCTCTTTTCCTCTGGCTGGAGTACGGTACAGGTATTTCGCTGCCAACACCTGGATACTGGATTTTCTACGCAGTGCCACTTTACTTCTTTAACATGCTCTCCGGTAGCATTAACGTAGCCACGTTCACCCTGTTTGCATCATTATTCTCTCTATCGTCAATTTCAATGTTCTTGCTAGGATATAAAGTTACAGGTAACACTGGATCGGCATTTTTCGTAAGCATTTTTTATTCTTTGAATCTTTACACGGCTATCGTATTTCACACGCCAGTAGCTCATATAATCTACTTTTTTAGTATAACCCCTCTCTTAGTTCTAATCTTCATGAAAATGGAAGGCGTAGAGGATAACAGGAGAAAAATGCTTTACTTAGCATGCTACATGCTCTTTTTTCTACCCCTCGTCAGGACACTTAACATATTCGTGACTTACCTTGCGATGATTCCATTAACTACGTTTATTTTAAAGTTTGGAATTAGAATTCCGGTTAAGAGGCTCATCAAGTACTTTATTTTATCTTCACTCATGATCTTAATTATTGCGTTTCCTTTTCTTATTCCACAGGTGTTTCATAGTTCCACGTTAATGACCCCTGTTAATTTAGAGTTTTCTAGGTCGGCTGCTGCAGTTGCATTACAGCAAAGAATAGGAGACTCGATACGTTTTGTCGGAACATATGCTTTAACATGTCCACATGATGAAGCCGTTGGTGGAATCTTATCATATAGTTTTATTGAGCAGTATATTGAAAACCCATTTCTATTTATCATTTCATATTATCCATTTGTGATGGTTTCTTTCTTACTCTTATACTGTTATCCTAGGCTTCAAAGATCTGAAAAACGTAAAATTAAAGGGCTATTGCTTTTAGCATTCCTAAGTCTACTTGCCGCCACGCCAAATTTAACGCCACTCGGAACAATGCTTTACGAAAGCAAAATTTATATTTTTAGGTCTGCGTGGAAGTACTTCAGCGTTCTATATATGCTATCTTTATCCTTAATCTTATCCGTATTGCTAAAAAGGTTAACGTTTCATTTCCAAAACAAAAAATTTTTATATTTATTACTGGTTCTCTTTTTGATTCATTCGGTTTACATTCTGCCAGCTATAGTATTTTATGGAAGAACCATAAATCAGTCATGGGTAGTGAAGGTACCTGTAGAATACTATGTTGCCGCAGAATTTCTAAACATTCAAGAAGAAGAAT
Source organism: Thermoproteota archaeon (assembly GCA_029258835.1). Taxonomy (GTDB): domain Archaea; phylum Asgardarchaeota; class Jordiarchaeia; order Jordiarchaeales; family Freyrarchaeaceae; genus Freyrarchaeum. The sequence continues at coordinate 54,387 of JAPDJY010000019.1, read as the reverse complement.
TTAGAGTGTTGCCGTCACCGGTCACCAAGCACTTTGCAGGATATGTACCATACGAGTGGGGGTACGTAGGACCGGACATTCTTTACACTCTGACAGACAAACCTTTACTGGACAAAATGGCAAATCCGATAGCACCGATGGAGTATTTAACATTAACTGAGAGGCTGGAGGGGGCTACACCTGAGGAGCTCATTCAGCTTTGTAAAGTACTGAACGTGAAGTACATTCTCTTAAGGAAAGACGTAGACCTTAGCCACCCCTACATAAAGCTGAATAATCCTCCGGAGTACTATGAGAGCGCCTTAGAGAAGTTGGATGTGATCAAAAATAAGTATGTGTTTGGAAGCCTCGTATTTTATGAGCTTAAAGAGTACACGCCCAGAATATTTGCGGTTTCAGCTGGTTTGGGGAGGAATCTTTCAGAAATGTTTTTCTACGCTACACACCAGCCTGAGAACGTAGCCTACTTGGACTTCTCCGAGGACTCCGCACCGATAAACTTGACGGTTGACGGATGTGGAGACGTCGAAGGCTTCTCCTTAAACATTTCATTTGCTTTCAAGCCTAAAAACGTTACAAGCAGCGACTGGCAGGAAATCAACTATGCACCCATTCAAACAAACCTCTTTAAGGTTAGTTTCTCCCCTAAAGGGGTAATGTACGTTTTCGCCTACTCCAAGGAGGGAGAACTTTGGGCTCTAACGAGAAGCTTTAAGTTTGAGACGGGGACAAACCACACCCTTAACCTCGAGTTCAGAGGTGGGGAAATACGAGTAACATTTGACTATGCCGAAATAGGCGAAGGCCACGTAAACCCTCCAAGCCTACCAGTTAAAGTCATAGTCGGAAGCAACATGGGGGGAACCGAGAAGTATGTTGGAGAAATATACCGCTTAGACCTATCAGTAAACGGCGAAAAGGCAATCGAAACAGGAAAACTTCTCCAAGAACACCCCGAGTACGCGAAAACCAAAACGATCTACAAGCTGCACTTAACCCCCGAGAGAGTCGAGTGGCTAAAACTATCCCCGACAAAGTACGTGGCTAGGGTAAGCAATCCGACCGGAAACGGAGCATTCTTAGTCCTGTTAAACACTTATGACCCAAACTGGAAAGCATACTACGTGCATGGCGGGCTTCTCGAAGAAATACCCGAAGAGAAGCACATTCACGCATTTGACTACGCCAACGCATGGTACATAGACAGGAAAGGAGAGCATATTATGGTCATAGAATACGCACCTCAAAAAATCTATAGCACTGGAATGAAAACAACATCTTTAATACTTTTAATCCTACTAGCAGCCGCTGTACTCCCAAGACGCATAAGGACACGAATAAAACACTACTTTTATGTCATTTTCTGATTTCAACAAATTAAAACACTACGTAACCGGGCACTTGCTGCAGTAATGCAATGATGGCTTTGCTTGCTATTAATAGTGGTTTTAAAAAGCTTATTAAGGGAAGGGGGGCATGGTTTTGGAGAATAGTGTTATAAACTTAAGAAGATTGTTTCCCATAACCTTGAAATAGGTTGGTGTTTCCCTTTTTAATGGAAGTATCGGGGCTTCTTTTTCAGGTGTTTCTTCAAGCATTGCTGGCTTTTTTCAATCCCGTCCACTTTCTTAAATCTTCATTAATGAACGACACTTTGTCTCTGTATTTTTTCTCTTAACTCATCAATTATTCTAGTATTCACCTATCCTTCCATTACGGTAGCACGAACCAAATCTACCATCAATTTAAAGAAACTTTTTGTTTGAGTTGGGTTTTTCAGCCGATTAAAAGGGAGATAAAATGTTTGTTTGATCCTCTTATTAATTTAGTTTTTCTTTTAGCGTTTCTTGGATCAGTACAGGTATTTTCTCTTTAGAAGAGGTGGCAGAGAGGTTAGAATGATTAGAAGAGAGGGTGGAAAACTATAAAGAGAAGATGTGGCAGGTTAACTCTTTTTCTCCTTTAGTGTTTTTAGGATGGTGTCGAACCCCTTATCTACTGTGTCTTTGACGTGCTGCAGTTCTCCCATGATGTGCTTAACCTCGCCCATAACTTGCTTGACTTCTTCTCTAACTTGCTGCAGTTCTCCCATGACCCGCTTAACCTCGCCCATAACTTCCTCTCTGGTTTTTGCCGCCGCCTCGTACGCTCTCTCAGCCTTCTCCTCCGCCCTCGCCGCCGCCTCGTACGCTCTCTCAGCCTTCTCCTCCGCCCTCGCCGCCGCCTCGTACGCTCTCTCAGCCTTCTCCTCTGATTTCACGGCTATTTTTAGCCTTTCTATTTCTATTGCTTCATTTGCTGCCAGTAGGTTTATGGTGTTGTATCCTTCTTTTTCGGCTTTTTCTCTGATTTTGCTTTGGATTACGTCTTGTATGTCTAGGGTTTCGTAGCTTTTTAGGGCTTTCTCGGGGATTAGGGCTATTATCATTCTTGCCTCTGTGGATTCGCCTTTTTGGCAGAGGGCGAACATTATTACGGCTCCATCCTCTCCCGTCCTGATCGAGGACTTCAGCTTCCTCAACGCGGCCTTAAGGATTCCCGAAACGCAGGTTTTAACGTTGATCATGCCGATAATTTCACCGTTTCTTAGAAGTTCTATGTCCGCTGACTCCCTGGGTTGAGGGCCGGGGTAAACTTTTAGGTCGTCGAAGTTTAGTCCCAGTTCCTTCTTGACCTTGTCATCCTTCAGGATGTCTCCTAGAATTAGGGTTGTGAACTTCCCCAGGTCTACGGGGTGGGATGGAAGCGTGACCCTCACCAGCTCCTTTAGCTCTCTCTGGAAAAGTTTAACTTCAACCAAGGGAGGACACCATCAGAAAATGGGGGTTAGAATAATATAAGAGTTTGCGTTAAACACTGCGCTTCTCTTTCCTGACCGGGCTCCATGAGAGGTGCGGCGCTTGAAACCGGCTAGATTTCTGTAAGTAACGGGAGGCTGATTCTTAGGGAGGAGGGGAACCCTGTGTTTCTTAGTTACCTTTCGTGTTCACGTTTTTGACGTCTCCCCTTGCAGCACCCATCGAATCCCCTCTATTTGAAATTTGAAGATTGCTAAATAAGTTTATTAATGCTTATTGTGTTTACGTGTAGTAAGGTAATACATGTATTACTGTTACAGGGGGTTGCGTGTTGGCTGTTATAAGTGTTAGGGTGAGTGATGAGGTTAAGAGGCGGATGGAAAGGCTGAAGCATGTTAACTGGAGTGAGGTTATTAGGAGGGCAATAATGGAGGTGTTGGAGGCTGAGGAGGGCAGAAAGCTTGCTAGGGCTGTCCTGCTGAATGAGAGGGTGAGGAAGAAGGGGGGTGAGAGGTGGGACAGTGCTGAAATTATAAGGTACTGGAGAGAGAGGCGTTATGGAGCGGGTGGTTGGCGATGCCAGCCTGATAGTTAAGTGGTTTATTGAGGAGGAGGACTCTGATAAAGCGTTGAAGTTGAGGGATATGCATGTGAACGGGGAAGTCATGATAGTGGCGCCTGAGCTGCTCCCGTTTGAAGTCTTAAATGCGTTAAAGTACAGTAACCTGTTTAGTATGGATGAGCTTAAAGATGTAGCCGTCGCGCTTTCAAGTTACGGGATAGAACTGTACTCCCTGAGAGGGGAGGTGGCTGAGAGAGCCGTGGAGATAGCGGTGGAGGAGGAAGTAACTATTTATGATGCATCCTACGTGGCCCTAGCGGTAACCCTAAACACGAGGCTCTACACTGCAGATCGAAAACTCGTAAAGAGGCTTAGGCGAAAGTATGAGGACGTCGTACTCCACGTCTCCCAGATTCCATAGATTCCCTCCTCCCGGGAGGAATGCTTAAAGGCGAATCCACGTGTTTGGAGACGAGGAGAGAAGCGCTAGTAAATATGTGTTGAATTCCCTCTTGGGATGCACCTGTTCTTTAAGAAGTGGGTAGATGGGTGTGAAGCAAGAGAAAAATTTTCATTAGCGATGACTGCGTCTCAGACGCATTAAAAGGGAAAGATACGTAACTTAATGTACGTTTAGGGCTAAAGTGGTTGAAGTTTTCTGCCTTCAACCGCCTTCATTCTCTCTGCGGTTTAGATGTAGGTGTCCTCTAGTGGCTCATGGTTTTACGACGCATAACGGCTGAAGGGGGTTCTAATGGTTTTGCTAGGAGACCGCGTCCTCCTTTAACCTTTGAGTTTGCTTTTAGAGTTCACGTTTCTGTGATTGTTTTCTCTATGATTCTCAAACCTCTCTTCTTTAATTCCTAGAAGAATTTTTGTGGTTCAATGCATCCCCGGTGGGTGGACGCCTTTCTCGGTGATGGAGCCGGCAACGACCATTTGAGCCCCAATGGATAAGGCTATCCCCGCCTCCCACTCATTACCTATTCTGTCGTAAATATACGTTGCAGGTTCCCCGCCTTTCTTTCCCTCCACGATCACCCGTGAAGCCTTAACGAGCTGCCCTCCACCCGTAATGTTTCCACCAATCTTTCGAATTATCGCTTTTAGAAAGGCTGCCGTGAACTCTCTGGGAACCACAGGTACCGTTTGTCCCTACCGCTTTATTCTGTTTGGATTTGTAGCATATTGTATCTGCGGTGTGGACTTCCACCTCGCCCATAGGGACTTGGGTATCCCTATGGGGTCATGGGTGGCTGTCGAGCCGAACGGAATGCGGCTCCCATCTAGTATAGATCTAGGCCCTATGGGGCTTGGAGCGCGGCTCCCATCACCCCGTAGGGCTTTAAGGAGGAGGTTCCAGCAGGCGGCAACGTCTCGGGTAAAAAGGGCTTGACGTTTCATCGGCATAATAGCACCAAGCACCCTGGTTCTCAAGGTTCGCAGAGATCAACCATCGTCGTCCATGCTGCCCTAGGAGGAGTCTGCTTCTTCACGGTTTACCAGTATTACTAGACGTTTTTAGTTTACGATCTCTCCGGGGACGGCTAGTCGAAGAGCGGCCCACGATATGTTTTTTCCAGCACGAGTTCGGCTCCTGGCTCGATCCGCTCCCTCGCCCTCTTTATGAACGTGTCGGGGTCTATGCATGCTTCAGGTGGGAGAACACCTTTCGCCTCGACCTCCTCGTTTATTAGCATTAGGGCGCCTATTGCAGCGGGCATTCCCGTCGCCGGACCCATGTGGCCTTTCAGATGCGCTACCAGTTTAAGGGTTTCACCGCCGGATTCCCCTGTCATCTCGAGCCTTATTGCCGTGCGCGTGGCTTCCTTCATCTCGTGTTTCGCCACGGTTTTCGTTAGGAAGGTGACCGTGAGCCTTCTCGGCGATACTCCTGCTATCTTCTTCTCGCTAAAGAAGCCGAGCCTTGAAAGGATTCTGAATATAGTGAAGTCAGATGATGGGAGGAAGCCGCCCTTGTTGATAACGGTTTTCACGCCTTCAACATATTTGGGTATTGTTATCGGTTCTGGATGGCCGAAGTAGACTACCGTCGCCTTCCCACCTAGGAACTCGACTTTCTCGGCGCCGCTTCCAGCCTTTAACCATTCAAGCTTACCGTTTATGAACTGAGGCGTCCTCCCACTCATACCGTGGGCGGCGTGGTACATTACAGCCATCCCTTCGGGGTCGCTGCTACTATCAACAACCCAGTACTGCCGGATTTCATCAACCCTGTCAAACTCCCTCGCCAAGTAAACCGATAGAATGTTGGTGATGCCCGGGCTCGCCCCGAGGCCGATTACAGCAGAGATGCCGGCATCCCTCGCCTTATCATTCATCTCTAGCATTTTAACGGTTGCATCAGCGTCATCGCAGATGTCCACGTAGCTCCTCCCCGCCTCTATCGCAGCGCTCAAAACCATCGGGCCATACATGTAGAATGGGCCAACACAGTTAACCACGACATCAACCTTCCTCATTAAATCCACTAAGGCGCCTCTATCCCTCACGTCAACCTTCTCAACGCCCAGTTTCTCACTGCCAATTTCAGATGCAACCCTTCGCGCCCTCTCAACATTATAATCTCCAATTATCAGCTCGGAGACCTCGTCAGAAACGGCGAGCTCCTTTGTAGCAAAGGTTCCTTGAGCCCCACACCCTCCAAGAACTAAAACCTTCACGCTTCCACCTCAAGCCACCATTAACCCATTTACCCATTTAAGCGATTTAACCTTTTTTGCAACTTCATAATAGTAACAATAGTAACAAAGGAGTGCACCGTTTTCCATCATATCCTAGGTTAAATACCGCTTCTCCGCTACGTGAAGGCTTCAAGATATCTGTCTAAATCATTCACCAGTAGTGGGTGCACTCAACAGGTGATGCTTGCCTAAGCCGTCTCTTAACCCACGCCTTTAAGCCGCTTCACCCCTCAGCTAAGCATCTTTACTTTGAAAGGAGGCTTCCTTCGAGAAATACCTTTCATGCACAGTAGGCTTTAGAGAGCAAGTATCAGGTTGATTGTTCACGTGGATGATTTCCGGGTTGAAGGAGCTGGCAATCGTCTTGGAACTAAAGGGTGACTTAGGAAAATGCACTGGCGGAAGGGCGACTGGAAGGAGGTAGCCCGGTTCAAAAGTGCAACTAAAGAATCTGAGCTTATTTCACGTAAAACCTTAAATACTAAAACATTCTCCCTTTCCCTTCCTTCTGATGGCCACCTTCCATCTTCAGATTCTCTCTTAAAACCTCCTAACACTTCTTCGGCACCCTTTCCTCTTAACCGTGCTTCCCGACGAAGCCCGGAAAATGAGCATTCTTTTCGGAGTTATGAGTCAGGGAAGAGTTATCGTTGAGCGTTAAAACTCTGCAGAAATCAAAACACTTAAAGTTTGAAAAGAGGAAAAAGGTAATTGTGGGTTATGGCGGGTGCGGAGTAGTGGTTAAAAGGTGGGTTCTTGCCCTCGTCCTCATTGCGATAGTGATCGTTGGAGGAGCTGCCGGATGGTTCATCCTCAACCAGAGAAACACTCAAGAGACGCTACGCCTATACCTGCTCTACATGCAGCTTACACGTAAGCCCGGATACGTTGAATTCTACAGCTACGATCCAAGCCAACCATTAAACGCGGAAGTAACTCTTGTAGAGCATAATGAAACTGAGGGGTACGATGTCTACAAGGTCACGTTTGACAGCGTTGACCGGACGGATGTTTCATCGAGGGTTACAGCATGGCTTGTCACCCCACTCCACCCGAGAGAAGGCGTCGGAGTAGTCCTGCTCCACGGCTTAAACAGCGATAAGAACAAGACACTCCCCACCGCAAAGTACTTTGCCGCCAACAACTTCACATGCTTAGCCATAGACCTACCGCTTCACGGGGAGAGAGCAACGCGACCACTAGACTTCGACTCAGACATCGTGGACGTCATGATACAAGCAGTCTTCGACGTCAGGAGAAGCATAGACTTCCTCGAGGAAAAGTATGGAGTGGAAAAAGTGGCGCTTGTCGGCAGAAGCCTCGGAAGCCTCATAGGCGCCGTCACCCTAGGGGTTGACGGGAGGATAAGCGTCGGAGCACTCATAGCTACAGGAGGAAACCTGACGTACATCCTCCACAACAGCGAGATATCCGAAGATCCGAACGTGGACGTGGACGAGATACTGGGCGACAGCAGGGTATGCTACACCGAACCCCTCAACTACATTGGAAACTTTAATGGAAGCTTACAGCTCCACTACGCGAAAAATGACGAGGTGATCCCGCCTCAAGCATGCCTCATGCTTAGCGAGGCAGCAACCAACTGCAAGAATAAACAGGTAATAGAGCATGAAGGAGGACACAATATACCGGACAGGGAGGTAAACGACCAAGTTCTAGCCCTCCTTCAGTCCGATCTAACAGCGGCTACAAGAATAACAGTCAACTTTTCTATACGATACTCATAATTGTGTTCAATAAAGGTAAAAACATAGGAAGCCTAAAATTGAGGAAATTCGAGGGTGCTCAACGAGTTAATTCTCCTTCAAAGCCGATGGTTTTTCCATCGTCTCGGACGGTCTGATTTAACGTGACGTTAAATTTAACTCTCTGGAAAAAGAAATTTGAATTGAGTGCCGTTTAGCGGTTTATGTTTTTTAGAAAGGAATCCACCCTTAAGTTGGAAACACCATTTATTCGATTAACGACTAATTCAACAGCGCGCTTACAGTAGAAGCATACAAAGGCTCCCGTAGCTTAAGCCAGCATGATCCGGAAATCCTTAAAGGGAAGCTTAAACTTGACGGCGGAAGTTCAACCGCATTGATGCATGGTTCTTTTAAACATCATCGCTTCCCACCCCAACATGTATGGCCAATTAAGGGACGTGGCCGCCGGTTACTCCGAGTTGCTGAAGTAGATAGTTCACCGCTGGTTTCACGTCGCCTTCCTCCACGTACTTCCTCCACGATCTCTCAGCCTGCTTAGTTGGGGGTGGAGTCGGCACGTAGCCCAGTGCTTCTTTAACTTTCTCCCTGAATTCTTCCTCGCTTACCCCTGAAACTAAGACGTGCACTCTCTGCCCCTCAGCTAACGCGACCATAACCGTTCTAACTGAGCTATCCCAGCTGGCAGCCCCAGCCACCACGTTCCTAGCGAACCTGTAAGGGAACACGTAAGAAGCTTGGAACGTTTCAACGTAAACCATACTTTTACCTCTATAAACAGAAGACGCTGCTACGGCTAAGAAGGCTAACGTAGAGGCCGCGATTACGGTGATTACGGTAATGGTTTCTGCTGGCAGCGTCGCCTGCACCGTGCGCACTGCTACCTGTAAGCGTTCGGTGACCATTGGTGTAGTTGCGGTTATGAGTGAGGCTGTAAGCGTGAAGCCAGCCTTCCACGTTAACCCTTTGAGGAGAAGGTAAACCCCGACACCGGCTAGGGTTGACACTGCAATAGGTAGGGCGACGTGAACACCCCCATGGATCAACCATACTACGGGTGGAAGGTTGAGCACGCATGTGAAAACGTGCAGCATCCATGCTGCTGCTATAAGCAGCGGCGTTGAGGGGTTCCATAAGTCTACCACCTCTAATCCGAAACTGTAAGCATACAGCAGCCCTATTAGCGTAAGTGCAGCTGATAGAGCGGATGCCGACGCCTTCCACCTTCGCCTGGCGAGCCTTAATGGAGCAGTAAGCGCTTGCCATAACATCAACATTAGGCTGAAAGGGTTAACGTAGAACCCCGCCCTCAACGTTGCCATAATGCAGGAGAATGCAGCCAGCATGAGGAGGGCTAATAGGAGAAGCATGTTACCATCCTAACCTCGCTTGTTTAAGTTTTACCCCTGCAAGCCGCCTTACGAAGCGCTCTGCTCCTCTGACGCCGTTCTCCCTTAGGAACCTTTTAAGGGCATGCTTGTTCGGGGATGTAAAGAAGAATTTTACGTCTGCGACGGCTGGATGAAGAAATACTTTCCTGGCTTCAAGGAAAACGCTCTTCGGCATGTTTAACGCTTCAAGCACGTTTTCCAGGCATCCATGCCTTTTCACCAGGGCAACAGCCGTTTTCACCCCCACCCCTTTAACGCCCTTGTTAAAGTCTGTCCCTGCTAGAACCGCCGCATCTACCAGCTGGGGGAGCGTTAACCCAGCCTTACGAAGCACGCTTCTCAAAGTCGCACCAGCTGCAGCCTCGACGCCCACACCTCTTACGACTAAGGGAGCCCCGAAAAGGAAGGCATCATAGTCCATGGTGTAAGCTGCGTCAACCACCTTTTTCATAGCCATATGGGCTGCCTGCGCTTCCGCTTCTCCCGGAGCATGAACGCACGGCACCCCCATGAGCTGCAGCCCTTCCTTCACCCTTTCAACGGCTTCCACCAGTCTGCTGCTTCCAGCAGTTTTCCCTTTAAGCTTGTGGGGGGCTCCGTCGAAGACGATAACCGGCTTAACCCCTAGTTCAAGAAGCCTTAGCACCTTGTAGAGCATGTTGACTACTGCGGAGCGTGTCCCTCCAGAGTTTAGTAGTCCAACAAGCATGTTATGCCCGTCCACCGCTAGCCTCCCTGGATGGGGAAGGGCGCGCCACTCGACGAAGGGCGAGAGGTTTACACCCATCTGCCTCCACCTCTTAGTGCTTCCTCCCCTTTACGGGTAACGGTGAAAACATGTCTTCCCCTCCTGTCCCTGTAAGACGCCAGGTATCCTCTGTCTTTGAGCCTTAATGCCAGCTCCCGGGCCATCTCACCCACTTCAGGGAGGCCGCCTACTATCTGGCTGAGCGTAATCTGGGGGAACTCGTAAACCAGCTGGAGAACCCTCAAAGCGTCTTCGGCCACCGAGCCGAAGTCCACTTGGAGGGGTGTACGACCTTCGACCGTGGGTAGTGGCTCGGCTTCAACGCTGGGGGCTTTCAAAGCATTGCTGAAAACGACGAGCATGGGTGAGGGAGCATCACTTCTTTGAACTACCGCTTCACCCCACCCTAGGTACCTTAGGGCTTCCCTCTGGTATAGGCGCTGTCTCCTGTCGCTTTGAACGCTTGCCGCCTCCTCCTTAAGACCAATCAGGGATCCCGCAAGGGAGGTTTCTGCTCCATCGCTAAGCTTATGGACGACTCTATTCTCCAACTTTTTAACAGTGTTTATGTGGCTTGAAAGGTTCGACGTTAACGCCAGAACTCCAACCCCTTTCTCCTTTAACTTATCGAAGACCCATGCTAAAGGCTCAGTGTCCTTGAAGGAGTCCAGCTCCACGACCACCGAGAACCCCCTAAGGCTTGACGTTAAGGCTTTAGCCATAAGAGATGCTTGTGCCACAGCCGCTAAGATGGGTGAGGGGAGACGTGCAGCCACCGGTTCCCCGGTGAGCCATGCAAGCTTTAGGGGCTGAGCTGGGGTGAGCTTCTCCACCCCCTTAAGCGAGAGTAGGAGACCTAGAGTTCTGTGTAGCCGCTCAGCCTCCCTTCTCTCAGCCGGACTCCTCAAGTCGCTCATAGACGCTTCCCTAACCTTCTCCTTCAAATCTATGAGGGAGAGGGCTCCCTCATCATAGCACATGTTCAGGGCGTCCTGCAGTATTTCAGCTTGAACGTCTGAGAGCCCCAAGGCTGACTGTAGGAGGAGCGCGAGCGTGGAGCCATAGTCCGGTGGGGAGGCGTCTTCCGGGTCTAGAGGGTTTAGGGGGAAGCCGTCGTAAACCCTTGCGGGGGGGACGAGTGACTTTATCACGTTCACGTTTTCGTTCGTCGCCACTAGGTGGCTCCAGCCGAGCTTGGCTGCTCCTTCAATGATCTTTATGGCCGTGTTAAGCCTTTCATTCAAGCTTCCCCCAGCGACGAGAACCCCTCTTGACAGGTTCTCCACGGTGAAGCCGAAAGACGCGTGCGGCTCTAGGTTCTCTGCTTCAATTATCTTCCCAACGGTGAAGTCCACGGTTAGGGGTGGTGGAGTGAACTCTGCGGGCGGCCTGCTCGGCAACCCAACTCGTAGCACGCCTTCAAGCGTCAGGTAGCGGTTGAGCTCGGCTCCCGTCATAAAAAAGGGATCCCTCCTCCAGTCACAGCGTCGATTAGCCTTTTACCCCTCAGCACGTCCACTCTGTGGTGTGGGAACGCTGCTTCGAAGCATGACTTAACGTGTTGAACCCTTCTTCGGGCCTCCTCCACGGCCTCCTCCAGCCTATGCTTAGCCCTAACCATCGTCCCTATTAGGATTGTTGTTTTCCACACGCCTGCCACGGCTGCAGCGTTTTCCTCCTCGACGCCAGCTACTCCAGCGTGGACTGCTTCCTGCCTTGCGTGATAGAAGAAGGAGGTTTTGCTAAGGTAAAGCATTCTGAGGAACCTTTTCACGTCTCCTTTCACGACTTCCGGGACAAGCGAGACTTGAAGCACACCATAGGCGTATGTCCCATCGCTCCTCCGGGCTACCAGTACATCCCTTCCAGCTGACAGGAAAAGTTCTGGGAGCCTAATGGGGGTTACCTTTTCAAGGCTTGGCTGGTGAAGTTTTAATGCGAACTTAAGAGCTAAGATAGCTAGAGCGATTGCTGAGAATGCGATTAGAGCTAAGAGGATGATGGGTGAAGGAGCCAAGGCTAGGGTGAGCGAAAGCGTAGCAGCAACCGCTAGGATCCATGCCAAGCGCGTAGAGGGCCTCCTACTCTTAAACCCAGCTTGACTTAACCCCTCGCTGAACCCCCCAGTTTTCCCCCCTTCACCTGCTACGCCACTCATCGCTCAAGCCTCCTGCCCCTCTTTACTCATTTCTTTCTCGGCTTTCCAGAGAATGCTGCATGCTCTCCTTATTCTGGCGGCGGTTTCCTCGGCAACTTCAGGGCTTGAAGCGATAACCGTCGCTTCCACCACTTCTTCCTTTAGATCTATAACTCTTACACAGCATTCTTCACCGTAAAGATGCCCGCATTTCTCCTCCATTTCAGGCAAGGCTGCTGCAATCATCCATTTCTCAGCTTTCAATCGGATCGTCCTCCTATGCTTCATTCTTCTCCGCCTAGCTTCAAGCCTTTTAACGTCTAAGGGTAAAATGAAGGGGAGCACCCTACCACTCCTCCTCGCCTACCGGCTTTCCCTTCGCCACTTCCTCCTCGCTTACATCCACCAACCCCTTCGAAGTTATGGCGAAGAAGGTTGATGAGGGTGGCAGGGCTGGAGCGTCTACGAGGCTTGCAACCCTCACGTTGTACTTTTTGGATGTTAATGCCACCCTGTAGGTGACCCCGTGGGCTACGACGTGTCCGCCTGTAGGTGCTTCGCTTTTCCCCCATACATCTGGCTGGGCTTGAACCTGGTTCGTCACGACCACCGCCAGGTCGTAGCTTAGCGCTAAGCGGAGCAGGTCGTGTATCAGCCTGTTGATCTTCTGCTGCCTTAGGGCAAGCGTCTCCCTACCAGTGTACTCAGCCCTGAAGTGTCCTGTGAGGCAGTCTACTACGACGAGTTTGACCCTACTCTGCTTAACCACTTCGTCAAGGGACCTGACCGTTTGGTGAAGGGCTTCGCTGTTGACAGCGTATGTGTAAAACACGTTGTCGCATGCATCATCCGGGTCCAAGCCGAACCGCTCAGCAATCCTGGCCAGGGCGTCATATCTTACCGTTCTCTCGGTGTCTATGTAGAGGGCTCTCCCTTCAAGCCCACCCTTTTCCTTGGGGAGCTGCACCGTGACGCAGAGCTGATGGCACATCTGGGTTTTTCCAGCCCTAGCCGGACCGTAGAACTCCGTTATGGCGCAGGTTTCAACGCCTCCGCCCAGAATCAGGTCAACCCCTTTAAGGCCCGTGGTGACGCGTTCAATGCTTTGAAGGATTCTTCTAGCCTCCCTGCCGGGGAGTATTTCGATGAGTTTTCCTCCACGTCCCTGGCCACGCGTCACAATCCCCCTAGCCTCCTGAATTAGCCTTCTAGCCGTCAGCTCCCCTATGCCCGCGTCCGATGCAAGGTCTGAAGGATTAGCGAAAGCTACTGCTTCAACCGTGCTGTAGCCTGCATTCATCAGCCTCCTTAGCTTGTCGGGTCCGACACCCTTTATTTCGCGTAGCTCCATTCAACCACCTCCAACATGCAGCTTCTCACATGACACCCTCTTCGGCGAGTGTAAGGCTCGGGTTAGGAAGGATTTGAGGGTGGATGAAGGATACGGGATGGACACGCATTGATGTTCGAAGCTTCTTCTAACAGCACGCCACCCGCCTCTTCTGCTTGCCTTGATACGTGAAAGAAAGGCAGCCGTCCATCCTTCACCAGACGGCTTAAGGAACAAGCCTGTTTCCTCCCCGTCTCCGACTGCTGGCGCCAGCGCCTCCCCCCTCCACGATGGCTTGTTCGGGTCTGAGGGGTATATGGGAGCGTACAGGAGTCTTTCAACCTCTATCCACCCTTCAACGCGGGTGAACGTGAACCCAGCCGTCTTCAGAGCTTCTTCAAGCCAGCTCATTCTCCTCCTGACTGCTTCCACTGCTCTACTATAGCGCCTAGCTTCAGCGGTGACGGAAAGAATCACCTCGCCGTTGTATGCTTCAATGGTGAAAGCCAGGTTGTGTTTCCATGCTTCAGCCAGCAGGGCTTCTGCGTCGCCGTGCGACGTAATCTTTAGGAAGGCTATGAGCCTGAAGCGGCTTCCCGTAAAAGCGGCAAACCAGTTTAGCACGGCTGAGGCGGTTAGAGGCGGGAAAGCTCGTAGTATCGCATAGATTACTGATGACGTGGCCAGAGCTAGAACAGGAATTAAAGGGAGAATGTTTGAAGGGTAGTTAGCCCTTAACGTGAGGGAAAACGCTAGGCAGGTGTGCCCTAACCCTCCAACCTCAATTAGCCTTGTTTTCCACGAGCCTTGAATGCGGCGGATGACCAAGTACGCTGTGATGTATATTGCTCCAATGTAGAAAGGGGCTTTGAAGCTTCCTTGGAGGCATGCCTGGGTTGCCTTGAACATGAAGAACGCTATGACAAGTATGAGGGGGGACAGCGCTACGAGCAGCCAAGACCTCACCTACTTCAACCTCCTTAGCCAGCTGTGCAAGCCTTTAAAGGTAGGGGTGAGGTGTTCTAGGGGTTCCAGTGCTACCCTAGCAGCCATCCACTTTTCTAGGCGGATCGACTCGTCAGAGTACTTGTCCACTTCCTCCCCCTCCCAAGCTTTAACCTCCCCATTCATTGAAGTTACCTCGTTCAGCAACAGGACGCATAGCCCTTTCTTCAAGGCAGTCCTTCTCAGCCTTAGGGCGACAAAGGGGAGAAGCCTCAGCCTCCCGGTTTCCCTCAGATTCCTGAAAAGTCCTGCAACGGAGTCTACAACTATGAGCTTTACTCTCGGAGAAAGAAGACTTTCAACAGTTTCAGGTAGGCTGACGAGGCATTCATCGGATGAAACCCTCAGGAAGACCACTCTGTCGCCTTCAAACTTTAGGAAGCCTCTAGGAATGCTTCTTGAAACGTAAATGGTCTGGAAGCCCCTACCTGACAGGGATGACGCTATACGTAGCGCGAGGGTGGTCTTGCCGCTGCCCGCTTCACCATACACGTGGACTACTAATCCCCTCACGGCGACCACCTAAACGTCTTTGAAGACGAGCTTCCCGCCAACCTTTACCACCCTTCCCTGAGCCTCTAACCTCTCAATTAAGGGTTCAATCACGTTACGGTCGAAGAGGGCAAACAAGTCCTCCTCGGAGACCACGCCGCCCATCATGCTGACAAAGCGCATAAAGCTCGTCAACCCATTAGGACGCCGTCTACGCTTCTCCTCGAGTTCTCTATGCATCCCCAGGATGCTTATGGTCTCTTGCTGCTTGGACGTGGCTCGTACGGAACAACTAAAATCACTACCCGAACGGGTCCCGCCCGGTAGACGCCAGGGTTGCAAACCCTTTTCTCCATTCGCTACCCGTTGTGCTTGAAGCAACTTAACCTTCTCCGCCGCCTCCCTGGCGTTCTCCACTTCACACACCTTCTTACCCCACCCTCCACAGCGAGGGCACTTTGGCCTCTTAGCCTTGGAGGAGAAGTAGGAGTTGCAGACTGTGCACACGCAAACCTTCATTTAGCATCCTCCCGCAGCTGGCTCCAGCGTTCAACCTCCCCCCTTAGAGTTTGGGATGCGAGCATGGCGTTAACTGCGCCTTCAAGGCGGGCTACTTCTCCTATGCAGTAGATCATCCACGGGAGGTCAGCGTTCTCCTCGTGTGGTTTCCCAAGTTTCCTGCAAGCGCACTCCTCCAGTGCCTCCATTGCTAGGAGTTTAACGTCCCGTTCGCTTCGGCACGTTCTCACTCTTCTCCTTAAAAGGAGGGCGACGTCGCATGTGAGGTAAAGTTTGACCGTTAATGCTCCGAAGGCTGAAAGGAAATACGTTTTACCCGTTGTCTGTTCAAGGAATCCTTGCCTGGCGAGACGCTCCAAGACTGGTTTTAACGGGTTGGAAAGGTCTACTCCAACCTCTGACGCTAGGGCTTTAACGTGGGGGCATGGCTGAGGTAGACTGCAACTGCAGCTGAACCTTAAGGGGTCAAAGGATATGATTGCCTTACTTGCCTTGAAGAAGCCTTTGGCCACTTGCCCCTCAACGACGACCTTTTCAGGCTTAAGCCTTAACTTCTCCCTTATCCTTTGCTTCCACCACAGTGTTCGCTCGAGGAATCCTTGAAGGTCTCTTAGTGATGCTTCCCCTCTCCTATAAACCTCAACCAGCACTTGCTCGTCTAAGAAGCGCCATATCTGGCTTACTGCCGAGGACGTGACTGGAGCTGACCCGTTAAAGTACCTCCTCAGGACTGCTCCCTTCTCTGCATGCGACTGGCATAGTATGAAGGACTCTCCTTTCCCCCCACGCCTGCCAGCCCTCCCAAGAATTTGGTGGAGTACGTTGGCGTCCAGGTAAGTTGACCTTTCACCGTCGAAAACCCTTAAGTCTCTAACTGCGACGATGCTGGCTGGGATGTTTACCCCGGCGGAAAGCGTAGTGGTTGCCACCAAAACTCTAATGACTCCTTGGTCAAACAGTTCTTCGATGGCTGCCCTAGTCTTTCTCGTTAGCCCAGCGTGGTGGTATCCTACCCCAGACGCGGCTAGCTCGCCCAACTCGTCTGGAAGACATTTCAGGCTTGAACCCGTAAAGTCTAAGCCTAGCTTTTTCGCGATGACCTTAGCCAGCGACTCAGCGCTTCTCCTAGTTGAAACGAAGACGAGAAGCTGCTCACGCTCGTTCACAGCACGCTCAGCCAGCTCTAAAACTGCGCGGTTCTTGTCTTGGCAAACGATAACCTTTGGTTGCCTACGCGCTGGCTTAAGCTTCAGAAGCTTTAACCCGAGCCATTCAGCTATTTCCTCGGCGTTGCCTAGGGTAGCGGTCAAAGCGACCAGCTGAACGTTTGATTCACGCATTCTAACCAGTAGTCCTTCTAGGCGGGCACCTCTCCTGCCGTCGCCGAGCGTGTGAACCTCGTCGACAACCACCGTGCCGACAGACACCTCGCTTCTCCTAGTGAGAGAGTCGAAGCGCTCAAACGTTGAAACCAGGATGCTCCACTCCTCGCCCAGAGGAAGGTGGTAGTCTCCGGTCGTTAGGGAAACACTTAATCCCTTCCTCTTGATCTTATAATAGCACTCGGCCGCGAGGGCTCTTAAGGGTGCTAGGTACGCCGCTTTCTCACCCATTAACGCCCTGCCAGCTGCAACCTCTAAGCCGAGCCATGTTTTACCGGAGCCGGGAGGAGCTACTATCAGGATGCTCTCACCTTTGAACACCCCTGCTTTCTCCGCCATGGAAAGGAGGAGCCGCCGCTGTGAAAAACGGGCTTTACCGTCCTTCAGGTCGAGGCTGCCCGCCAATGGAGTATCCATCTTACTTTGGGTGTTTGCTAGCATTTGTAACCCTCCTTAAGGCGTCTAACACTTCGCTTCTCGAGGCTGGAAGGCCGTGTTCCAGCTCTAAGCGTAGCAGTATTACCTGTGCCTCCTCTGGCGAGGAGGCCGCCGTTTGCAGAGCTTCGCTGAACGCTAACCCGGCCTCCAGCATCTCCCAGACCGCGGATGCTTTGGCTTCAACCACGCTTGTAATTGCTTTAATGACCCTGCTTAAATCCCGTGTCTTCGAGGCGAAACGTACGGCTTCAAGGAAAAAGGCGAGGGGTTCGGGAGCGTTACTCCATTTTTGAGATGACATGTGGTAGACTGGGATCGTTGATGGCGGGGTAAGGTTAACTTTTCTGGTGGTGGCAACCCATCCTCCGTCAACGTTGAAGAGTTCAGGCAGGAGCTCGGCTGGAACATTAGGGTATATTGGGAGGATTCCCGTGGTGCACTGCAAGTTTAGCAGGGTGCATGCGTCGTCGGCGATGATGGGATCCCTGACGGTGAAGGAGGAGAGGTGGAGGAGGAGGCTGGACTCTATGAAGCCTTCGATAAGCACGTTTCTACCTGCAAATATGAGGCTTCCAAGCCTAGCTAGGTCCTCAGCCGACATGTACACTAGTAGGGATGCCACGTTCGCGCCTCCTAGTATTGGGTTTTCGGCTTCATTTCCCCTATTAGGGATGACCGAACCAGCTCCTTGAACACTTCGTCCACCCCCCATGCTTCACGCGCTATCGTGGGGTAGACTATGTCTTCGTCAACGTGCAGTATGCTCGCCACGTCCTCGCAGCTTAGCACGCCAGGCAGGTCCTGCTTGTTGGCTGCAACCAGCACCGGTGGAGGAACTGGGGGTAGAATGGAGGTTAGTTCTTCCCAGCTTCTCTTGTTCTCCTTTATCTGTTCTCCACGTGAGTCGGCGACGAAGAGGATGGCGTCCGCTCCCCCGACAACGTACTCTCTCGTATGCAGGAAGCGGCGTTGACCGGTAGTAGTGTAAATGTGGAAGGTTACGCTGAGGTGGCGGTAGCATGCTTGGAGCGCCAGGTAGTCTTCCCAGATGGTTCTACCCTCGCTCGTGGCGAGCTCTATCGGGCCGGCTACGATCATGTGGGGGTAAAGCTTGGCTATTGCTCTGAGGAACGTTGTCTTACCGCTGAGCCCTGGACCCCAAAGGACAAGCTTAACCTGCATGTCGACTCTGAAGTTTGACGGCGTGTCGTAGCAGCCTACAAACTTTCCCCTTGTTTTCATCTAGTATCCACCCGCTGAGAACTTTTCTAGAATTTTCTCTACGTCTTCCTCGGTCACTTTTAGTGTCCTTTTGGCTTCAACCCTCACCGCCGCCTCGAGATGGCGGGCGTGGCGTGCTAGCTTAACTCTTAGAAGTCCAAGGTTTGCCGTGCTCGATGCAACTGCCAGGAGAACTATAAGTCTGCCTTCGGCTTCGCACACTTTAAAGGCGTGGAGCTGGTAGCCGCGATACATAACCGTTGCGTTCTCGAACGGGGCTCCAAGCCTTTCCTCTCCTGCTTTACCCATCTGGATCAGGGCAGCGCCTAAGGCTGCCAGCTCCCAGAGGAGCCTTGGATGAGTTGACCCCCACCATGCTAGAACCCGTCCGTCACTATCACACAGGACTAGGAGGTGGAGGTCGCCTCTTTGGGTTAGAAGCTGATAACTTCTAGCTGCTTCGGACAGAAGCGCCTCCAGCTTCCCTTTCCTTTTTTCTACCTCGCTTACCACCTTGTCCAGCTTGTAGAACTCGCTTAACGCGCCTAGACGCCCCTTAAGGTTTGCCGCCGCGATCATTGACAGGTCCGACTCTGACATGGATACGAGGACGCCGAACCTGTCGCTAACCTTGAGAAGGAAGCTTGACGAGTCGTGGAGGAGGCTTCCAGCCTCAAGCCGATCGAACGGTATCCCCTTGTACTTGCTTATGACGGAGGCGTCAACCTCGCCTCGCGAAGCCCAAACGTTCATGTCACCATCAACTATGCATATGCTTTTAGGCTTTCTACGTCCGAGGTTAACCTCGACTGTGTGAAGAAGGGATTCGAGGAGGCCGTCGAGGGAGGCTACACTTTGACTCGGATCAATTTTAACCGTTTTAGCTTCCACCACGATCCCTCCTTTAGAGGCTTCTTTTTCTGGCGGCTACGAGGGTGACTGCTCCCAGGGCTGCTGCAATGCAGCCTTCAATCCTAACGTAGCCAGCCTCGCCCACGTTCGACGTAACCGTTAAAGCGGAGAGGAGAAACAGTGAGTGAGTGTTTCCTGAGGATGGGGTTGGAGGGTTGAAGCCTGGAGGCTCGGAGGGTGTGCCGGGGGCCACCCCGCTTACTCGTATTAACGTAGTCGTCCAATTCTCTGGTCCGTGCTGAGCTTGTATCCATGCTACGACCGTGTAGGTTCCAGGCTCCGGGTTCCAGCTCAGCGTCGCCCACCCGCTACTGTTGGTTTCAGCCCTCCCGACCTCAGCGTATTCGTAATGGTTGTCCCAGAAGTCAGCTGGCGGCCAGACACCGGCTTTGTAGCTGAAGACCACTTCGATGCCTGCTTCGGGTTCTCCCTCTACCTCTACTTTTGCCTGAAGAACATCTTCGCTGCAAGTCAGATTTACTATTTTTATCATGGTGTAGTTTACCTGTATGCTGACCGTGGAGGTGTAGGATTCGCGGGTAACCTTCACCGTGTAGTTTCCTCTCTCCAGCGGTTTATGAATGGTGAAGGTTAAGTTGCACCCTGACCTGATTTCAGAGTACACTGTCCCCCCTTTTTCCACGTGGGTTAGGGTTAGGGTGGTTTCACCTGGGGTCTGGAGCCATTCCACCATGTAATTATCGTAGGGTTTTACTGTCACGTTTATCGGTTCTGCCGCCTCGTAAACCGTTTTTGATGAGGATACGATCAGTCTAAGCTTGGGGGCGCCCCGTGAAAGCCAGTCGACGGCGTTTACAATACTGTGGTATGCTTGCTTTCCCAGCCCACTCACCTTAAGCTTGGTTACGTTGGGGAGTGCCAGGTGGATGGTTGAACCGTTTAAGCTCATGAAGGAGTACCCGCCAACGTATAAGTCGTAAAGAATCCTCTTCAGACCTGCTTTAACATAGGTGAGTTCCTCCTCTTCCAAAGGGAGAGGGATGTAGCCGTTGCCGCTGAAGTTAACCCTACTTGGAACGTTGAGGACCTCATGCGACTGGGCTTCTTGGGATCTATATATGAAGTGTACCTCGTTGGCTGCGTGGTAGCTGTATGTTTTCACGGTTACCCCGGTGTTGTTGAGGTAGAGGGAGCCTCCTAGCCCTATGGCTAGAACGGGTTTGCCGGCGGATTCTATGTTGGAGGCTAATTCGGCGTCAACCTTAAGGTTTGCATCTATAATTATTGCATCACACTCCATGTGAGGGTTAAAGTCGGAGTAGTTAACTCCTATGGTCACGTATCCCTCCTGCGACAAAGTGTCAGCCCAGTCCTCATAGTAGTTAAGAGCCGATGAATTGTACAGGTAGATAAGGGTGTGTGAAAACTTACCTTGATGGGGGTGAGAGGGGAGGGAGGAGGGAGGGATGAGAAGGATAGAGTTTTGAGGATGAATGTGGGTGGAAAGCAGGGTTAGTGCTAGTGTTAACGTTAATGCTATAAGAGAAATGGTTGTAAGCTTCTTCATTTACGCTACCTCCATGAAGGCGTCCAGCTTACCTTTCTCAGCGCATACCTCACCTTTCACCTTCCCACCTTCACCTTTCCTGCTAAGCGTTTTGCCAGAGTATTCTTCAAGTTGGCGTAGAATTCCTCCTACGTCGCATACGCCGCCTTCTCCGCCACATTCCTGCTTCGACTGTTGTGGACTTCCTTGAGAGGCGACACCATCTTTCCGCTGAGAGGGGGGCTGTGAGGCTTGTGTTTTAGGCTGCTGGAGGGGTGGCTTGCTTTTTAACGCTCGGTCGATTGCCTGTAGCACCTGCTGTAAGTCGTCTACATCTGCTTCTACCTGTGTAAACTTGCTCGCATACTCTAGGCTTCTCAACGCGTAAGTTAGAGCCTCCTCGCTTTTCCCATCCTGAAGTAAGCGTTGGGCCTTTTCATAGCATAGGCTGGCAGCATCCCTATAGTAGTCTTCTTCGCTTAACTCGTCTTCTTCACCCTCCCCCCCAACGACTCCTTCTTCGATCACCACCTTCTGGCTTACGATGTGTTTGATGCCGTTATCCGCTAGTTTTAGCAGGAGTACTGAGGATACTCCCAGGGCTACGGCTACAGCGCCTAGGATAGCTGATAGCGTTGCAGCAGCCACCACGCCTGTTGCTAGAGCTGCCATGCTTACCGCTTTCGCAGCTATGATCTTTAGCCGTGCGATCTCCCACTCTTCCTTTTTGTGAACGGTTTTTGCCAAGTTTACAATCTGGTTTTCTGGTAGGGGGCTGCCTGACTGGTGAACTACTGGTATGACTGGTTTACCTGATGACGATTTGAGGACTGTTACTCCGGCTACTTTGACGGTTTCCACTCCTGGAATGGCTTTAGCCGCTTCCTCATAGCATGCCGAGCCATTTACATAGAGAACTTTAAAGTCTGATGTGTCTATTAGACGTACGTGGACAGGGACTCCGTTAACCGTCAGGCTTGCTTCCATCCGGGCCACCGAGCCTTTTTTGTGGAGTTTATAAGGAGAAATAGTTTTATATGGGGTTTCGGTTACGCGTGAAATAGAAAAGATAAATCGTTTATTTTGCTGATTTTTGATGTAAAATGGCTAATTTTGAATTTAAACCTGTTTTATTTCTTATTCGTCAAAAATTATGTTTTATATTTCTTAGTTTATGTTGCTTTTTAAAGATGCTAGTGAAAGAAACGCCACATTTTCGATTTAAAACTGTTTAATTTTTCAGTTACAGCTGAACTGTAGACGTGAAGGGGAAATGCAAAAATGTAGAGTGGGGTGTTTGGGATGGGGTGGAGGAGGATGATTGAATGTTATTTGAAGGCAGTTAAATGAGGTGGGAACAGGTTACGCTGACCTTAGCATTATTCCGGTGGGCGTTAACTGAGGTGGAGAAGCATCTTACCTTTGGGTGAGAGAGTCCTCTGAACTTGCCCATGGATTTGCATTTGCGATTATAGGTAGAGTCTTTCACTGGCGGAAATTTTCTCCTTAGGGTTTCCTAGGCGAAGAGGGGTTACGAGTAAAGGTGAACGCCAGCATTCAAGACGTTATTAGTATAAATTGGGAATTGTTCTCGTTGTTCATGTCCTTCATGATGAAGACCTTTTAGGGAGGGGTGCGGCATTTTCATCAAATGAAAAGTGTTCCGAGGAAGGGGTGGGAAGTTGAAGGGACCTAAGCAACGAGGATTCTTGGCGTGGCGTTAGAGTTAAAATATGGAAGGTTGGAGGAGGGCCAAGTTTATTGATGTTTGCTCGAATGTATGTGTACATGCTGGTTGAAAATTATATCTTGAAGCTGCTATTTCATAAGGTTTCTTTTATTTTCCTTCATGTTTCTTATTGTCGTTTTTACTGGTGGAGTTTTTATTCATTTTCCAGTAGCAGTAGAAGAAGAGTTCGGTTGACGCTCCTGAGAAGCAGCATGGGTTAAGTTCAAGGTCTGAGGAGAACTCTTCAGATGAAAACCCTTCGATCATTTTACCTTTCTCGTTTTGACTTTTGCATGTTTTTTCCATCGGGGCTCCTCCAAGGGTTTTAAAAAGGGGGGATTAAGCTGGGACGAAAACGTAGTACGGGTTGCCTTCTTCAGGGACTACTGTTTCAACTTTTAGCTTCATTCCGGGCTTGATCTTTTCTTTTAGTTCTGCTGGGTCCGGCTTTATGCCTTTGAGCCATGCGACGGCTTTTAATCCTTCTTTCAGCATGGCGACTGCTACTATGTAGGTTTCTTCTTTGGCGAATGAGGTTGGTTTAACCATTATTGCTGTGGCTGTTATCAGTTCTGCCTCCTTGCTGAGTTCGACCCATTCGACCTCTGAGGAGTAGCAGCTTGGGCAGTCTGCCTGTGGTGGGAAGGTCATCCTGCCGCACTTCTTGCACTTCGTAGCTAGGAGCTTTCCTTCTTTGAGACCCTCCCAGAAGGGCAGGGTTTTGCTTATGGGCAACCTGTAGATTAAGGTTAGTGGTCTTGAGAGGATGTGTGGTTTAGGCTCCTTCTTCGACACGTTATCAACCTCCTACTTTCTGCTCAGGATGGTTACGTATGCGTAGTGTCCTGTGCCTCCTACGTTGTGTGCGAGCGCGTACCCGTTCTTGATTGGGGCCTGATTGCTGCTGCCGTATTCCTCCCTTAGCTGCTTGGTGAGGTTGTATATCATGCTTGTCCCCGTTGCGCCTATGGGGTGTCCCTTAGCTTTTAGGCCGCCGTCCACGTTTATTGGGATCTTGCCTCCTATGTAGGTTTGCCCTTCTTCGACCAGCTTGTATGCTTCCCCTCTTCCGCAGAAGCCTACGTCCTCCATCGCCATTAGCTCGGCTATGGTGAAGCAGTCGTGGACGTTCGCCACGTCTATCTGGTCTGGGGTCAGCTTCGCCCTTTTGAGGGCTCTTTCGGCTGCTACCCTTGCAGCCCTTAACCCCACGAAGTTCTCTCTTTTCGTCAGGTTGGCTGAGCCGCCGCATCCTTCAATGGCTTCTATCCAGATTGGGGTGTCGGTTAGCTCCTTCGCCTTCTCCTCCGCTGCTATTATCACCGTGGCGGAGCCGTCGCTTATCGGGCAACAGTCGAAGAGTTTGAGGGGCCATGCTATGTAGGGTGACTGGAGGGCTTGCTCCACCGTTATCTCTTGCCTGAACTGGGCGTATGGGTTCATGGACGCATACTTGTGGTTTTTCACCGCTACCATTGCGAGGTGCTCCTCCGTGGCGCCGTACTTATTCATGTAAGCTGTCGCGTGTAGTGCGTAGTATCCTGGAAACGTTAAGCCGAAGTTTTGGAACTCCCAGAAGAAGTACCCTGCTCTCCCTATCAGCTCGACCACGTATGGTGTGTCAAGCTCCGTCATCTTCTCGCATCCTGTAACCATCGCCAGGTCGAACTTCCCGGACGCAACCACGGTGTAGGCCATTGACAGGGCAGCCGATGATGTCGCACACGCTGCCTCCGTCCTCAGCAGTTCAGCGTTGTACAGCTCGGCGTAGTCTGCTATTACGACGGCTGGCAGGGTTTCCTCGCAGAACCCTGCGTTTCCAACAATGAAGAGGGGGATGTCCTCTGGTGCCACCCCCGCGTCCTCGATGGCGGGCTTGATGGATTCGAAGGCTAACTCTGCAAGGTTAACATCGTCTCTCCTACCAAACTTTGAGTGTCCAACCCCTATAATAGCCACCTTCCTCATGATAGTCCCTCTACGTAAGTTTTCCAGTGAACATGGATTAAAGATGATAAAAAAATTTCGAGGTTGCGGTTTGTAACTCTCTGTGAGACAGGTTTCCCAGCAACATAAATATAAGGTGGAAGGGAGGTAACGGTTTGGGTTTGTTACGGCGTAAAGGTGATTTACCTCTCCCGGGAGGAACCTTGAGGCTGCTTTGGGCTGACTTGTAAAGGGGGATGTTTGAGTTTGTGGTGTGAGAGGACTGATGGTTCCGCGTAGCGTGTTTGGAGGGTGGTCTTGTTGATAGACGAGTTGAAGCGGATGATTTCATTTAGAGTTCTCGAGGAGGTTGTGGTTTCACGTTTTGGTCTGCCTTCGGAAGCAGCCCTCCCCCTTTTACTATCTCTTGAGTATGGTGGAGACTGGAGTATTAGGTCGGGTGTGAGTGCTGTAGCTGTTAAGGATAAGGTGACGTACTATTCTGGCGGGGAGGGAGTAACCGTTGAAACGATTTATCTGCTCGTCAACCCCGTCATCGTTGAGGAGGAGGGCGTCGTCGCAAGGCTTGAGAAGTGCAGCTTGAAAGGCTACATGGAGGCTGTTAGGAGGCCATACAGGGTTACCGTTAAATCGGAGAAGACGGTGCTAGTCCACGTGAACCCGCTCAAGAAAACTATAGAGGTGGAGGAGGGAGATGAGACGCTAACCTTCAGTGGAGGGTTAGCGTGCAGGCTCCATCACGAAATCGAACATGTATGTGGTGGGGGGGAAGGAAGAGGGGAACCCGTCTGGACATTTCAGGTTAAGGTGAGGGAGAAAGAGTAAATACTCCGTCATCGAACTATTACCATGTGAATGTGAAGGCGATTGCCGAGTTCTGGGCGTTGTGGAGAAAGGTTGCATGTTAGCAGAGACGTTGAAAGCTTAAACTCGTGGGGTTGATTAGCGTGATGCTGGCGGAGGATGTTGAAAGGTTTGTGAGGTACTATGAGGGAGACCTTGGGAGGAGGGTGCTGGAGGCTGAGGCCGGGCTCGTGAACATGTACATTGATGAGGGGGATTTGGTTCTCGATCTGGGATGCGGCATAGGCGTTTTCGAGTGGAAGGTTAAGGGGAGAGTCGTCGGGCTAGACCTGTCTAAGCATGCCTTAGGAAAGGCGGCTGAGAAAAATAGGGTGGAGGAGGGGAAGAGGGACTTCGTGCTGGCAGATGGGGAGGCGATGTGTTTTAGGAGCGGGGTCTTCGACGCCGTCTTCTCCGTTACAGCCGTAGAGTTCGTCGACGAACCGTTCAGAGCAATCCGGGAGGCGGCTAGAATAAGCAAAAGCAATGGGAAAATCATCGTGTTAGCTCTTAACCCTGATTCGGAATACTTCAAGTCTAAGGTTGCCAGAGGCAAAACGTACTTTGAGAGGATGAAGCATAAACCGGGCGAGATAAGAGAAATACTAGCAAGGTTCTATGATATATTGGAGGAAAAACTGGTTTTAGAGGTTAGAAGTGGGAGTGTTTCAGCTGAAGGGAGCAGGCAGCACTCCACCATCCACCTAATCTACGGGGTTAAGAAGGAAAGGGGGACGATGTCTACCCGGCATAGTTGGGGGTGCGAAGAAGGGTTCTAATGAAGGTTTCTCACGGTTTAGTACTTAATTAGGTGGTGTTTGATTGCTGGGTGCTGACGGCGAGTTTTGACCGTTTAACTCTCCGTGTTTTTGATGCGCCGCCGAAAAATTTTAAGTAATTAAGGTTACAAAAGATTGTAACGTTGGTGGAATAAAATGCCAATTGTGAAGTACGCGTCAGTCCTAGATGAAGTCATGAGGATGCCTGTTTTCACAGCTAAGGATCTCGTGATCAGAGGCGTTCCGAGGAGCTATGTGAGGCGCCTCGCAAACCTACTGAAGGAAAAGGGAAGAATAAAGATTGTGGAGAGGGGTAAGTATGCTGTGACCGAGGACCCCTTACTCGTAGCCCCATTCCTCACCTTCCCATCGTATGTTTCGATGTTTTCCGCGCTTCTAATTAGGGGGGCAATATCCCAGATGCCAATGGGCGTCCAAGTCGTAACAACTAGAAAGCGGAAGAACAAGGTTGCTACATATAACGATACAAAGATAGAATTCTTTAGGATTAAGAGGAGGCTGTTCTTCGGGTTCGAGTACGTTTGGTATGAAGGCTTCCAGGTGCCCGTTGCTAAGCCTGAGAAGGCGCTGATCGACATCTACTACTTCGGGTACTCTGTCAGGGGGCTTGAAATAGACTGCTCGAAGTTTAACAGTCGAACCCTCAAGGAATACTTGGAGGTGGTTGGGAAGAAGAGCGTCTCGAGAAGGGTTCTGGAGGTGATGGAATGCTAACGATGGATGATATAAGGAGGCATGCTTTCAAGCGAAGGCTGAAAAACATGGAGTTGGTCAGGCTGGATTATCTGCAGGACGTAATCCTTTTCATTCTGTACACGCAGATATCTCCAGGGATCTTGTTTAAGGGTGGAACCGCTATCTGGAAGCTTATGAAGGGTGAAAGGTTTAGCGAGGACTTAGACTTAGAGTTCGATAAAAAAACTATTTTTGGAGGGGAGCTCGCCGAGTACCTCATGCTATGGGGGTTTAACGTGGATATTGTAAAGGAAAAGATAACTTCAAACGCCTACTATGTGAAAGTTAAAGCTTCTGCTGAAACGTTTAAGACTTCAGAGATCTCCATTGAATCAGTGTTTAGGGGAAGGGATGGAATTACTCTACCATTCAATTCCCCATACCCTGATATACCAGTCTTTGACGTTAAAACGCTGCCTCCAGACGAGATGGCACGAGAAAAGCTGGAGGCGGTTATGAGCAGGAACAAAGCGAGAGACTTATTCGACCTTTACATTCTCTTGAAAAACTACGGCGTCACCCTAAAATGCGGCAACCCAAGTGAACTTGAAAAGAAAATTGATGAGAAAAAAGAGGACTGGGACACGTTAGCCCTGTTTGTCACCAGGAAGCTCCCCCCTTTCACCCATGTTAAAGAATTTGTAATAAGCAGATTGCTCCAAAAGTAAGTGTAAATGACGGCTGGAAGGCTGCCGAAGACGAAACAAGGGGGTGAAAGGTTAACAGACGTTGTTTGGGGGTTTCTTAGAAGGTGCCATTAGGAAAAGACATTTATGGTTAATTGTAGGGTTATGTGTTTCCGGCGTGCTTCGAGGGGGTTTCCATGGGTGGAAAATGGAGAGTTGGTGAAAAGGAGGCTTTAGCCGTTGTGGTGCTGCTTGTGATGTACGTTTACTTCCGCTTCTTCGCCGTTAACACGCTGGTTTTTGTCGCCTTATCCTTCGTGGTTGGTACGTGGCTTGCCTTTAGGCCAAGCGAGTGGGCTATTGAGGGGCTCAGCTCGGGGTCGAAGTACCTTGGCATCGGCGCCTACGCTGCAGGGGTTCTTTCAAGCCTAGCCAGTAACACCCCTGAACTGGTTATAGGAGGGTTGACGGCTTACAGGGGGGTGGTTACGGGGGACGTGGAGCTCTTGGACGTGGCGGTCATAAGCGTGCTCGCAGCATGCGGGTTCTGCATACTCCTCCTAGGGGTGGTGGCAGTGGTAGCCGTCAGGCAGAAGGGGGGAAGCGTTGAGGTCCCATACGAGGTTTTGCGCGACGACGTAGAGCTCATGAGGTGGAGTGTGGTAGCGCTACTGTCAATATTCGCTCTGGGTGTAGGTAAGATACTGCTAGAGTCGATAGAGCTGCTGAGGCTGCAGACGGAGGTTATGATAAGGATGTACGTGACGGGGGAGGCTGGTGTCAGCGCCTACGAAGCATTCTTCCTCTTCTACCATTTTCACAGTATGGAGAGCTTGGAGCTTCCACGGGTTGCATGCGGAGTAATGCTGGCGTCATACATAGCATACATAATTTTCATGTTTAAGAGGGAAGGGAGGAAAGGTGCGGCCGAGGGGGAGGCGGAACTGTCTAGAAGGGAGTCGGTGGTCATGGCCGTTGCGGGGTTCACGGGGATATTTCTTGGAGGGGAAATCCTAACTTCAGGGGTCGAGGTCGCCATGAAGGCTCTTCCACTCTCGTCGATTGGCGAGCCGATCCTACTCGTATCCTTCTTCCTGGGCGCAGCGGGGGCTGTGCCAGAGCACGGCATAGCACTGGTCTCAGCGAGGAGGGGTGAAATAGAGATCTCTCTTGGAAACCTCCTTGGGGGATCCCTCCAAAGCATCCTCATGATAATAGGGGGGATAGGGGTGTTCGTTCCCATACCCATAAACCTTTACACCCTGTTTCAGTTCGCCGTCGCGGCCGGAGCAATATGGCTCCTAGCGCGGGCGATAACCGACGACGGGAAAATAGACATCTACGAGGGCTTCTCGATAATTCTGATACAGTCGTTCGTGTTTTCCCTGATGTTGGTTGGGGGGATCTGACGAAGCCTTGCGGCACGGATGGGGGGCGGCTCACAGCAGGATGCTGCGTAAGCGCTTGACCCGGAAGGGCTTTAAAGTGGCCTCCCAAGCGGGAGGAAGCCATTCTTCAGCGTTTACTCCTTCATCCCGGAGGATGTTGAGCCTTATTTTGCTAGCGTTCACGGTAGATTTTTTTGAGGAGGAGGGCGTCGCCCTCTAGGTTTGGGCTCTCCGATATCACCACGCCTTTAACGTTAAACTCTTTCCATACTTCAACTAGCTCAACGTACCTCATGTCCGACTCTTCCAGGTTAACGTGGTTTTTCTCTCCCTTCCCCGTGTACTCTATCCCTGAGACGTGGATGTGCATGTTGTCGAGGCACTCCCGTCCCAGCTCGCTCTCAAGGTAGGATAGGATCTCGGAGAACTCCTCCCGGGAATTGTACTTGCCACCGGTCCTAGCGTGGATGTGGGCGAAGTCGACGCATGGCAGAACCATCTCCACTTCCTTGCTGAGCTGAACCAGCTCTTGGAGGCTTCCAAACTGTGACCCCTTACCGGTGGTCTCAGGCCTCACCCACACGCTCACATCCTCATCCTTAAGGGTTTTAACTATCCTTTCAAGGCATGCCTTCACCCGGTCGTAAACCTTCTCTGGGGGATCCCTCATGTAGGTGGCTGCATGGAACGTTATGGAGGATGCCCCGGCGGCGTAGGCCACCCTCGCCGTGTCAAGTATCCTCTTCACGCTAGCCTCCACCTTCTCCTTCTCCCTAGAGTTCAAGTTTATGTAGTATGGCCCATGGGCGGTTAAGGCGACATCCTTCTCCTCGGCAACCCGCCTAACGCCTGCGGCGGCGTCAACGGACATCCTGACACCATACACGAACTCTATCTCCATGGCGTCTAGTCCGAGCTCAGCCACCATCCTTACCCCCTCATAGGTGGTTCTGTTCTTCTTGAGCGCTAGGGGGATTCCAGCGGGGCCAAACCGTAACCTATCCATAAGGCTACCCTCCCCTAATTTCCGAGAGAAGCTCCCCTATCCTTCGGGCTCCCTCAACTATGTCTTCTAGGGACGACGCGTAGCTTATCCTGACGTGTCCCTCGCCCCCCATGCCGAACACCCTGCCGGGGGTGACGCATACAC
Source organism: Thermoproteota archaeon (assembly GCA_029258835.1). Taxonomy (GTDB): domain Archaea; phylum Asgardarchaeota; class Jordiarchaeia; order Jordiarchaeales; family Freyrarchaeaceae; genus Freyrarchaeum. The sequence continues at coordinate 24,295 of JAPDJY010000019.1, read as the reverse complement.
CCTTCTCCCTCAGAAGCCTCTCGGTGAAGGATACGCTGTCCTTAACGTACTCTGATAGGTCCGGGAAAACGTAGAATGCACCCTTAGGCGTAGGGCAGCGCACTCCCTCTACCTCGTTCAACGCCTTAACTAGGGTTCTCCGGCGGCGGTCATACTCTCTCCTCATTTCTTCGACGCAGTCCTGTGGACCCCTGAGGGCTTCCAGCGCAGCCCTCTGGGCGAAGCTTGCAGCGCACGTCGTGGAGTTCTGCTGGATCCTAGCCATGGCGTTGACTAGTTCTCTGGGGGCTATGGCGTAGCCGACACGCCACCCGGTCATAGCGTACGTTTTGGAGAATCCGTGGATGAGGACTGAGAAGTCCCTTGCCTCCTCGAAGCTGAGAATGCTCTCTTGGTTGAACCCGTCGTACGTTAAGGAGTCGTAGATTTCATCTGACAAAATGTAGAAGCCGTGGTCGAGGGCTAAGTCGACGATTGCCTTTAACTCGTTTTTCTCTAGGACGCCGCCCGTCGGGTTGTTTGGGGAGTTTAAAACGACCATTTTTGTTTTTGGGGTTATCGCCTCCTTCAGGGCTTCCTCGTCCAGCGAGTACTCCTGGCCGAAGAGGACGTCTACCGGTTTCCCCTCGGCTGCCCTCACGATGACCCTGTAAGTTGGCCATGTGGGTGAGGGAACTATGACCTCGTCTCCAGGTTCGATCAGGGCTAGAGCGGCGCAGAAGATGGCGTGTTTAGCTCCCGGGGTGACTATGACCTCGTCGGGGTCAACGTTACACCCTGCCTTCTCCCCTGTCCTGGCGGCTATCGCCTCCCTCAGCTCACGTATCCCCTTACTCTCGGTGTACTTGACGAACCCTTCCTCGAGCGCCTTGAGGGCGGCTGCTTTAATGTGGATTGGAGTGTCGAAGTCGGGCTCCCCAACCTCCAAGTGTATGACGCGGCGTCCCTCTCTCTCCAAGCTTCGGGCTACCTCAAGCATGTGGATTGTCCCTGAGGGAGGAATTTTCTCCATCCTTCCGGCCAGCTTCAAGGGCGTTCACCGCTCTAAACCTACATCTCCAAGTAAAATAAGATTTTACATTTTTAACGTTAGTGCATGGTGGTTTACCCGTAGTTGTTGACGTGAACATGCCTACTTACGCCTTTCTATTGAGAACTTCTCAAGAAAGTAGCTGAGGAAACGATTTTTAAGTTCTATTTTCTTGCGGAAACAACAATTTCACCATAAGATTAATAATAGATAAACAATATCTGTAACTTGAAGGATTGGGGGTGTAGGGATGCAGCCGAGGGACGGCATCTGGAGCGTGGTGAAGGACATCGATAAGGGGGTAGTTAGGGTTAAAGCTTTAGCATTAAGGAAGGAGCTAGCCAAGTACGGGTTAACCAGCGAGGAGGAGGTTAAAAGAGCTTGGAAGGACGCCCTGAGGCACGTGCAAGGGTTTAATGGCGGCTTATCCGTAAGGTTGAATGTTAAGTTCCTCAACGTTTACTGTTTAACCGAGATCGAAGTTGCCAGGAAAGCTGAAAGGGGAAATGGTGGAAAGCGCAGGAAGCCAAGTAAAAATAATTAACCAAGTTAAAGTGGGCTTGGAAGGTTGAGGGCTGACCGCGGTCATGCCTCTAATGTTAATGTCAATTGAAGGGGTGCCGGGTGCGGCCGGCATCACCTTACAGATTAAGTTTTTTAAGATGGCTGCCTCTAGCTTTTCTGGGTGGGCTTTGTGATTAAGCTTGTTATTTTTGACGCTGACGAAACCCTGTGGAGTGTTAGTGAGGGATATGCTAGCACCTTGGTTTTGCCTCTCAGAAGGGTTGGCGACGACCTTGTCGTGGACGCTTACGGTGTAAGGGTTAGGCTTTTTAGCGGGGTTAGGGAGCTGCTAGAGGAGCTTAGGCGTAGGGGGGTCATCGTTTCCCTCGTAAGCGCCAACGATGAGGAGCCTAACAAGGTTAGGTTACTCCTTGAAGCTTTCGGGATAGACAGATACTTCGCTTTTCCGCAGGTTAACTGGCGGAGGAAGTCTGAGAACGTGAGGAAGGTTGTGGAGCTGGTTAGGAGCAGGCTGGGCTTTGAGGTGAGCTTTGACGAGGTGCTGTTTTTAGACGACTCGCCCTTCAACATAGAGGACGTGCGGAGCCGATGCCCAGGCGTCAAGACCATTCAGGTAGGGTTGGATGTTAGGGACGTAGGGGAGGTACTTGAAAAAATAGACTTTTACCTCTGCCAGCCCTAACCGCTTTTACCCGGGCTTCCAGCTTTCATACTTTCGCAATTCTAAAGGTTTTTAAAACAGTAGTTACATTTCACTCCTAAAAGAAGCTGTTGAGGGAGCCTAGTTGAGCAGGATCCTGTGGTCTGAGAGTGAGAGGGCTGTGCTCGAGAAGATCAGAGACCAGGTGGACGAGGTGCTTTCATGCCTTTCTATCTTAGAGGAGGTTGCCGAAAGCATCGTGTCTGGTGAGGGGAGTATTGACGAAGCCTTAGCTAGGTTCGCCCGGGCTCGGGGGAGAGTGAAGGACGCGCAGAGAAGTGTGCTCCTCAAGCTATCCGAGTGGGAGTCACGGCTAATCGACAGGGAGAACCTTGTCCACCTTACGAGCAAGATAGACGACGTGGCTGGAAGCGCAAACTTCGTGGTGAGCAACATTGTGGCCTTGAAGGTTGAGGATATTAGGGCGGTGTTGCAGGGAAGCGCTTTCCTCACCATGCTGGGTAACGCTGTTAGGTGTGCCAGCGTGCTCAGGGAAGCCGTTGACGGGTTCGTTAAGGGTAGGGACGTGCTCGGCATGGTCGACGAGGTTGACAGGGTGGAGTACTTGGTCGACGAGGACCACCTCAGGCTCAGGAGGCAGCTTGAAAGCAAGGATTGCAAGGCTGTCCCCATGCCCGTTGCCATAGGTGTTTCAAGGATAATAGAGGGGGTTGAGGGGGTGGCCGACAGGTCCGAGGACGCAGCCGAGATACTCAGAATGATAATTACGAAGCTGAGGTGAGAGGAGGGCTTGCACGACACCATTCTGATTCTCGACTTCGGAGGACAGTACACGCACCTGATAGCTAGGAGGATAAGGGAGCTGAACGTTTACTCCGAGATAGCCCCCTTCAACGCGCCGGTGGATGAGTTCAAGAGGAGAAACGTTAAGGGCGTGATCCTGTCGGGTGGTCCGAGAAGCGTGTATGAGGAGGGGAGCCCGAAGGTGGGGAGGGACTTCTTCCGGTGGTGCCGGGAGGAGGGAGTCCCGGTCCTCGGAATATGCTATGGACACCAGCTCATAGCCCACGTTTTAGGGGGGGAAATAGAGAAAGGAGAGAAGAAGGAGTATGGAAGGACGCTTCTTTACGTTGAAGACGAGGACGAAATATTTCGCGGGTTAGATATTGTTGAGACGGTTTGGATGAGTCATGGAGATCAGGTTCTAAGCCTGCCTGAGGGGTTTAAAGTTATTGGTAGAACGGAGAACACGCCCATAGCGGCGTACGCCAACGTGGAGGAGCAAATATACGGTGTGCAGTTCCACCCGGAGGTGGCTCACACCGTTAAGGGAGTGAAGATCCTTGAAAACTTCGCACTGCGCGTTTGCGGCTGCAGGGCGAGCTGGGTGGTCGAAAACTGGATTGAAGAAGCAGTTAACGAGGTTAGAAGAAAGGTTGAAGGCGGAGGAAACATTATAATGGCTGTTAGTGGCGGAGTGGACTCAACGGTTGCTGCAACGATAATCCACAGAGCCGTTGGGGAGAGGCTCCACTGCGTCTTCGTGGATAATGGTTTACTCAGGAAGGGTGAAGCAGACGAGGTTACTAGAACGTTCCGTGAAAGGCTTGGGTTTAAAAACTTCCACGTGGTGAACGCAGGAGGACTCTTCCTTCAAAGGCTGCGGGGCGTGGTGGATCCAGAGGAGAAAAGGAGAATTATAGCGCATACCTTCATAGAGGTGTTCGAGGAGAAGGCGAGGGAGCTCGAGGCAAAGTATGGAAAATTCAGGTTTCTAGGTCAGGGGACGATTTACCCGGACAGGGTTGAGTCGGCTGCTACGAGCAGTGCAGCTGCCAGAATAAAGTCTCATCATAACGTGACCCTGCCGGAGGAGATGAAGCTGGAGGTTATTGAGCCATTGGCGTCCCTCTACAAGGACGAGGTTAGAAGGCTTGGGGAGAAGCTTGGGATCCCACGTGAGATACTCTGGAGGCATCCCTTCCCAGGCCCAAGCCTGGCAGTCAGGGTTTTAGGCGAGGTTACAGGGGAGAAGCTTGAAATAGTTAGGGAGGCTGACGCCATAGTGGAGGAGGAGGTTAGAAAAGCGGGGATCTACGATAAGCTATGGCAGGCCTTCGCCGTCCTCCTCCCAGTCAGAACCGTCGGCGTCATGGGTGATGCAAGGACATACGAGTATGTGATTGCAATACGAGCCGTTGAGAGCCGTGACGCGATGACGGCAAACTTCGCAAAGCTGGATTGGGACTTACTGGAAAGAATAGCATCAAGGATCGTAAATGAGGTTAAGGGGGTTAACCGCGTAGTGTACGATGTAACGAATAAGCCGCCCGCGACCGTCGAATGGGAGTAATGAAGACTCTGCTAAAAATACGTAGTATGAAGACGACTGCAACACGTGAACAGCCAGTTAAACCTACCTTGACCTTTGCATTACCTTCCTTTCTTCTTTCACGTCGCTCCCCGTTACTACCGCTTGAAGCAGCGACCAGTGTTATGCTGCACTTTCAGCGTATCAGCCACCTTACAATTCAACCTTCACTTTTAAGAGTTCCCTTTAACCCCGTGTTCATGTCCTGACGCCTCTGGTTTGGGTTAAAAGGGGAGGCCTTGCCTGAGCTTCTCCAGCTTTCTGCTTTTCTTTAACTCCTTTTTAACCTGCTTGTAGTGCTTCTCACAGAGGTAAACTCTTCTGCCAGTCGTCGACAGGGTGAAACCAACCTTTGAAGACAGCTTGGCGATTTCACTTTGAGGAAAAGACCTGGCAGCAGGATTATTACATCCTTCAACGCTACACGAGCGGCCCTGCTTCAAGAAACCACCCCCGCAGATTAAAGTTTAGGTAGTTTATGTTTTAAGGAGGCGTTTAAACAGCTCTAAGTCCTTCTTAACCGTAGGGTTATCCGTTATGCTGGCGAATGATTCAAACTCGCCTAGAACCCTCTTAAACTCCTTCATCATTTTAAGTTTATGATGCACTAGCAGCGCGTGTTTGAAAGCTGCCAACATGGACTTCGCGAACTTCGGGTCCTCACTCCACGCGTGGAAAATACCTTTTAGAAGCTTGAGGAACTCTGAGACCTTACCTACCTGCCCCTCCACGCCGAAGCTGTATATCGAGTCTGCTAGGGCTTGGGCTAGTAGGAGCTGGGTTTCCCTTGCCTTAGGGTAGCGTGAAGCCTGCTCTATTAAAGCCGACAGGAGGGGTTCTGAAATGTCTAGGCGCCTGGCGGGGTTAGCTGCAACGATCGCGTTGAAAAGACCGTGGGAGACCGTAAGCTGCACACGTGACCCCTCCCACATGCGTCCCAGCTCTAACGGTTCAAGTGTAAGCCTCTTAACCTCATGCCAGGCTCCAGCCTTAGCGTACTGGTATATGGCATTGGAGAGCCCTGCTCCAAGGGAAAATGCGAAGTCAAACATTTCCGGGTTTGACTTGTAAGCCTCCCTCAGAATAGACAGGTAACCTGGGATGGTAGCGGTCTTCTCCCCCTTTGCCAGTAAAGCTATAGCCGTGACCACGCCGTTAAGGCGCTCCAGGGTGACGCCGACGTTGCTGTAGGGGATGGTTGCCTCTAAAAGTTCCTCAAAAACTTTCTCGGCTTCTTCAAGCCTGCCTTTAGACGCAAGAATAGTTAACGCTGCAACAAGCGCTTTGGCTCTTATCCTGGCTATGCGTGCGTTACCAGGATAAGATAGACTGAGGCGCTTTAACCGGGGGAGGGCGTGGTGAACCGCTATCTGACCTGATCTAAGCTCCCTAAGAGTCTCCTCGGCTTCCAAGACTGCATTCTCAACCTTCATAAGGGGAAAGGAAGGATGAAAGGGGAATATATAATTTAAGCTTTTAAGGGTAACAGCCATCTTCAGCAACCGGCCTCCGCGTTAGTAACTTGTATCCTGCAGCGTGGCGAATTTAACATTTCCCAGAAGCGAGGCAAGGGTTCAGATGCTCGCAGGTAGGCGGCTGAGGAATCTTAAGGTGCGGTTAAAGGCGCTACTGGTCTTCTTCACTGGGAGATATGTAGAAGGAGTGGTCTGACAGGTTTTTAGGGTCTAAGGCTGCCTTTATCTTTCGCATCCATTTATGGTAGTTGCACATGAGGGGGCCGTACGTATCATGGGTCTCCGCACCCTCTGTGAGGGCTTCTAAGCCGAAGCCGAGACGCTCCTCTATCGCCGTGTTTACGCATGCCTGAAGGTACTCTCTGGCGCCATCCTTAGATGCGGGATCCCTGGGATCGTAGAGGAATAGCTCTTCTAGGTGTCCAAAGTATCCGTGCTCGTAGATGCCTCCCCACGCGTTGTCGCCTCCATCATCTGTTAGGGCGCCAGCTTCGATGAAGCGCTTTTTCAGCTCCTCCCCGATCTTAGCTCCTCTAACCGCGGAGTCCCATGACTCAAGCGAGCCAAGGGACGTGTGGAAGCTGCCGGACGCCTTGAACACGCCTCTGGCATTGTAGCAGCACTTGATCATCGCCAGGAAAAGCTGCCTTTGGGTGAACTCGTCCTCTGCAAGTGGGTGGTTGCGTCCGCCGGTCTTCTCGAGAATGGCCCTTAAAACTTTTTCCTCGTATTCAACCTGCCTCTTCGACCCACCCAACACTATCACAAAGTTGAACCTTGCATCCCTAAGGGGTCCGCTCTCCCACAGTGAGTAAAAGTCCTTCACCGAGGGGGAAAGAGCCATGCCGATCAGGAATGGTGCGTTTCTACACATAACCATGCCTATTTCAGCTTCGCCAACCATGTAGGCGGCGTCCGCGAAGCTCTTCCAGTCGGGGAACACGGGAACGTATACTCTGAAGTTTTCCGGCACTTCAACCTCGTAGAACGGTGTTGCCCCCTTAACCTCAAGGGAAGGGGGACCCGGCCACTCGTAAAGCTTAACCGCGCACTTGGTGAAAACGCCTAGCCCGCCCAGGGTGCCCGCCCACCCTCTCATCGCCCCTCTAAGGCTTGGCCCGGGTCCATCCCCGCAGAACCACCCGGATCCGCATCCAAGAGACCCTAGCCTTAATATTTCCCCTGTTGGGAGAACCCATTCAACTGCCAGCACGTTTCTACCGCTATGACTCATTTTTATCCCGGTCCACCCGTAGCCGCACATGGACGTGCAGCTCGCCAGAACGGACGCGTTGGCCCCAGCCCCTATGATGTGGCATGTAAGCCCCTTCTTCATGGCTTCTACTTGAAGCTGCGCGAACGTTACGTATGGCTCAACAACCGCGTACATGTTGTCCTCGTCAATCATTATTATCCTGTTCATTCTTCTAAGGTCTAGCAGAATGACGCCTTCTCTCCCAACCCCGCTCCACACCCCCCACCCTGTGCTATGAGCCTTAAACTTTATGTTGAAGCGATTGCAGATCTTCACGACAGCCTGAACCTCCTCGGTGCTCCCCGGGAGGACGACGGCAGCCGGCCTTGGAAGCCACTTGGCTCCCCCCTCCTGAAGCTCAGCAAGGTACTGGAACGAGTAAGAGTCGAGTATGACCGGGTCGTCGGACACGTTTTCCTCCCCAACAACTTCCTCGATCATCCTGTAGGCGAGCTTAGGTATCATTCACCCACCTCCAACGATTTAGCAACCAAGCTGGTTAAGTCGTAAACTTTGAGCGTTTCGTCGCCGCTGAGAGCGTCTGAGAAGTTTATCTCGCAGAACGGGCAGCACGTGACTATCGCCTGTGCACCGGTCGACTTAGCCTCCTCCACCCGCTCCCTTGCACCCCAGAGGGCGAAGTCCGGGAAGGCCGCCTTAACCCCTCCTCCAGCGTTGCAGCAGTAAGCGTACTCCCTTATCCGCTCCATCTCGACGAGTTCGACTCCTGGAATACTTTTGAGGACGTTTCTGGGCGGGTCGTAGACGCCTCCTCCCCCGCGCCTGACGGGCTTAGGTGGATCCGTTAGTATAAGGTGGCCTAGCACCTTCTTTTCGACGCCGCTCCAAGGTGTTCTGGGCTCACCGAGGCGGCCGAGATGGCAGGGATCGTGGTACGTCACCTTCAACGGCACTTTACCGGTGAGCTTTAAAGAGGAATCTCTTATCAGCTTCTCCAGTAGCTGGGATGTGTGGAGGACCTCAAACCCTAGCTCAGCGACCGTCGGATACTCAACCCTAAACATCCTGTAGCATCCAGCGCACGATGTGACTAGTGTCTCAACGTTCAGCTTGTTTACGAGCTCAACGTTTCTCCTAGCATGCTTCTCGAAGACGTCTCTGGCGCCGATCTTGTAGGCTGTACTTGCGCAGCACGGCTCCTCGCTTCCAAGTATTCCGAAGTCCACGCCGGCAGCCTTCAATATCTTAACGGTGTTCACCGCGACCTCTGGACGTCTTAAAGCCGCCGTGCACCCTACGAAGTATAGTACGTCGGCCTTTTCCTTATTCAAATCCTTAACCTTCAGGTTCTTAGCCCAGGCAGCCTTCTTCTCCTTGACTTCCCCGTAGGGGTTACCGTGCCTCAACGTGTTCTCTATTATCTCCCTGTGCTTAGGGAGCACAGCCCCCTCCTCGTATAGTTGAACCCTGAAGGCGTGCAGCGTCTCGTAGACCTCTATGTCGGAGTTGTGCTTACATGACACGTCGCACGCCCCACACATGCTACACCTGTAAACCAGGTCGACGAGGGACTTCGTGAGGCCTATCCTCCCTTGCAGGTACGCGTACGCCACTATCAGCCGTCCCCCGCCGGAGTACGCGTGAAAGTTATATCTTTGAATGCTGGGGCAGATGTTGGAAAACCTCCAGCTTTTAACCTGAGCGAGAGGAGGCCACTTGCAAAGGCTACACCTGAAGCACATTTCCATGTACCTTTCATAGTCCTCCAGCATGGCGGACACCTCAGAAGCAGAGTTTTCCAGGGTTGAAGATCCCGTTCGGGTCGAATATCCCTTTAAGTTTCCTGAGAACGGACGTTGTCTCCGCGTCCCCGCCGTAGGCGATCTCAGCCCACAGCCCGTAGGGCCTGCTGTAGAATGCTCCTAGCCTGAACATGGCTCGGCTGGCATCCTGGAAGAACACCCTCACTAGCTCCTCCTCAGCTTCAGGGTCGTACGGGAGGGTAAACTCCAAGTGTGCGGCGCATCCCTGTATTATTGGTTGAATGTAAACGCCGACGTCTCCTTCCGGGTACCCTTTCATCCGGGACAACTCCATGAATTCCCTCCAGAACATGGGGGTCATGTTAAGGGTTGTCAGGAAGAATACGTCCTGGCAGCCGCCCTTATACCTAAGCTTCCAGTAGGGTTCCTTAGACGGGGACTGGAGAACACCTAGTATCGTGGAGGAGTCAACCCCGTCTAGCTCGTCGGTCAACTCGAGTTTAAGCGATTTCGCCGCTTCTTCCACCTCGCCGAGCTGGTACTCTACTCGCTCTTCCGGGAAGAAGGTGTATCCTGCAAGAACCGTGATGAGAACCCATGCTGGAAGCGAGGCTGCCTCTCCCTCGTCCGGATGGCGGCCTAGGAGGTATGAAAGGTATGAGTTGTTAAGGATTAGGAGTTCCTCTCCTAGCCTGCGTCGTAGAAGCCTGTATGCTAGCGGGATAAGCTTCTTAAGGGAGTCCGACTTGGCGACGACGAGCTGCTGAAGGGAGGGTTTAACCCTGCACCTCACGGTAGCCCATGTGACGATTCCCATTGTCCCCTGTGCTCCATGGAAAAACCTGACGAAGTCTGCTTGAGCCGGGCCTAGAGGGCTCGCCAGTCCATGCCCCAAGCTAATCAGCTCATCTATTTCTCCCGGTCCAGCGGCTGACCCTGTTCTCAGCACGTCCCCGGTGCCTAAAATTACCTCTGTGCATAGGAGGGGGTCAAGGGGCTCCCAGTGATACTTTGGAGTGGTTATAGGCTCTCTTTCGAGGTAGCTTGCCAGAGCCGACTTTCTAAGCTTTGGGCGGAGAGGCATTAATGGGAGTAAGCCATGCTTCTCAAGCTCGTCTCTAAGCTGCTTAAATGTTACGCCTGGCTGGATCATTGCAATCCTGTTACGCCTGTCAACGCGTAAAACATTGTTCATCCTGGTTAAATCAACCACTACTCCCCCCATCGATGGGACGGTGTCGCCTTTAAACCTCGGGGGGCCGGAGCTCACGGGGATAAGGGGGATTCCCCGCCTCGAGGCTAACACTACTATTTCCCTGACCTCCTCAGGTGAGGATGGATACACGACAAAGAAGGGTTTCCTTGGAGGCGTGAAGCTGTTATCCTTCGAGTACTCTTCAAGCGTCGCTGGGTCGTCGACGACGTTTTCATCCCCAACTATCCTAGCTAAATCATCCCTCCTAATGTTCGCTTCCCCCAAGATTAAGTGTTAGAGGACATAGAGAGAGTAAAGGGGCTTAAAGGTTTCCGCTGGAAAACCGGCCTGGCCACTTCACGGTTTACCTGAAATCTTATCATATTTAAAGTTGAAGACCTCAACCTCACTTTCCCCATCAACTATGACAAGCTTCCCGGAAGAAGTCACTTCACCTATCACCGATGCTGCCACCCCCCTACTCTCAAATAGCTCAACGCACCTCTCCGCCTTATCCTCCTCAGCCGTTAAGACCACCCCAAATCCAGGGTACGAGCAAAGCCACCTCTCCATGCTTACGTCAGATGGTTTAGGTATGTGGTCAACGTTCACCACTCCTCCAACCCCGCTAGCCTCCAAGAGCATGCCAAGCGTGCCGAGGATGCCTGGGTTGCTCACGTCCTTCGCCGCGGTTGCAAGCCCGGCTTCAGCAACACTCCACATAGAGCTAAGCTTGAGCTTAACTTCTTCAGGGGACTTCCACGAGGTTGAATCCCACGCATAGGGAAACCATTCATGGAAGCGGCCATCTAAGTCTACGGCTAGCAGGATCCTATCTCCCGGGGAGGCTGTGTCACTAAACACGATGTTCTCCTTCTTAACCGTCCCTATGACCATCACGGAAAGCGACGCTACGGGAGCGTCTGGGTGAAGGTGTCCGCCGACGACAGGAACAGAAAACTTTTTGCACCCGAAAACCATTCCTTCAATGACCTTGGAAGCGTCATCCCAGTTTGCAACGCTTAAAGAGTCTAAGAGAGCTATAGGAGTTCCGCCTTTAGCAACCACGTCGTTGACGTTGACGAGGACCGAGCAGTAGCCTGCGAAGAATGGGTCAGAGTCTAGGAGAAGGTGCCACATGCTGTCAACAGCCACTAAGAGGTAGTTTTCCCATCCGACGTCCAGGACTGCTGCGTCCTCCCCGAAGGAGCGCACGGCAACGCCGGACAGGTCGAGGGTTTCCTTTAGAAGAGAGGTAACCCTGTGAATCTCCCTTTTACGGTTAACGCCCTTAAAACTCCTGACAGCTGAAGCTAGGGACTCGACGTCCAAATGCAACCCCCATCAAAAGTCTGAGAGAAAGAAGATAAGGATGTCGGTGCAAGGGTCAGAGGCGGCTTAGGGCTTTAAGCCGGCGTCGATGAAGGCTGAGGTTAAGAGCTGGGAGGAGGCGTGCATCCGAAGAAGCGGCTGGACTCTTCCGGATTCCCGTTTTATGGTTTGGCGGCGGGCTGGGGGATTTCCGCCCATGAGGGGTATCGAACCCCGAACCCTTACCGGGTTCCTCGGATTTCCCCCCTTCAGTCAGGGAGTGTTTGAAGTCCGAGGCAGGGGACTGGGCAGCTACGGCTTCCACCCCCGCTGCAGCCCGCCACTCGACTTTAACATTTTAGAGGGAGCTTATAAAATTACTTTTAACCTCAAGCCTAGCTGGTTGTTGTCTGTGGCTTTAAGCATTCATCTGCTGCTTCCTAGCGCCTTCGCTTCCTGTTTGATCCGCTTCTCTTCCTCCCCTAGGCTGCCTTGACGCCCTCCTTCAACCCTGCCGGGTTTTCTTCTTGGTCTCGGTATGAACATCGGAACCTTCCTCCTGTACTCCTCGTACTCTTCTCCGAATTCCCTGATCAGCTCCTTTTCCTCCTTCCACGAGTATAGGTAGGTTATTGCGATTATTAGGGGGGTGGAGAGGATGGAGTACCATGCGGACAGGAGGATGGATATTCCTATGTGGGATAGGAGGCCTCCGAGATATTGGGGGTGCCTTACTATCGAGTAGACGCCGTCTGTAACTATTCTCTCCGTCCTGTGCCTTTCAGCTACTTTTAAAGTTACGACCTGCACCCCTTGATTCCAAGCCATGCGCCGAAGGCTACGAAGGGGATGATGCCGCCACGTGGAGAATCGGGATGGTGAAATTGATGATGGGGATCGTGACTGACAGGTTTGGCCTTGGAAGCATGAAGCGGGGTTGAGGCGAGAGCCAGATGCCCATCCAGAAGATGTAGAACAGCCATCCCTGAACCATCCCTATGGTTTCCCCGATCCTGATCCCCCTTTCCCTCCCGTATTTCTCTTGGAGCTTCACGTGTTCAAGCGATAGGAAGTGGAATGGGATCGTCACTATCATGCCTGCAATGCAGACCAAAAAATAGATAGACATAGCGATCACCCTACTAAATACGTCATTACCATCCTTTTATATTGTGACGGGTAACGGTGTGAAAAAAACCTTAAGTAATAACAGGTTAGGGTTTTAAGGCGGATGACGTTAAAAAGTGGTATAAAAAAGGTGGGTTTATTTTCCGTTAGAGTTTTCCTTAGAGTTTTCCTGCGGCTTCGTCGAGCGTCTTCTTCCAGAGCTCGCCCACGATCCCCTTATACCTTTCCTCCTCTTGCTTGTAGATGTCTTCGACCGGCTTCCCTTCCATCTTCCTCTTCTCTTCCTCTGCTAGAAGCCTCCTCCAAGCCTTGCCAACGTAGGTTTTCGGTATGGTGTCTCTGAACTCAACGATTCTCGGGTATTTATGGGCTGCAAGCCGCTTCTTGCACCATTCTATTATGTCTTTCTCAGTGTACTTTTCCTTGTACTCTGGGCGGAGAACCACGTAAGCCTTCACAATCTCTCCTACCCTAGGGTCTGGGACTCCTACGACAACCGCCTCTAAGACGCCCGGGTGCTGGTAGAGGACCTCCTCCACCTCCCTCGGGAATACCTGGTATCCCTTGTACTTTATCATGTCCTTCTTTCTGTCTACAATGTAGAAGTAGCCGTCCTCGTCCATCTTGGCAATGTCTCCTGTCCTAAGCCACCTTATCCCGTTGAACGTGAAGAAGGCGTTCCTGTTCTCCTCAGGCCTGTTCCAGTACCCTTTCATCACCTGTGGTCCTGCCACGACGAGTTCGCCCACCTCGCCTGCCGGTAGGAGCCTGTCCTCGTCCGGGTCGGCTATTGCGGCGAGGGTTCCGGGAAGGGGTACGCCTATCGAGCCGAGCTTTCTGAGGCCTCTCGGCGGCGGAATGTTGACGTGGGTTACAGGGCACGCCTCGGTCAGCCCGTACCCTTCCAGTATGGGTACGCCCGTTATGCTCTCGAACTTCTTTGCAATTTCTAAGGGGAGCGCGAAGGCGCCGCTCGACACGAACCTGAGGGAGGAAAGATCGTACTTCTCGATGTCCGAGTGCTCCACCATGTTAAGGAATATTAAGGGTACGCCCGGGAAAACGTTCACCTTGTACTTTTCTATCGCGTTGAGGACTTCTTTGGTTTCAGGTGCGGGGAGGATTACTATGGTTGCGCCGCCGAGCAGTGGCAGGTTCATCCCTGTGGTCTGGCCGTAAATGTGGAACCATGGTATTATCGCTGCCGTAACCATCTTGGCTCCGCGCATGAAGGAGCTTCGCAGCCACTCCTCCAGCTGCCTGCACTGGGAGACAATGTTGAAGTGGGTTAGCATCGCACCCTTCGGGGTTCCTGTCGTCCCCCCGGTGTACTGGAGGACCGCCACGTCCTCCTTCGGGTTTATCTCCACCTCTGGAAGCTCAACTGGCCCCCCGGCAAGGACGTCTATGTTCAGCAGGTCCATGAAGCCGTACCTGTTGGGTGCGCTTGGAACCCGGACCGACGGGATCCGTCCTATGATCTTGCCCAGCGACCTTATGGGGCCTTGGAGCATGTCCCCTATGTTGGTTACCACCTCGAACTTCAGGTTCACCTTGTCTCGTACTGGGAGGACTCTCTCGGCGAATAGGACGTCCATAGCGATTATAGCTGATGCACCCGAGTCGTTAAGTTCGAACTCGATCTCGCTCGGCGTCAGGAGGGGGCTTAGGGGGACCACCACGCCGCCTACCGCCAGGGTTGCGTAGTAGCTTATGGCGAACTGGGGTGAGTTCGGCATGAGCAGCGCTACCCGGTCGCCCTTCTCTATTCCGAGGAAGTGGAGGGCTGAGGCAAACCTTTCAACGTACTCCCCAAGCTCCCCATACGTTATCTTGCGCGTTACGAATATTAGAGCGTCTCTCTCGGAGAAGTCCTCGCAGCTCCGCCTGAACATCTCGTATAGTGAGACGCCCTTGGCACGCATAGCTAACAGTGGGTCCATTGGAATCGTCTCGTCCGCGTAGTAGTCAACCCACGGCATGTTTTTGACATAGTCTGGAAGCTCATCCAAACCTTAACACCTCCCAACACACCTCCCAACACGCCAACCTAACCATTCAATTCCTCCTTTAAATCCTTTTACCCGCTTTTCTCCTGTACTTGTTCTTCCGGCTTCGCCTCCCTTCTTGGGCGGATTTTCCTTCTTAACCTGAAGAGCCTGAAGCTTCCGTACCACTCGATTGCTATCCCTAACGTAAGTAGGGCTATGATGGCTGCGTCCACCATCATCCCGCTCCCTGTGAGGAGCTCGTACACGGTACTCCACATGGTGGACCATATGAAGAAGCGGCATACTGCGATGGCTATCATTACGATGATCCAGATCCAGCCTATTACTCTAAACCCCATGTAATAGCGGAGTAAGGTTGCATGTCTCCTAGACAACAGTAACCGCACCTCCATCAGCTAAACAAAGGATAGATAGAAAGCCCAAAAAAGTGGGTGTTTGTTTAGTTTTTCACCTCTTGGTGCTCCCTGCGTTGCTCAGCCTCTCCGGACTCTGATGCGTGGAACCCGGAAGCGCCTCCTAGAAGTTGACCCGACCCTGTCGAGCCATGCCTTAACCCTGATTGGAAGCGCCCTTATGATCTTCATCCTCTGGCGTGCTAGGAAGAGCTCTATGCTGGCCATCTTATTGGCTGGGATGCTCCAGACCCTGTAGAATCCCTCGCCGACCCTTGATGCCGCAGCACGCGTTTTTGCCCTAACGGTTAAGGACAGCCGTCTTCTAGCCTTGGAGAGGTACGTCCTGCTCCTGTAGTAAACCATGTAGGCGCGGGTTTCCGGTGCAAAGTACCTCTTCTGGATTCTTCTGGCTCCTCTCCCAGCTGCGATGGCTACGGGTGGAACTATCACCCTTGCAACGACTAGTCCAACCA
This sequence comes from Thermoproteota archaeon, assembly GCA_029258835.1. Classification (GTDB taxonomy): domain Archaea; phylum Asgardarchaeota; class Jordiarchaeia; order Jordiarchaeales; family Freyrarchaeaceae; genus Freyrarchaeum. The sequence goes on along the minus strand of JAPDJY010000019.1, from coordinate 8,740 downwards.
AGGCTAGCGTGGCTATTAGTGGCGTGGTGATGGCTATCGAGAGCGATGGCAAGGGTAGCAGGCCTGTAGAGGTCACAGCCGAGGACGATGAAAGGGATACTATTGAGCCTAAGTTCATTGAGGGGGCATTGAAGGTGTTTAGCATCCCTGTTATCTGGGTTGAACCTGATATGATGACGCCGTTCTGAGTGATGATCATGTCACCGTCCACCCTTACTGACCCGTAGATTAGTGACTGAGCCATCATCACCTGCCCGAGGGTCAGCAATGGGTTCGTCAGCATGGACGTTAGGAGAGACGGGTTTAGGAGGATCTGCATCAGCCCACTGACGAGCGCGCTGCCGAGGGTTAGGGTTGGAGCCATTATGAAGGTGACGCCGTTTATCTCGGAGTTGCTCAGGGTGAGGACCCCAGTCGAGCTAATGTCCCCCAATATCTTAACACTACATGATATCTCTGTTCCCTCATCTGTAACCTTCAGGACTCCGTCCACCACCTCGACTTTCCCGTCACGTATGATTGTTACTCCGTCCGTCACCATGCGGTCTGCCCTGAGCTGGACGGTTCCAGACATCAGGTTGTTCGTGTTCACGCCCCCAGACACTTCAACGTTGCCCGTTATGATCGACGAGCCACGCATTTCGATTACGCCGCCCTCCATAGTCACGTCTCCTTTAATAGTGAGGGAGCCGTTAACAGTCAGGCTTCCATCAATGCCGACGTCTCCCGATACGAATATCCCTGAAGCGTTTATGTCGGTGGCGCTGGAGCTCATGGAAAGGGATCCCTTGATGAGCTGGGAGCCCTCAACTTCCACCGTTCCCTTAGCGCTCATGGTGACGTTCCTCAGTATGCTCACCCCGTTAATGTCGGAGTCACCGGTCGATGTGAGGGAGCCGTCAATCACGTTCTTGCCGCTGATATTGACCAAGCCGCTTATCACGTTTGACTCGCCAGCCATACTGACTCCGTCATCCGAGATGGAGATGTATCCGGAGGACAGAGTTATGGATCCTTTAACGTTCATCGACGTGAACGGTGAAACACCAATCTCGATGTCTCCCTCCATCGACAGGTCGCCGGTAATCGTGAGAACGCCGCTGACTTCTAAGCTACCCGAGATCACCGTGTCACCCGTCACGAAGGTTCCGGAAGCGTTAATGAGCATTCCACCCGAAGACATGTTCAGAGAGCCGTCAATATTCTGCGACCCCTCCAGCTCAACCCTCCCAACAGCCTCCATAGTGGCGTTCCTCAGTATGCTCACCCCGTTAATGTCGGAGTCACCGGTCGATGTGAGGGAGCCCACCATCACCAGCCTACCATCAATAAAAACCTCACCGCTAATCACCGAGTCACCGCTTAAGTTAACCAAGTCAGCTGAGATGTAGGACTGGCCCGATGGCATGCTGATCGATCCATTCACTATGAAGGTCGACTTAACGGCTCCGTAATCCCTGCTAAGCATGAGAGAGCCGGTAAGCATTAGACCATTAATAACTACGATGGTCGGCAGGGGGATAAGCTGAGAGCCCTCCACGCTGAGGAGGGCACCCTCACCCACCTCCTGACAGTCAGCAGAGATCTCAGCGTTGCTTATGAATACACGTTTCGCCCCACGAATCCAAATGTAACTATCGCTACCCCAAGAATTAACAAAGAGGCTTAAGGTCTCAATGTGAACTAAGGGGCTATCAGCGCTACTAGAACCATTAATCTTAAGCCCAACCGGAACACCAGCTGAGCCACCAGAGAAAGTCATCATGACACTCGAGTTGGACTTAAGCATAAACTCGTCGCTGTTATTAAGGAGCACCACGCTTCCATCAGATAGAACCATAGGGTTAATTCCTGAACCAGTCCAAGTCTCCCAGACGGTACCAGACCCCCACTCTATATAAATTATATCCATATAGTAGTTCGACATGTTCTTCGAAAGAATAAGCTCGTTTAAATCTACGGTGCTCAGCGTAATTGAAGTCCCAAGGATGTTGAGCTTAATGGTAACCGATGGGAGCTCGCCGTTCTCGGCAAGCATGCTGAAATTGGCGATGCCGCCGTATTCCTCGAGAGAAACTTCTTGAGAGGGATCATACTCCACACTTGCCCCCCATACTGGCACGTCAATGTTGAATACTATGTGCGTGCTATTAATGGTGATTACTACGTCGGCTGTAGCTCCTATTTCAGCACCGATCAGTTCGAATGCCTTGCTGTACTCTTGAGTGTAAATAGTCAGCGTCCCATTTGTCACTTTTATAGCAGTTCTAATATCCGACTTGATAAGTCTGCTGCTGTTTAACGGGTCACCTATGTAGCCGCCTGCGTTGCTGGCTGAAGAGTTTATTTTCATGTACATGTTGCCCACCTGCTGGCTTAGACATCCTCTCACGAGTTCTCCGTTTTCATCGTATACTGCCCCTATGGTTATGTTTCCATTTGCTTGGAAGACTGCCGGGTGTTCTTCGTCGCCGGTGAGGATGGTGCTTGCAAACCCGTTAGGGCTTACTGGTTCTGCTTGGGTGAAACTCTCAGCGTATATGTCTTGGACTGCTGGCTGGCCGTTGACTCCTCTTATGGTTACTCCTGGTCCCATCTTCACGTGGGTTCCCGCATCCGACGTGATGTTCACATTTCCTTTGATGGTGCTTTGCCCTGTTATGTTTATAGGACTGTGTACGATGAGGCTTCCGGCTATGCTTGTCTCCCCTGACGGGTCAGACAAGGCTGACGTTGGCTGTTGCTGTGGTTGCGGTGACTGCGATGCTGCTACGAAGGATGCTGGGGCTACCGCTATAACCGTTGTAAACAGTAGGGATGCCACTAGCAAGGCAACCATGAGGGCCACTTTCCTAGGAAATCTCCTGCTTGATTCTATTTTCTCCCCTCCGCTTCTCTCCTCCTCATGTTTAATTTTTCTCGTTAATTGCAGTGTCTTTTGACATTTTTAATAAAAATAAATGTTTTAAAGTTTTCGATTGCGATTTTCGTCCTTCTATGCCAATTTTTAATGATAAAGGGTGTTTATCATTGTTTTTTCTCCAAAAAAAGACCTAGAAAACGAAGAAATTTTTTATTGAATGGTCAAATTTCCCTCTTGAATGGATTTAATGACAAAAGCATTTTAATGAAGAAACATCATTTTTGTTTATCGATTCTAGAAAGAGGGGGGGTTTGAAAAAAATACAGTTTTAATTAGGTAATTTTGAGGAAATAACATTTTGGAAGAGGAAATAAAAATTATTTTTCAAAAAGTGGATGGGAGGTGATTACGCGGATCTTCCACGTGACTTTCGTGGGAGCCTAAGCCTTCTCCTAGCTCCGGATCCTGCTGATGGCTGCGCATACCTCCCCACCCTTCTTCCAGATTTAACCCTGTCAAGCCATGCTCTCATTTTCAGCGACGCGTTTCTGTTGATGTCCTTCGCTTTATCGGATAAGAACAACTCTATCCCGGCTGCCTTAAAGGTAGCAGTACCTGCCCTCTGAGAGGTTCCATACAGCCTTGTAAGCCCCGACTTAGCTCTTATGCCAGCATTCCTTGCAGCCATCTTACCCTGCTACTGTCAACCTTCGAGGCGAACGTTCTTGTGCGGGTCGCCATGCTTTACACTCTCCTCGAAACGGGGTGGAGGCGACGGGAAGGCTTGCCCTTGGCGGACGCCGAAGCGACGCGGCGTGCAACCCCGTTCTGGAACGCAACACTGTAACCTTTAAATGATTCTTCTTGTGGATGAGGCGGCGCGTCGTGCAACTCGCTCCGCACGGGTGCTATTCGATTCCTCACTTTTGCCAGGCGGTTCCTAGCTCTTATGTATGCTACGTGTGCCCTTGTCTCCGGCCCGAGCGCCTTCAGGTAGGCTTTCTTCACCGCTTTCCCTGATGCTATGCAACTCCTATGCTATGCAACTGGCGCTGCGATGAGCCTTGCAACCACCAGTCCGATTAATCCCATGGTTGAGAGGGCGAAGAGTGTCAGCTTCTCCCGTCTAAAGACGGGAGCTTGCTCTTGGAGGGATAGCGATGCCATCTAACCTCCTCATCAAGCCAGACGCGGGGGCTGACGTCCCCGCCAGCTCTGGAAGTCTGGGGCTGGGTGCTGAGAGTGGCAGAAGCAGCCACAAAGCCCCGCTCCAGAGCCAGAGTTGCAATGTTACGGGAGGCTGTCCTATCTACGTTGGCTTCATAGCCACATCTACATTTGAACAGCTTTCTCTTGCCGTTGAAGAACACCCAGTTTTTCTTCGAAGTGTAGCCGCACCTAGGACATTTCTGCGATGTTCCTGCTGCTGGTACTTCGATGACCTCAATGCCATGCTGCCATGCCACGGATTGAATGAACCCTGAACTTTGCAAACGGGGTTCTATGTATTTTTCTGTTAGCCCTCTTAGGCTTCTTTCCTTTGCCATTATGCTTCCTCAAGTGTTTGAGTTTCTCGATTGCAATTACAGCATTGTATCTCAAAGCCACCTCAACGATTTCATGGCTAACTTGCCATATCCTCGTGTTCACGAAGCTTCTCTCCTTGCCTTTGAGTTTCCGCAAGGCTTTTATATTCCAAGGCAAATAAGCCTTACTATGAGGTTAGACATTCGATGGATAGCAGGGTTTTTTGATGGAGAGGGAAGTGTATGCATTAGTGTAACTAAATCTAAGGAGAGGAAATTTGGTTACCAATTTAATCCTAGTATAGTCATTGATCAAAATCATAAACATACAAAGATTTTAGAATTAATTAAAAATTATTTTTGGCTTTGGTTGGCTAAAGAAAACTAAGAATAATACTGTTAGATATATGATTACCTCGCAAAAAGACATAATGAAGTTTATTGAACAAATATTACCCTATGTTTGTCTTAAAAAGAGACAATTAGAGCTTATGAGGGACTTTATTGTAATCCGCCAGAAACATCGAGTTATAAGTAGGGACGATTTTAATAGAATCATTAGTATTATAAAAGAGCTACGAGAGCTTAATAAGACAAGTAAGAGTGTTAAAAGCATCAAACATCATTTTGGATAGGAGGTGTTATGTAGGATGGCGAAGTTTTTAGGAGGTTTGGATTTAGCAATGGAGAGAACGTCATTACAGCAGGAAATAACAGAGTTGAATAGCTCAGATAACAACCGCTCCTTCCTTCTTGATAAAGAAAGCAAATTGAGCTTCAAGGCTTTGACAACCACCCTTTCCACTCTCAGCACCCGTATTAAAGTAACAGTTGAAAATATAAAATATCCTCCGCCAATTCCTCCCAGAACTTAAGTTCTGGGCTTCCTTGGCGGTGGGAGTGTGAATGGAAGGGTTATTGATGGTAGTGGTATTAATGCGGCTGATGTCATGACTGAGGACTGTAATGGGGAGATTATCGCGTTCTGCTCCATTGATGGCGCGCTGGGCGTGAGGAGTGAGCCTGATATTTCGGATGAGCCTGATGTCACAACTCCGTTCTGCGTCACGGTCATGGTTCCGTCTACTGAGGTTGTGCTGAGGATGAGGGACTGAGACATCAGGATTCTACCCATAGCGTCCATCGAGGAGGTTAGCAACCCTACAGGTGGGAGGTTTCCCGTGAGCAGCTGGAATAAGCCCATTACCGCGTTTGCAGGCATACCTCCTTGAGCTCTTGTTTGGGGTTCACGCTTGATAGGTTTTTATGGGTAGTGTGGGCTGGTCTGTCAGGCGTTTCCCCGTCATCGAGGCATGCGCCTCTGATGGGGCTTTCGGGGGATCCCGGAGCCCCACGTCCGAATGTTCCGCCTCATAGGCCACCCTGTGGCCAAGCCAACACCCACAAACACTCACCAAATATTTAACTGTTTCGCAAGGCAAAACGATTAAAGAAAATGGGTATTCTTTATTTATTTAATTTAGTAGGTGGTAAAGGTGTCTCCGTTGAGGTCGCCGTCGAGGCTTAGGTCAGAGCCTCCTCATGCCTCAACCACGATAAAACTAGACCACCCCAGCCCTCTCCAGTCGGTTTACTACGTTATCTCCCAAGGGTCAGCCTGCGCTCTCTTAACGGAGAAACCGCTCTCCATGTCCAGCGAAGCGGAAGTCCTCTCCTTCGACCACGGAGGAAAAACCCTTTACAGGGTCAGCCTCTCGGACTCAGGGGTCAAGGTCGACGTCTGGGCTGAAAACCCCAGCCAAGCCCAGCGGAAAGCCCAAGAAATAGCCGAAAAAATAAGCCAAACCGGAGCCCCCCAACCAAGCCACCTCACAACAATAATGGAGGAATTAGACCGGGCGGTAGCGCTCCTCCTCACCCAAGCCCCCAAACGCCAAATATACCAGCTAATAGCAGACGCAAGAGAAAGAGTAATCCTCACACTCCAATTCCGCCCCGTAACCCTCCAGATGGCGGAAACCCTCAACCACCTCGCACAGGAGCAGGACAGCCCCCTAGACGCCCAAACTGCAAAAACAATAGTGCAAAGGATATTCAGCTGGAAGAAGCAGCTCAAAACATGACAAAAACGTCCCCCTCCAGAGAAAGGGGGTCGCTTTTTCGATTATACAACTCCTTACTCGGTTTTTTACGAGGCTTGCTGGCTGATGAGGGAAATGACTTCGCCGTGGCGACCCGCCTTCTTTCCCACATTTCGGAATAAGACTTTTGCGGATTTTTCAAACCTTTCTTTAAGGACGAAATAACCAGCGAAAAGCCGTCAAAAAACACAAAAAACATGAAAGGAACACAACCTGCAGGCAACCCCTATATCAGATTGAAATCTTTAATTTCCTGGAAGCGTGAGGATGCCTTCCTGTTAACTCTTCCTCTTTCGTGTGGTGCTCAAGCCCGTCTATGGCTGGATTCCCAGTATGATTTGAAGAGGGTGGAGCGTGGTGAATAAAGAAGTATTTGGAAAATTGAAAATTGATGTAGGTTAACTTTTTTAGAAAGTTAAACTTATAATATTAGTTTAACTATATGATTTTGGTGGAATCCATGTATATGTTGAAGGTTGGAAGGAAAGGTATTGTGGTTTTGCCGAAGGCGCTGCGGGAGGAGATGGGTGTAGGGGAAGGTGACCTGCTCGTCTTGGAAAAGAAAGGTGAAGAGTTCAGCGTGAGACCTGTGAAGCCTCTCGTTGTTAGGGTTGACCTTAGGCGTGTTGAGGAGCTGCTAGGGGAGGAGCTTGCCCTCGAGGAGTCCAAGTTTAAGGGGATGATTAGGTGTGAGTAAGGAGAGGTTTGTGGTCGATACGAGCGTTTTCATTGAGTACATAGTTGAGAACGGCCCCTTGAGGGGGGAGGCCGAGGAGCTGTTAAGCAGGGGGATAGGCGGGGAGGTGGAGGTTTTTGTGGTCCCACAGGTTCTTTCGGAAACACTGTATGTGGCATCTAGAATTTACAGGGTTGCCGGCGTTGAGAACTTTAACGAGGCGGCTTTGGACTACGTTTTGTGGATTTCCGGAAACTTCAAGCTGTACGATCCGGTAAACGTGTATGTTGAGGCTGGTGAGCTACGTAAGTGTTTTAGAATTGCATTGACAGACTGCTACGTGGTGGCGGCGGCGGAGGCACTTAACGCAGGGGCAGTCTTCGCGAGGCCTGAAAAGGAAATGGTGGAGGTACTTGGCGAGCTCAGGGCGCGTGGCGTGGTGTTCTTGGCGGACGCGCAAAGGAACCTGTGAAAAGGGGGCTGCTTCGCCCGGCCTTCTCGGCTTTACCGGCGTTTGGAGGACCCCTCCGTTTACTGTTGCGGCGTGCGAGTGGTTAGAAAATGTTTTATTTTGTTCTTCTTGCTGGGTTTAGGGGGGTTTGCTTGATCCCTGTTCATGTTGGGCTGCTTGGGCATATTGATCATGGTAAGACCGAGCTGGCGCGCTCCCTGAGCGAGTATGTTTCGACGGCTGGTCTTGACAGGCATCCTCAGGCTAGGGAGAGGGGGATGACGATCGACTTGGGGTTTACCTTTTTCAGGCTTGACGGGTTCCTGGTGACGCTCGTCGACGCTCCCGGTCACGCCGACCTTGTTAGGAGCGTGGTTGCGGGGGCTAACATCATCGACGCCGCGATCCTGGTCGTGGCCGCCGACGAGGGGCCTAAGGTTCAGACCGGGGAGCACATCTTGATCCTCCACACCTTTGGCATTTCAAGGGTTGTGGTTGCTTTGACCAAGGCTGACCTGGTGGGGGAGGGGAGGGTGAGGGAGGCTGAGGAGGCTGTTAGGAGGGTTCTTAGGGGTACGGTTCTTGAGGGGGCGCCGATAGTTCCCGTGTCGGCTGTTACTGGGGAGGGGTTAGGCGAGCTTAAGCGCCGCCTGCTGGAGGTCTTAGAGGTCCCGGAGAGGGACGTTGAGGGGCCGTTTATGATGCCTGTTGACCACGCCTTCCACGTTAGGGGGGCTGGAACCGTTTTGACGGGGACCGTCCACAGGGGGAGGGTGAGGGTTGGAGGTGAAGTTGAGGTTATGCCTTTGGGTGTTAGGGTTAGGGTTAGGTCTATTCAGTCCGTTGGGGAGGATAGGGGGGAAGCTAAGGCTGGGGACAGGGTTGGCGTTGCAGTTACGGGGGTTGAGCCTGAAAGGATTTACAGGGGCTGCTACCTTGGGGATCCCGGAACGCTGAAGGCCACCAGCAGGATCATGGCGAACATCAAGGTTAACAGGCTTTTCAAGTATAGTCTACGTGGAGGGGTGGAAGTCCACCTGACAGTCGGCATGCCCACGGTCCCAGCGAAGATGTACCCCTTGAAGGAGGTTGGAGGAGGCGTATACTTGCCGTTGGGGGAGG